>NZ_CP042239.1:0-317187 GCF_007833215.1 Sphingomonas suaedae
TTTACATGCTTGCTCTTGATCGACTCGAAAAATCGTCCCTAAAACGGACCTCCGCCACGGCGTTTCTGCCCGGCGGAATCAGCGAAGGTACCGTTGCGACGCGGATGCGATTCCGCCGACGGGATCCTTTTGCCTGAGCGAAACTCGCGTGCGGAAGGGGTCGCTTTCCGCGCTGGGAGAGTGTTGCCCGCGCGCGGGCCGGATGACTTTGAAGGGGGCGAGGACGGATGGATCAAGCGACGGCCTGGACACGAGTACGCGGCAATTTGCGGCTCTCTGCGGGCCAGCGCCTGTTCGACCAGTGGCTGAAGCCGATCGTCCTTATCCCTGGCGAGGATGCCGATACCGTCCGCCTCGGCCTGCCCTCCGCCTTCATGACCAACTGGGTCAAGAATCACTATGCCGACCGGCTGGTGATGGAATTCCGCTCGCAGCTGCCCGGCGTTCGGACCGTCTCGATCGAGACGGTCGACGCCCGCGCAACCCGCGAACTTGCCGCCGATACCCCTGCGGCTTCGGCGGCAACGCCCGCCTCGCCCTCGGCCCAGGCCGGAGCGAGCGTCGGAGCGTCCGAGCGTCCGCGGTTCGATTCGCGCTTCACCTTCGACCGGTTCGTGGTGGATACCAGCAACCGCGTTGCCTTCAACGCCGCGCGCGCGCTGGCCGAGCCGGGCAAGCCGCGTTTCAGCCCGCTCTACCTTCACAGCATGACCGGGCAGGGCAAGACCCACCTCATGCACGCGATCGGCCATGCCTTTCTCGAAGCCTGTCCGGATGCGACCGCGATCTACATGCCCGCCGAACGGTTCATGTTCGAGTTCGTCCGCGCCGTGCGCGAGAAGGATACGTTCAGCTTCAAGGCGCGGCTGCGCGGGGTCGATCTGCTGATGATCGACGATCTCCAGTTCATCGCGGGCAAGGAGTCGACCCAGGAGGAATTCTTTCACACGGTCGATGAGTTCATGCGCGAAGGAAAGCGCCTGGTCATCGCTGCCGACCGCAGCCCGCTTGCGCTCGAAGGGATCGAGACGCGGCTCGCCTCGCGGCTGGGATCGGGGCTTGCCGCCGACATCAAGCCCGCCGAACTCGGCCTGCGCCGCGCGATCCTCGACCGCAAGCTTGAGGATATGCCAGGCGCCATGGTGCCGGGGGCGGTGCTCGACCTGCTCGCGGCGCGGATCAGTTCGTCGGTGCGCGAACTGGAAGGGGCGCTCAACCGCCTCGTCGCCTATGCGCAGCTCAATAACGCCGAAGCGGTGACGATCGAATTCGCCGAAAGCGTGCTGGGCGAGGCTCTGCGCGGTGGCCAGCGCCGGGTGACGATCGACGAGATTCAGAAGGCCGTTTCGTCGCATTTCGACGTCAAACAGCTCGATCTGGTATCGCAGCGTCGCGCCGTCGCGATCGCCCGTCCGCGCCAGATCGCGATGTATCTCGCCAAGCGGCTGACCACGCGCTCGCTTCCCGAGATCGGTCGCAAATTCGGCAATCGCGACCATTCTACCGTCATCCACGCCGTCCGTCGCATCGAGGAACTGCGCGGCACCGACAGCGAGATCGACGGCGCGGTCCGCAGCCTGATGCGGCAGCTCGAAGCCTGAAGATCGCATCTCCCCGCGGGGGGATGCGGGGTGGGGGGATTCCCCCCCGAATCACATATCCTCCACCCCATTTTGTGGCGGCTGACCAAAGCAAAAGCGTCGCGCGCGTTCGAAACGCCCCCGATCCGTTTGCCCTGAGCCTGTCGAAGGGCCGCAAGCGAAACGCCGGTTGGAAATCGCCCTTCGACAGGCTCAGGGCAAACCGAAGTTAGGAAATCCGTTAGCGCGGCAGTTCGTCCAGGAACGACGCCACGTCGGCCAGATCGACCTGCTTGTCCAAATAGGTCTGCCCGATTCCGCGTGCGAGCAGGAAGGGGAGGGTGCCTGCGTCCATCTTCTTGTCGTGCAGCATATGCTCCACCAGCCGTGCCCCGCTCGCGGCGATCCCGGCGCTAGCCAGGTCGAACGGCAGCCCGCTCGCCCGCAGATGTGCCGCGACCCGCTCGGCATCCTGCCCCGGACACAGGCCGCGCCGCGCCGAATAGGCAAAGGCAAGCGCCATGCCCGCCGCAACGCCTTCGCCATGCAGCAGCCGGTCGGAAAAGCCGGTTTCCGCCTCCAGCGCATGGCCGAAGGTGTGGCCAAGGTTGAGCAACGCACGCTTGCCGGTGGTCTCGCGCTCATCCTCCGCGACGATCCGCGCCTTGGCGCCGACCGAATGGGCGATGGCATAGGCGCGCGCCGACGAATCGCCGGACAGCAGCGCGAGGCCATTGCCCTCACACCATTCGAAAAATCCGAGATCGTCGATCAGGCCGTATTTGACGACTTCCGCATAACCGGCGCGCTGCTCGCGCAGCGGAAGCGTGTCGAGCAAATCCGGGTCGATCAGCACCAGCGAAGGCTGATGAAACGCCCCGATCAGATTCTTGCCCGCGCGGCTGTTGATCGCGGTCTTGCCGCCGACCGAGCTGTCGACCTGCGCCAGCAACGTCGTCGGCATCTGTACGAAGTTGCAGCCGCGCTTGAGGATCGCGGTGGCGAAGCCGACCAGATCGCCAATCACCCCGCCGCCCAGCGCGATGACATGGTCGCCGCGCTCGATCCCGCGCTCCAGCAGCGCGTCGGTGAGCGATTCGAGCTGTGCCCAGCTCTTGGTCGCTTCGCCTGCGGGCAGGACGATCGTGTCGCTGGCCAGTCCGGCAGCCGCGAGCGTCGCGGCGAGCCGTTCGGCATGGCGCGCGACATTGGTGTCGGTGACGATGACAAAGGGACGGTTGCGGGCGAGGGGGCCGAGATGCGCGGCGGCATCGTCCAGCAGCCCGGCCTTGATCCGCACCTCATAGCTGCGCGCACCCAGCGCGACCGGGACGATCTTCATCGGCCGATTGCCGTCAGGATCGCATTCACCGTCGTCTCGTGTGGCGCAGCCTTGCTGGCGATATGGATCGGCGCGAGCGCGTAGACGGGATTGCGCACGGCGGCGAGTTCGGTGAGCACCTTTAGCGGGTCCTTTCCACGCAATAACGGGCGATGGTCGCGCTTTGCGACCCGCTCCGCCAGGACTTCTGGGGGAGCGTCCAGCCAGATCGCGGTCGCCTGGTCAAGGATCAGGGCGCGGGTCGCGTCGTTCAGGAATGCGCCGCCTCCGGTCGCGATAATCTTGGGCGCGCCGTCGATCAGCCGCGCGATCACCCGCCGCTCGCCATCGCGGAAATGCGGTTCGCCGAACCGGTCGAAGATTTCGGCGACGGTCATCCCCGCCGCCGCCTCGATCTCCGCATCGGCATCGACAAAGGGGAGTTTGAGCCGCTGGGCTAGGCGACGCCCCACCGTGGTCTTGCCCACGCCCATCAGCCCGATCAGCACGATCGGGCGGGTAATCGGCTGGGCGAGAGATGGACGGGTTTGCAGCATGGTCGCGGGGGCTATACAGCGAGCATCGCGCTCGGGCAAAAGGCCCGTCGCCTGTGCAGCAAATGGTTTTGAGGGGGTCGATGTCCCGTTCGCTCGTCATCGTCGTGATTGTCGCTATCCTGTTGATCGGGGGGCTATTCTTCCTTGCAGGACGCGATACCGAAAAGCCGCCGGTGCGCGTCGAGAAGGTCGTTCCGCTTGACAATCTCTCGAACTAAGACGGCGCTCGCGGCAGTTCTGGCGGTCGCGGCCGGCGTGGGAATTCCCGCGCTGGCGCAGGATCGGCCCGAATCGCTGCTGCCACCGGGATTCGACGATCCGGTTCCCGCACCCGCACCCGCGCCTGCGCCCGCTCCGGCCCCTGCGCCGACTGCGGCGCCGGGGGCTGCTGTGCCGCCGCCCGCCGCGCCGGCCCCTTCTGCTGGCGAAGGCGTGGCGAATGAGAGCGCCGCGGCCGATACGGGGACAGAGACCGAACCCGGCGAGATCGATTATGCGGTGATCTCCCGCTACGAATTGCCCGATTTCGCCAAACGCTCGCTGGCGCAGGTGGGCCCGTCCTCGCCCGCCAGCGACGGATTGCCCGTCACCGCGTTCGGCAATGCGGACGGCGGCTTCCTTCAGACGCTGATGCGGCGGATGGACGCGCCGGTCGCATCGCGCTGGCTGTCGATCGCGCTGCGCCGGGCGCTGCTGTCGCGCGTGAATACGCCGCGCGGGCTGCACGGTGCCGATTTTGCCGCCGAACGCGCCTGGCTCCTGATCCGCATGGGTGAGGCGGATGCGGCGCGGGCGATGGTCCAGTCGGTCGATATCGCCAATTACACCCCCAAGATGTTCCAGGTCGCGATGCAGGCGATGCTCGCCACCGCTGATCCGGGTGGCCTGTGTCCAATGGTCGTCCCCGCGCTCGATACCGCGCCCGACCGCAATTGGCGGCTTGCCGAGGCAATCTGCGCGGGGCTGGACGGCGATCCGAGCAAGGCCGGGCCGCTGATCGATGCCAGCCGCCGCCGGATGGGCAACGCGATCGACGTGCTGCTCGCTGAAAAGCTGGTCGGGATGGGTGTGTCGGGGCGCCGCGCGGTGACTGTCGAATGGGACGCGGTCGATCGCATCAGCGCGTGGCGCTGGGGCCTCGCGGTCGCGTCTGGCACGGATATTCCGACGCGGTTGAACGACACCGCCGGTCCGCAGCTTCGCTATTGGCGAGCGACCGCCCCCGCACTTGCCCTGCGCGACCGTTCCGCAGCGGCCGAGGCGGCGGCGAGCCAGGGCGTGTTCTCGTCTCAGGCGCTCACCGATCTTTATGGCGAGATCGAAGCACTGGAGGATCCCTCCACTGCGGAAGTCGCGGTCGCCCGCGATCTGCGCGCCGCTTTCACTGCCGCCACCGCCGAGGAGCGGGTCGAGCGGATGCGGCAATTATGGGACGAGGCACAGGGGCCGCGCGCGACCTATAGCCGCCTGATCCTCACCGCGCGCGCGGCGGCCCGGCTCACGCCGTCCGAGGCACATCGCGCCGATGCCGACAGGCTGATCGCCTCGATGCTCAGCGCCGGTCTCGACCGTGCGGCGCTGCGCTGGAAGGAAATCGCCCCGCGCGGCAGCGATGGCTGGGGCATGTTGCTGCTCGCCGAACCCGCGCGTGCCGTCGCGGTCGGCGATGTCGAGGCGTATCGCAACAGCGCGGAGAGTAACAACGGCGCGATGCTGATCGCGGCAATGGCCGGGATGGGCCGCATCCCGGCGGGCGATGGCGAGCGGCTGATGCGCGCATCGGGCGTTGAATTCGATGCGGCCAATGCCTGGACTCGCGCCATCGCGCGCGCGGCCGATGCGAACCAGCCCGGAACGGTCGTGCTGCTGGCGGCGACGGGGATGCAGAGCCGGGTGTGGGAAGGCGTCTCGCCCGAGGCGCTGTACCATATCACCCGCGCTCTGACGCAGGTGGGACTCGACGGCTATGCGCGGATGATCGCCGTCGAGGCGATCACACGGCTTTGACCGCGATCGCTCCCGGCGACGACGGGGCGCTGATCGAACGCTTTCTGGAGATGCTCGCGGCCGAGGCTGGCGCCGCGCCCAACACGCTCGCCGCCTATGGTGCGGACCTGCGGCTTGCCTCCCAGACGCTGGACGGCGCGCTGGCGGGTGCGGACCGGGCGGCGATCGAGCGGCTGGGGGAGGGGTGGCGCGACCTCTCGCGCGCGACGGTCGCGCGCAAATCGGCGGCGCTGCGGCGCTTCTTCGCCTTTCTGCTCGACGAAGGGTTTCGTGCCGACGATCCCGGCGGGGCGTTGCCGCGACCCGGTAGCGGGCGCGGACTTCCGAAAACGCTTTCGGGCCGCGACGTCGAGGCGATCTTCGCCGCGATCCAGGCGCGGATCGACCGGGTGCCGCCCGATCCGCGCGACCTTAGACTACTCGCGCTGATCGAACTGCTCTACGGCTCGGGCCTGCGCGCGACCGAGCTGGTCTCCCTTCCGCGCGGCGCCGTCCAGCCCGACAAGCCCTATCTGATCCTGCGCGGCAAGGGCGGCAAGGAGCGGCTCGTCCCGTTGTCCGACCGCGCGCGTGCGGCGGTGGCCGCATGGCGCGCGCATGTCGATCCGGCACGGCCTTGGCTGTTCCCCTCGGGCAAGGGGCATTTGAGCCGTATCCGCCTCTACCAGATGGTCCGGGCGATCGCTGCCGAAGCCGGCATTCCGCCCGACCGGATCAGCCCGCACGTGCTGCGCCACGCCTTCGCGACGCATCTGCTCGAAGGCGGCGCCGATCTGCGCGCGCTTCAAGCGATGCTGGGCCATGCCGATATCGCCACGACCGAAATCTACACCCATGTCGACAGCGCGCGGCTGGTCCAGCTGGTCAACGAACGCCATCCACTCGCCGACGCAGCGGCATCGCTTCGCCGCGTTGACGCGAAGCGCGGCGGGGCATAGGTGCGCGCGATGGCCAGTTTTCTTGAATTCGAAAAGCCGATCGCGGAGCTTCAGGCGCGAATCGATGAGCTGCGCGATACCGCCGCAGGCGGCGAGGTGGATATCGAGGCCGAGGTCGGCCGCCTTCAGGCCAAGTCCGACCGTTTCCTCAAGGATGCCTACGCCAAACTGACCCCGTGGCAGAAGACGCTGGTCGCGCGTCATCCGGAGCGACCGCATTTCAAGCATTATGTCGCGCGGCTGATCGACGATTTCATGCCGCTGGGCGGCGACCGCGCCTTTGCCGACGATCAGGCGATCCAGGGCGGCCTTGGCCGGTTCCGCGGTCGGCGGGTGATGGTTATCGGCCATGAAAAGGGCGACGACACCGCCAGCCGCCTGCGCCACAATTTCGGCATGGGCAAGCCCGAGGGCTATCGCAAGGCGATCCGGCTGGTCGAACTGGCCGACAAATTCGGCATCCCCGTGGTGACTCTGGTCGATACCTCCGGCGCGTTTCCAGGCATGGAGGCCGAAGAGCGCGGCCAGGCCGAAGCGATCGCCCGCTCGACCGAGGCGTGTCTCAATCTGGGCGTGCCGATGGTCGCGTCGATTCTGGGCGAGGGTGGCTCCGGCGGCGCGGTCGCGCTGGCGGCGGGCAACCGCGTGCTGATGATGGAGCACGCCGTCTATTCGGTGATCTCGCCCGAGGGGTGTGCCTCGATCCTGTGGCGCACCGCCGACAAGGCCGCCGACGCCGCCGAAGCGATGAAGGTGACCGCACAGCATCTCAAGGAACTCGGCGTGATCGACACGATTGTTCCCGAACCGCTGGGCGGTGCGCATCGCGACCATGCGGCGGCGATCGACGCACTGGGCGATGCGATCGAGTCGGCGCTCGAGGATCTGTCGGGCCAGAGCGCAACCGCGCTGCGGCAGTCGCGCCGCGCCAAATTCCTCGCGATGGGCCGGGCTTGATATCCATTCCTCCCCTGCGCAGCAGGGGAGGGGGACCGCTCGCGAAGCGAGTGGTGGAGGGGGCGTAGCCGCGAACAGTGATATGCCGGGGGCATATCGCAGCAGCGGAGCCGGCGTGCAAAGCAAGCCGTTGGCCGTAGAGGGCGGAATTTTGCCGAGCTGTTCACGGCCGTCCGCGCGGCCGCCCCTCCACCACCGCCTTCGGCGGCGGTCCCCCTCCCCCGAGCAAGCTCAGGGGAGGAACAGAAAAAAGGCGGCGGACCGATGGTCCGCCGCCCCCTGTTCACTTGTCGGAATAAAGGGTCTTACGACGCCTTCATGTTCGACGAAACGTTGGTGAAGGTGGTCTTGAGCTGGTTGCCCAGGCCCTGCATCGCGGCGATGGCTGCGACGGCGATGAGCGCGGCGATCAGGCCGTACTCGATGGCGGTGGCACCCTTTTTGTTGCCGAAAATCTTGCGGATCGTGTTCATACCGGTCTCCATGCAATTTGACGCTTCATTTCCCGGCTGCCCCCGGGAGAACCCGGTTCCAGCAAGGCCGAAACTAAGTGACGGAAGTTAACAAAGACCTTAGGCGCGACCGGGTGAGGCCCGTAATATTCAACGGGCGGTCTGGACCTTGTTGCTGACATTGTTCCACATGCCGGTGGTGCCGCTGGCGAGTTCGCCAAGCGCAGCGATCATGACGAGGACGATGAGCGCGAGGATGAAGCCATATTCGACCGCCGTCGCGCCGCGCGAGCAGCGTAACAGGCGGGCCGATAATGACTTTAATGGTCGCACGGTGCGGCCTCTCCAATGAGTGCTGACGGAATCTAGGGAAACAAGATTAACGAAATGCTGAAAACGCGCCCTGCATCGTTGGAGAATGGATTGTTGCTGGTCGTTGCGGCGGCGCTGGTCGATGGCGACGGTCGCGTGCTGGTGCAGCAACGCCCGCCCGGCAAGCCGATGGCGGGACTATGGGAGTTTCCCGGCGGCAAGGTCGATCCGGGCGAACTGCCCGAAACCGCCTTGTGCCGCGAACTGGAGGAGGAACTCGGCATCTCGGTCGAGCAGGCGTGTCTCGCCCCCGCGACCTTCGCCAGCGAGGCGCTGGGCGAGCGGCATCTGCTCCTCTTGCTCTATGCGCTCCGCAAATGGAGCGGGGTCCCCCAGGCGCGGCACGCTACCGCGCTGCGCTGGGTTCGCCCGCTCGAATTGCACCGCCTCGACATGCCGCCGGCGGACAAGCCGCTGATCGGATTGCTGGAGGCGCTGATCTAGCTTGCGTGCGCCACCTGCTGGTCGCGGGTGCGCCACAGCGAATAGGCGATGCCGGTGGCGAGGATCGCCACGGTGATCCCGAGCGATGCAAGCGGTGGGATCTTCGCCAGCCCCAGCGCATCGGCGACGAAGATTTTCGATCCGATGAACACCAGCAGCACGGCGAGCGCATATTTGAGATAGTGAAACCGCTCGACCAGCGCCGAAAGCGCGAAATAGAGCGCGCGCAGCCCCAGGATCGCGAAAATGTTCGACGTGTAGACGATGAACGGATCGGTGGTGATGGCAAAGATCGCCGGCACCGAATCGACCGCGAACACCAGATCGGCAAACTCGATCATCACCAGCGCCAGAAACAGCGGCGTGGCATGGCGCACCATAGCCCCGGTTCGCGGATCTGCTTCCCGCACGAAAAACGCCGATCCGCGCAGCCCTTCGGTCACCCGCATGTGCCGCCGCAACCAGCGCAGCAGTGGCGAGCCCGAAACGTCATAGGGCGTATCGACCATCCGCCACATCTTGATACCGGTGAAAATCAGGAAGGCGGCGAAAATATACAGAACCCATCCGAATTCGGACACGATCGTCGCGCCCACGCCGATCATGATCGCGCGCAGCACGATGACGCCCAATATGCCCCAGAACAGCACCCGGTGCTGATACTGACGCGGGACGGCGAAATAGGTGAAGATCATCGCGATGACGAAGACATTGTCCATCGCCAGGCTCTTTTCGACCACGAATCCGGTGACGTAATTGACCGCTGCGGTCTGCCCGAGCTGCCACCAGACAAAGCCGCTGAACGCCAGCCCCAGAACGATATAGAAAGCCGAAAGCAACAGGCTCTCGCGCACCCCGATTTCGCGTTGCTTGCGATGCAGGACGCCCAGGTCGAGCGCGAGGAGGACGGCGACGAGGCCCATAAAGGCGAGCCACATCCACACCGGCTTGCCCAGCCAGAGGTAAGTCAGAAATTCCATTGAAGTCAGCCCCTTTCGGATCGCGCAGCACGCGCGTCGAAGGGCGGCCCGACATCATGCGCGATTCGCATCGCGCACCAGAGGGGCCCGGGCCGCCGCGATTGGTTGGATCAGTTGCCGGTTGCGAGTTCGCGCTTCCAATGCCCGGCGAGGCGGTCCTTGACCGCCAGCTTCAGCTTTTTCAGCCGCAGCAGGCGGAACCCGTCGGGATTGCGACGCCGTGCCTCGCGCCGAATCTCCTCGTCCAGCTTCCGGTGGACGACGCTCAGACGGCACAACATGCCACTCATCATAATGCCTCCTGTCGATGTGAAATCGATCGGATGGCCGTCAGCAGGTGGAAACGGTCACGATAAGCCCAGCCTGCATCGGATCATCCGATGCGGTCCGACATCACGATCATGTCGATCGCCAGAGGGGCCCGGTCCGCGCGGCTAACATCGGGCCGGACGGCGTCTGCGTCAAGAGGTCAGGATTTCGGCCGAAGCGCATCCGTCAACGATGTTGTCGCCGATCCGCGCCGCGCGGGTTTCGGCTGCGACGGATCGGGCGCCCAACCGGTCACGAAGATCGCGTCGAACCGCTCGGCGGTGCGTCCCTCCGCGTCGGCGCGCGCGGCGAATCGCTCCGCTGCCCGCGCCACCGTCTCGCGGCGCAGCGGTGCGGGGTCAGGTAACAGGCTGGTCGCCCCCATCCCCCGCAGATCGCGGATCAGGTCGAACAGGCTGGCATAGCGGACGTTCAGCGTCTCGACATCGGCGACCGGCAGCGCGAAGCCCGCGCGCACCAGCAGATCGCCGGCGGAGCGCACATCGACCTGAGGGTGGATGCGGGCGGCCGGGCGATCGGCCTCGGCCTCCAGCATCACGCTGCGCAGCGTCGACAGCGTCGATCCGCCCAGAAACGCACCGATGAACAACCCGTCGGGACGCAGTGAGCGCCGGATCAGCGCGAGCGCGCCGGGCAGGTCGTTGACGCTGTCGAGTACGCCTGCCGAGACGACCAGGTCATAGGCGCCTTCGGGCGAATGGGGCCGATCCTCCTGGGCTTGAACCCCGCCTGCCAGGGCAGCGAAGCGCGCGCCTGCATCGACCCGCGTGACCCGCGCGCCGGGGGGCGGAACGAATGCACCGTCGAAACAGCCAAGATCCAGCGCATCGTGAAACTCGCGCCGCACCGCGTCGAGCCGCTCGCCAATCCCCTCCAGCATCCATGCGCGGATGAAGTCGAACCCCGCAAAGCCGGGCGCTGCGCGGTCGCGGTGCAGGCGCCGCCGGTTGCGGTCGAAGATATCGGGCGGGGAAGCTGGGGAGGACACGCGGCGGCTTGTGCCGCGTCGGCGCGCGCGCGACAAGCATCGCGTGGGACTGCGCGAACCTTTGCTGGGGCTGATCGGGCTGGCGCTTCCGCCCCGCTGCCCCGGGTGCGGGGCGGTGGTGGACGCCGACCATCGCTTCTGTGCACCCTGCTGGAGCGGGCTGACGATGATCGCGCCGCCCTGGTGCGCGGCGTGCAACCTGCCGTTCGATCATGACCGGGGGGAGGGGGCGCTGTGCGGGCCGTGCCTCGCCCATCCGCCCGCGCATGACGGGGTGCGTGCCGCCGTGGCCTATGGCCCGACCGCGAGTGCGCTTGCGTTGCGCCTGAAATATGGCGGGCGTACTGCCAATGCGCAGACGGCGGCGCGGCTGATGGTGCGGCTGATGCCCGACGATGCCGAACTGCTGGTGCCGGTGCCGCTGCATCGCTGGCGCATCTGGGGGAGGGGCTATAATCAGGCGCTACTGATCGCGCGGGCACTGGCGCGCATTTCCGGCGTGCCGGTGGCACCCGATCTGCTGCGCCGGGTTAAATCGACCCCGGTGCTGCGCGGCCTTGGCGGGCGGGGCCGGGCAAAGGCGGTTGCAGGCGCGTTCGCGCTGGCGCCCGGTGTTGCGGCGCAACTGCAGGGCCGACGCATCGTGCTGATCGACGATGTCTTCACCAGCGGTGCGACCGCCAATGCCTGTGTCCGCATATTGAAGCGCGCGGGCGCGGCCAAAGTGACGATCCTGTGCTGGGCGCGGGTGATCCCGGGGGAAGACCCGGATTGACAAGCGGGGTCGGCATACGCACCTCGGGAATATGGCGAAAATCGAAATCTATACCAAGGCATTTTGCGGCTATTGCGCGCGGGCCAAGGCGCTGCTCGACAGCAAGGGCGCCGATTACGAGGAATTCGACCTGACGATGGGCGGGCCGAAGCGGCAGGAGATGATCCAGCGCGCAAACGGCAGGACCACTGTGCCGCAGATTTTCATCGACGGCGCGCATATCGGCGGGTCGGACGATCTGATGGCGCTGGAGCGCGACGGCAGGCTGGATCCGCTGCTCGGCCGATGAAGGCCGCGGTCCTTCAGATGACGAGCGGGATCGACCCGCGCGCCAATGCCGAGACCCTTGTCCAGGGGGTGGCGGATGCGGCGGCGGGCGGCGCGGCGATGCTGTTCACCCCGGAAATGTCCGGCCTGCTCGATCGCGACCGCAAGCGCGCCTCGGCGTCGGTGGTCGCAGAGGCCGACGACCCCGTGCTCGCTGCGGTCCGCGAGGCTGCGGCGGCATACGGCCTCTGGGTGCATCTCGGCTCGCTGGCCTTGCGGGGCGAAGAGGGGCGGTTCGTCAATCGCGGCTTCGTGATCGATGGTTCGGGCGCGATCCGCGCGCGCTACGACAAGATCCATCTGTTCGACGTCGATCTGCCCAGCGGTGAGCGCTGGCGCGAATCCGATGCCTATGCGCCGGGGGACCGCGCGGTGGTGGTCGAAACCCCGCTCGGCACGCTCGGTCTGTCGATCTGCTACGATCTGCGCTTTCCCGATCTCTATCGCGCGCTGACCGATGCCGGTGCGACGCTGCTCGCGGTTCCTGCCGCTTTCACGCGTCCGACCGGTGCCGCGCACTGGCATGTGTTGCTCCGCGCCCGGGCGATCGAGGCGGGGGTGCATGTCATCGCTGCCGCGCAGACCGGCACCCATGAGGACGGTCGCGCCACTTATGGCCGCAGCCTCGCGATCGATCCATGGGGGGAAATCCTGCTCGACATGGGCGAGGATGCGGGGCTCGGTTTTGTCGACATCGATCCGGCGCGGGTCGCGGATGTCCGATCGCGCGTTCCGGCGATCGCCCATCGCCGCGCGGTTCCGCCGGTGGAGGCCGCATGATCGTCTTCGACCTCAAATGCGGCGCCGATCACGTGTTCGAGGCCTGGTTCGGATCGAGCGCGGACTATGAGGACCAGCGCACCCGCAACTTGCTCGCCTGCCCGATCTGCGGCGATGCGGAGATCGGCAAGGCGGTGATGGCCCCCAATGTCGCCGCCAAGGGCAACCGCGCAGCCGCGTCGACGAAGGCAGAACCCGATCCCAAGGCGGTCATGGCCGCGCTTGCCGCCGCTCAGGCGAAGATGCTCGAAGGTTCGCAATGGGTCGGCATGACCTTTGCCGAAAAGGCACGCGCGATGCATCTTGGAGAGGCGGCGCACGCCCCGATCCACGGCCAGGCGAGCATCGCCGAGGCCAAGGCGCTGATCGACGAGGGGGTGCCCGTCGCGCCGCTTCCCCTGCCGGTGGTGCCGCCCGACCGGTGCAATTGATCGCACGATTGACCGCGCCGCCACCGCCGCTTAACCGTCGCGGCCACGTCCCGGTAGCTCAGCAGGATAGAGCAACGGTTTCCTAAACCGCAGGTCGGAGGTTCGAGTCCTCTCCGGGACACCATCTACCCGTGTCCTTTAGAGTCGGTTTCAGCTTCGCTGAATTGCGGTGCCGGCCCGCTCCCCCACCCGGCCACCCACTTCAGGGTATCTTTGATGGGTGGCCGGGTGGGGGAGCGGGCCGGTGCCGCAATCGTTCAGCTGCGCTGAACCAAACTCCAGCGCGGACGCGCTACCCAGCAGGCGAGGACGAGGACGCAGAAGATGCCCGCCATAATCGTCGGCTGACGATAGTCGATAAAGACCCAGGCGATCGCGAACCATGCGATCCCTGCGCCAGCGGACACCAGCAGAAATCCGGTACCAACGACGTGTGGTGCCCGGACGACCACCACCAGCGCCAGCGCGCCGAACGCGACCTGGCCCAGCGCGAACGCCGAATGCAGTCCGTAATAGAGGGTGGTTTCACGCCCCGGAGGATGGCGTCCCTGAAATGCGTGCGAGAGGACATCGATGCTGAAATGCGCGGTGCCGCTGAGCACGAACCAACCGAAGGCGGTGTAGGTCAGATAACGGTACATTGTGATTTCTCCCTCAGTCCGGTTTCAGCGCAGCGCGACGTCGGCCAGCGCTTCGGATTGCTCCCACAGCCGGGTTGCGGTCGCGCGATCCAGCGCCTGCGCCGGGATATCGGCCGATGCCGGATGGCCGCGCGTCTCCCAAAACCGGTCCGGACCGTAATAGTGGCCACGCTTCGCCGAGGGCGAGGTCGCCGCAAACAGCGTCGGCAACGCCCCCTGGCTTACAGGTTGGAACAGGAACCAAAGCAGCGATCGCGTCACGCCCATCACGCTGCGCGAACCCGGCCCGTTGTGGAGCAGATCGGTGCGCGCGATCCCCGGATGCGCGGCGATACTTGCGATCCCCCAGTCATCAGCATCGCTGCGGCGCTGAAGCTCGAACGCGAACATCAGACAGGCGAGCTTAGACTGACTATATGCCCGCATCGGATCATAGTCCGTCTCGGCGTTCAGATTGGTGAAGTCGATCCGGCCGCGACGCGCTGCGATGCTGGAGAGGGAGACGACGCGTGGCGTCTTCCCCTCGCGTAGCAGCGGAAGCAGATGCGCCGTCAACGCGAAATGGCCGAGATAATTGGTAGCGAACTGAAGTTCGAACCCGTCGATCGTCTCGATGCGCCTGGGGGGCACCATCACGCCGGCGTTGTTGATCAGCAGATCGAGCGCTGTGCCGCGATCGCAGAGCCGCGCTCCGAACTCCGCGACCGAATTCAGGTCGGCAAGGTCGAGCTGCTCAAACCGGATACGCGCCGCCGGAATCGCGTGACGAATCTGCGCGATGGCCTGCTCCCCTTTGGCCGAATAGCGGCCCGCCAGGATGACGTCAGCACCCGCGCGTGCGAGTTCGAGGGCATCGACGAAGCCCAGTCCTCCCGTCCCGGTGACGATCGCGGTGCGACCCTGTTGCGAGGGGATGTCGTGCGCGGTCCATTTCGTCATGATGCTGCCTTTCCAAAGAATCGCACTTGGTGTAAATTATTTATCGCATCAAGTGCAATATTACACTAGGGGAAATTTGTGGCAGGCGGTGATCGTGCAACAGCGGCGGGTGGACTGCGTGAGCGCAAGCGCCGCGAGACCGCGCAGCGGATCGCGGACGTGGCGCTGCGCTTGTTTCTCGCGGACGGGTATGAGGCGACGACGCTGGATGCGATTGCCGAAGAGGCGGGCATCTCGCGTCGCACCTTTTTCTATTATTACAAGTCGAAGGACGACATCCTGATTTCGATGCAGTCGGGGATGGGGGAGGCGATCGCGGCTGGACTATCCGATGAGCCCGAAGCCAAGCGTCCGATCCAAGCGATTCGCGATATCGTGTTGCGGCTGAGCGCCGGCTATCCCGCCGACGAGATGATCGCGATCGACCGGCTGATGCGATCCAGCGAGGCCGTGATGGCGCGTAAACAGGCCAGCTATGTCGAGCATGAGCGGACGGTCTTTGCCGCGTTGCGGGAGAAATGGCCCGATCCGGATCGGGAGGCGTCGCTTCGGGTCGTCGCCATGCTGGCGATCGGGTGCGTCCGGCTTGGACTTGAAGCGTTCAACCGCGACGAAGGCAGTCGGCCGGTCGGCGACTATCTGCGCGAGGCGTTCGATGCTGTCGACCACGGTCTATGAGCGAACTAGGCATCCGATAGCGGGATGCGCAGCGTCGCCACGGCGCCTCCCCGCACGCCGCGTTCCAGCGTGAAGCTCCCTTCGAGCTGCTCGGCCAGCGTGCGGGCGATGCGCAGGCCCAGGCTGGTTGCGGTCGCTGCGTCGAACCCGTCGGGCGGGCCAGCGCCATCATCGGCGACGCTCAGCGTGAGCGCCGCGTCCATCTCGTGCATCGTAACCGTGATGCATCCTTCTGCGCGTTCGGCAAATCCGTGCTCGATCGCATTGGCGATGCTTTCTGCGAGGATCAGTGCCAGCGGAATCGCGGATCCGGACGGCAGCTCAAGTCCCGGCGCGACATGGACTTTCCAGTCGATGCCCGGCCGTCCCGCGGTTTCGATCAGATCGCGGGTCAGATCCGGCAACAGCCGGTCGGGCGCGAGGGGGGCGCCGCTGGTGTCGTAGAGCTGGCGCTGGATGCGGCCGATCGTCTGGAGCTTGCCCGCCGCATCCGAGAGTGCCTGACGCGCCGCCGGGTCCGTGACGCCCCGTCGCTGGAGCGACAGGACCGCGCCGACCATCTGGAGATTGTTCGAAACCCGATGCTGCAACTCGCTGAACAGCAACTGGCTGTGCGCGACCAGCTTCTCGCTGCGCGCGCGCTCGCGCCGCAATTGCTCGTTGCCGCGCTGCATCCAGTCGATCAGCAGGATATCGACCGCAACGACCGCGACGTAGAAGGCGAGCGTTATCGAGGTGCCGCGGTTGATCGCGAAGCTGTGGAACGGCGGGATAAAGAAATACCAGGCGAGCACGCCGCACAGGATAGCGGCGAAGAGTCCCGCCCTTCGGCCGAACAGGAAGGCCGACACGACGACCGCCGGGAAAAAGGTAAGATAGGGAAATCCCTGGGGAAAGGCCGGATCGAGTGCCCAGCGCGCCCACCAGGCGATTCCGCTGAGCAGGATCGCGACGCCATAGCCCGTCAACGGCCTGTCGACGGCGAGCGGAAGGCGTTCCAGAAATGGCCGTTCGTTACGCTTCACCATCGTCTCCGTTGCGCCGAACTCTCCCCGGCGGGATGCTGCTGATAACGAAAGCCCCCGAAACCAGTGGCTTCGGGGGCTCCCGCTGTCCGAACCGGTCGAAAGCCGACCGGTGGATTACTTGACGTGCTTGGCGATGTGCTTGTTCAGTTCGAACATCGTCGCCTTGTCGCCGCCGAAGATGGGCTTCAGCTTGTCGTCCGCCAGAATCTCGCGCTTGTTGGCGGGGTTCTGAAGGTTGTTCTTCTTGATGTGGTCCCACATCTTGCTGACGATCTCGCTGCGCGGCAGCGGACCGGCGCCGACGACCGCCGCGAGCTCGGGCGAGGGGGTGACGGGCTTCGCGATGCCGCCACGGGCGCCGCCGGATGCCTTCTTTTCCGCCATTCTTTTCTTCTCCTCTTTGAGCCGACAACCCGATGTCGGCTCAGATCTTGGTCAGCGCCGACGGCTCGTACGATGCCTTGCCACCGTTGTCGCTCGTGACGATGTACTGCGGTTCTTCGCGGGATGCACGTATTTGATGCCCTTTCATAGGGGTAACCGACGTTTGTTTGTGGAGAACTCTGTCCGTTGTGGTCCCTCCGGACGCCTTTGGCCGCGCGTGGGGGACCGATTCAACCGCTTCGCCATGCCGATTCTCTTGCATCGCCGATCCGTCGCGCCGCCCGGACTCAGGGGATCGATCGAAAAGGGCGCGCCCGGTATCCCGAACGCGCCCATCGTCGAGGGAAGGGACCGGCGGGCCCCCTGTGCGGCTCACACGGTCAGAAGGCGACCTTCGCCCGCACGCCGTAGAAGCGCGGCAGGCCCGGATAGGCGGCATAGTTGCCGGTCTGCTCCGGCACCGCAAAGCCGGTGATATGATAATATTGGTTGGTCAGGTTCTCGACATAGAATTCGAGGCTCTTCTTGCGGTCTTCGGTCTGGATGCCGATCCGCGCCGAGATCAGCGGATAGCCCGGATTGTAGAGCGCAGTCCGACCGGTTACCGGATCGGGGTTGCTCGACGGGATATTCACCTCGCTATTGTAGCGCATGTCGACGTGGACGAGGCCGCGGATGTTTCTGGTCAGCGCCGGCGTCCAGGTGGTCGCTACCGTCACCGTATGCTCGGGCTGATTGTTGAGCTGACGCCCTTCCTGCCCTTGCAGCGGAGTCCCCGTGAAATTGTTGTCGGCATCATATTTCGCGTCGATGTAGCTGTAGCCGAGGCGAACCGTGAAGTCGCGAACCGGCTGAATGATCGACTCCAGTTCCACGCCCTTGCTGGTCGTGCTGTCGACATTCTGGACGACGAAATTGTTGCCGCTGAACACCAGCGACTGAAGATCGCTGAATTTCTGGTAGAAGCCCGCAATGTTGAAGGTGAAGGCGCGGCCCCACTGGGTCTTCAGCCCGATTTCGAACGCGTCGACCGATTCCGATCCGAAGGCGAGGTCGCTGCCCTGCGCCCCGTTGCCGCCCAGCAGCACGCTGTCGAACGTCGCCTGATCCAGGTTGTAGCCGCCCGACTTGTAGCCACGGTCATAGCCGCCATAGAGCAGGACATCCGGCGTGATCTTGTACGCCAGCTTGGCGGTACCGGTGATCTTGCTCTCGTCCTGATCGTGCGAATAGCTACCGTTGAACTCGTTGTTGAGCGCCGGGTTGCACGACAGCAGGAACAGGTTGTTGAACAAGCCGATTTGCCGAAGGACATTGGCATAGGCGTTGGCGGCAGGATCGCCCGCGCGCACCTGATCGAAGAAGGCGCAGCTGCCGGTGTTGTTGTTGATCGTCGCGCTCAGATCCTTCTTCTCATAGTTCCAGCGCGCACCCAGCGTCAGCGACAATTTGTCGCTGATGTTGATGATGTTGTGCGTGAACAGCGCGAAGGCATTGGTCTTGACGCGGAAATCGTCATTATTGTTGCCCTGTCCAGCGGTGGCGCCGGGGAGCGGGCTTGCGGCGAGCGCGGCGAGGCCCGGGATCGGCGCGGTCGGGAATCCGGGGATCGGACAGATCCCGGCCGGTGCACCCACCGCCTGTGTGCGGAAACAGGCGACCAGAGGCGCCAGCGTGTTGCCGTACACAGCCTGGATCGCCGGATAGGAGTTCGGCACCGCCGGGTTCAGGAACACCGCGCCCGGCGTCGGAACCGTGGGGCCGAGCGAGCCATAGAATTGCACTGAGCCGCCGAAGGACGGCCCCGCCAGCGCGTTGAAGATCGAATCGACATAGAGGTTGGCGTCATTGCCGACGCGCACCGTGTCGCGCAGATCATTGGTTTCATTGAGGTAGAAGCCACCGACCAGCCAGTCGAGCGCGCCGCCGAACGCCGAGCCCTGGAACCGGATTTCCTGCGTGAAATCGACCAGCCGATTGCGATAATCCTCGCGATAGGCGCGATCGACGCCGGAAAAGTCGATGTCCTGATTCCGCAGCGCCCGCCAGTTGCGATAGGCGGTGATCGAGGTGAACTTGATGTCGCCCAGTTCGGCGTTGATCTCGCCGGAAATGCCCCAGTCGCGCACCTTTTCCGAGAAATCGCGGTTGGGGGAGGCGGCCATGCGGCGTTCTGACGGATCGCCGGTGTACAGCCCGTCGCGACCCTGCGCCCCCGCAATCCCCTCGATCAGGGGCGCGAACGAGCCGCGCACGACGCTGAGCGCGCCGCAACATTGTTCGTCGGTCTCGTAATAATCGCCGATGAGGCGGAACGAGAAGGTCGCGGTGTCGTACAGCGCCTGTGCGCGGGCATACCAGCGGTTGACGTCGTTGAACGCACGGTCGCTGTTGACGTCCTCGATATAGCCGTCGCGCTTGCGATAGCCGCCGTCGAGGCGCAGCGCGAGCTGCTCACTGACCGGGCCGGTGATCGCGCCCTTCAGCTCCAGCGCATTGTAATTGCCATAGCTGGCTTCGGCATAGCCACCCAGATCGAAGGACGGCTGGGCGGTGAAGATCGACAGCGCGCCCGCCGATGTGTTGCGGCCGAACAGCGTCCCTTGCGGACCGCGCAGGACTTCGACGCGCTCCAGTTCGGGCAGTTCCGAAACCGCGACGCCGGCACGCGCGCGGAACACGCCGTCGATGAACACGCCGACCGCCGGTTCGAAGCCCGGATTGTCGCCTGCGGTTGTGATACCGCGGATATAGAGGGTGGTGCCGGTGGCCGAGGACTGACCGGTCGAGCTTTGCAGCGACGGGGCGAGCTGTTCGAGGCCGCGAAGATCGTTGACCCCGGCATTCTCGAGCAGATCGGCGGGAACCGCGGTCACCGCGATCGGCACGTCCTGCACCGTTTCGTTACGACGGGTCGCGGTGATGACGACTTCATTGGCGGACTGGTAGCTTTCGTCCTCCGCCGCGGCGGCGGCGGGTGCGTCCTGCGCGAACGCGGGCGTCGCCGCGATCAGGGCGAGGGCGGACGCGGAAAATAGCTGGATCTTGCGCATCAAACTCTCCTCTCTGGGTATGCCGCGGCTGCGCCGTCGGAAACCATTCTTGTTGTTATTAGGCACAAGCTACGCTCGCCCGAATCCTTACGTCAACGTCAAATCACGCTATGAATCCCGCGGAAATGCTTGCTATTTCTCGTTCCGAGACCGCTTGTTGCGCATTGGCAACACAGTCAGACGCGCTTGCCGTAGCGTCAAACGATAGGATAGGGGCCGGGCCAGGATGAGTTGCCAAAATCACGACGAACCCGATGACGGCGACATGGTCGCCGCTCCGCCAAAGATTCCGGTGCCCGAAGAGGTCGCCGATGCCGTGCGGACCTTGCTTCGCTGGGCCGGCGACGACCCGAGTCGCGAGGGGCTGATCGACACGCCCAAGCGCGTCGCGCGCGCCTGGCGGGAATATTGCCAGGGCTATGACGAGGATCCGGCCCATCATTTGTCCCGGGTATTCGAGGAAGTGGGCGGTTATGACGAGATCGTCCTGCTCAAGGACATCCCCTTCCAGTCGCATTGCGAACATCACATGGCGCCGATCATCGGCAAGGCATCGATCGCGTATCTTCCCGAAAACCACGTCGTCGGCATCTCGAAGCTGGCACGCGTGCTGCACGGCTTCGCGCGGCGGCTCCAGGTTCAGGAACGGCTGACCGCGCAGGTCGCCGACTGTATCTGGGAGCATCTGAAGCCGCGCGGCGTCGCGGTGGTGATCGACGCGACCCATGCCTGCATGACCGCGCGCGGGGTCCGCACGCCGGGCGTCGGCATGGTCACCAGTCGGATGATGGGGACCTTCCGCGAGGACGAACGCAGCCGCAAGGAAGTCCTGGCGCTGATGGGCTATTGAGCGCGATGCGCATTCTCGTCACCGGCGGCGCGCGGCGGATCGGGGCGGCGATCGTCCGCCATCTTGTCGCCGGCGGGCATCGGGTGGCGGTGCACCATCATGATTCGCAGGAGGAGGCGGAGGCGCTGGCGGCAGAACTCGGCGTCGCGCTGGTCACCGCCGACCTTGCCGACCCGGTTGCGACGCACGGCCTGATCGCAGCGGGCGCTCAGGCTCTGGGCGGCCCGGTCGAGGGGCTGGTCAACAATGCCTCGCTCTTCGCCTGGGATACGCTGCCGCTCGCCGATTATGCCGGACTCGATCGGCATATGCACGTCAATCTCGGTGCTCCGTTGCTGCTCGCCTCGGCGCTCGCCGCGCAGGCGGATCTGAAACAGGGCGCGGTGGTCAATCTGCTCGACCAGAAGCTTGCCAATCCCAATCCCGATTTCCTCACCTACACGCTGAGCAAGGCGGGGCTTGCGGAGGCGACGACGCTCCTCGCGATGAAGCTCGCGCCGCGTATCCGGGTGAATGCGGTGTCACCCGGCCTTACGCTGCCCAGCCTCGACCAAGACGACGCGGAGTTCGCCCGCGTCGCGACCGCCAACCTCCTCCAACGGCGTATCGATCTCGACGAGATCGCCGCGACGGTCGCCCATCTGCTCATCGCGCGCAGCATCACGGGCCAGAATATATTCGTCGATAGCGGACAGCGCTTCGTAAAGCGCGATGGTGATGTGATGTTCGATGGCCGAGACCGCCCCGATGGCTGATTATACGATCCGCCTCGACGGCCTGGTGGTCGAGATCGGCCTAGGCATTCACGACTATGAGCGTGCCGCGCCACAGCGGGTGGAATTGAGCGTCGCGATGCGCTGCGTCTATGAGGGCGTGCCGTCGGACAGGATCGAGGCGGTGGTCGATTACGACTATCTGCGCACGGGCATCCACGCGCTCGCCCGCGAGCGGCATATCGAATTGCAGGAGACGCTGTGCGAAGCGGTCGCCGCGCTCGCCCTCGCCGCCGATCCGCGCATCGCGGAGGTGCGCGTCCGATCGATGAAGCTCGACGTCTATCCGGATGCGCGCGTCGGGTGCGAGGTGGTGCGGAGACGAGAAGACTGAAGCTTCGACTCTTTAACACTTGGACGAAGCGCTCCCAACCCCTATGTCCGCACGGCCCGTCGTTTCAGTGCCGGGCACACTGGGGACCCGTACGGAAATTCGCGTGCAATTGCTGCTCTTCCTCTCCGCGCTTCTCGCGAGCTTGACCGGTGCATTTGCCGGCGACCGCGACCTGCGCGCGATGCAGCAGGGCCGTGAACCGTCGATCACTCGCACCGCCGATGTTGCGGTCGAAATGGTGGCAAGCGTTGCGAAGACCATCGCGATCCGCCCCCCCGTCACGCGCGCTGCGCCGGTCGCGAGCGGTTTCGCGCTGTTCGATGAACCGGCCGGGCGTCCTGCCCGCCTGACCAGCGAGCGCCGGCTGGAATAGCCGCGCGCGCCGCCGCGTCTGCGGTCGGCACCCATTTCGCACGCATATCGTTCTGCGCTCGTGACACGGGCGCGCACCCCGCAATTTCATATGACTGGAATCCATCATGTTCGGCGGTTTGGCCAAATCCCTGTTCGGTTCGTCCAACGACCGGTACGTCAAAGGCCTTGGGGCCATTGTCCAGAAAATCAACGGCTTCGAGCCGACGATGCAAGCGCTGTCCGACGCGGATCTTGCCGCGCAGACGGTCAAGTATCGCGAACGGCTCGCCAATGGCGAAAAGCTCGACGCGATCCTTCCCGAAGCCTTTGCGACCGTGCGTGAGGCCTCGCGCCGCGTGCTCGGTATGCGCCATTTCGACGTCCAGATGATCGGCGGCATCGTCCTCCATCGCGGCGAGATCGCGGAGATGCGGACGGGCGAGGGCAAGACGCTTGTCGCGACGCTCGCCACCTATCTCAACGCGCTGCCGGGCAAGGGCGTGCATGTCATCACCGTCAACGACTATCTCGCCCGCCGCGATGCCGAGTGGATGGGGCAGATCTACCGCTTCCTCGGCCTGACCGTCGGCGTGATTGTCCCGAACCTCGCCGATCATCAGCGCCGCGAGGCTTATGCCTCGGACATCACTTATGGCACGAACAACGAATTCGGCTTCGACTATCTGCGCGACAATATGAAATATGACCGCGCGTCGATGGTCCAGCGCCCGTTCGCGATGGCGATCGTCGATGAGGTCGACTCCGTCCTGATCGACGAGGCGCGCACCCCGCTCATCATCTCAGGCCCTACCGACGACAAGTCTGAGCTCTATATCGGCGTCGATGCGGTGGTGAAGCAGTTCGACGAAAGCCTGTATGAGAAGGACGAGAAGCAGAAAAACGTCGTCCTGACCGAGGATGGGATCGAGACGGCCGAGCGGATGCTGGAAGCGGCAGGGCTGCTTCAGGGCGCCAACCTCTATGATTTCGAGAATACTCAGGTGGTCCACCACCTCAATCAGGCGCTGCGCGCGAACATCCTGTTCAAGCGCGACACGGATTACATCGTCAAGGACGGCAAGGTCGTCATCATCGACGAATTCACCGGCCGCATGATGGACGGCCGCCGCTGGTCCGACGGCCTGCACCAGGCGGTCGAGGCGAAGGAAGGCGTGACGATCGAGCCGGAGAACCAGACGCTTGCCAGCATCACATTCCAGAATTATTTCCGCATGTATCCCAAGCTGTCGGGCATGACCGGCACCGCGGCGACCGAGGCGCCCGAATTCTTCGACATCTACAAGATGAACGTCGTCACCATCCCGACCAACGTGCCGGTCAAGCGGGTCGATCAGGAGGATGAGTTCTACAAGACCCTCCAGGACAAGTTCATCGCCATCGCCCGCGCGATCAAGGAACATGCAGCGAAGGGCCAGCCGGTGCTTGTCGGCACCGTCTCGATCGAGAAATCCGAACTGCTGTCCGACTATCTCACCAAGGAGGGCGTCGATCACTCGGTGCTCAACGCCCGCTTCCATGAGCAGGAAGCGCATATCGTGGCGCAAGCCGGACGCCTCGGCGCGGTTACCATCGCCACCAACATGGCAGGCCGCGGCACCGACATCCAGCTGGGCGGCAACCTCGAATTTCGCGTCGAGGCCGAACTGGCCGAAATGCCCGAGGGTCCCGACCGCGACGCCGCGATCGAGCAGATCAAGGCTGAGATCGCCGCCGAGAAACAGCGTGTGCTCGAAGCCGGCGGCCTGTTCGTGCTGGGCACCGAACGCCATGAAAGCCGCCGCATCGACAACCAGCTGCGCGGTCGCGCGGGGCGTCAGGGCGACCCCGGCCTGTCGCGCTTCTACCTCAGCCTCGACGATGATCTGCTGCGTATTTTCGGCCCGGACACGCTGTTCGCGAAGATGATGCGCAACAACATCGCCGATGGCGAGGCGATCGGCAGCAAATGGCTGACCAAGGCGATCGAGACGGCGCAGAAAAAGGTCGAGGCGCGCAACTACGACATCCGCAAGCAGGTCGTCGAATATGACGACGTGATGAACGACCAGCGCAAGGTGATCTACGAACAGCGCTCCGACATCATGGACGCCGATACCGTCGGCGACGTGGTCGAGGATATGCGCGCAGAGGCCGTCAACGATATTGTCGGCCAGGCCTGCCCTCCCGAAAGCTATCCCGAACAATGGGATATCGAGGGCCTCAAGGCGCGCGCGCACGAAATGCTGGGCGTCGAGGCGCCGGTCGAGGAATGGATCGCGGCGCAGGACGGTCTCGAGCCCGAGGATGTCGAGAAGCGCATTCTCGACCTTGCGACGGCCCGTGTGACCGCCAAGTCCGACGAGCTCGATCCGGAAACCTGGATGCAGATCGAAAAATCGATCCTGCTCCAGAATCTCGACCACCACTGGAAGGAGCATCTCTCGATGCTCGATGCGTTGCGCCAGGTGGTCCACCTGCGCGCCTATGCGCAAAAGACACCGATCAACGAATATAAGCAGGAAGCGTTCGCGATGTTCGAGCGGATGCTGATCGCGATCCGCGAGGATGTCACCCGCACGATCGCCTGGGCCGAATTCCAGATGGCGCCGCCACCCGAACTTCCCGAACTGCCGGATTTCCTGACGACGCATATCGATGCGTTGACCGGCCTCGACAACAGCGCGGACTGGGACGCGGGCGCGGCCGGACTGATCTCGAACCAGTTGCCGCCGATGCAGATCCCGCGCCCGGCGGGTGAGGGACTGGGCGACGATCCGGCATCATGGGAAGGCCGCGTCAACCGCAACGCACCGTGTCCGTGCGGGTCGGGTCGCAAATACAAGCATTGCCACGGCGCGGCGGTCTGACGATCGCGACGTGGGACAAAAAGAAAGAGCCGCCCGGAACGACCGGGCGGCCCTTTTCATGTACGCTACCCGTTGCGGGGCAGGATCGGAACCTTATTGCGGGCGCGGCGGCGCGACCGACGGGCCCAGATTCTGGAGGACTTCGCGCGCATTGAATGCGCGGACATTGTCGGGCTTGGCGCCGCGTCCGATCACGATCTCGGCACTCGCCTCATAGCGATCGACGGTGCGGACATCGACCCGGCGGTCGAAGAATGGATCGCCGCCCCACGGGCTCCATGCGCGCCAGCCCCAACGTGGGCTGTAATAGCGCCATGATGGTCCCCAATAGCCATAGGGGCCGGGGCCGAACGGCTCGTCAATATAAGTCCGGCTTTTCTTCTCGGTATCGCGATCGGCGAGCACGAAATAGTCCGCGCCACGCTCAACGGTCAGCTGAGCGGAGCGATAAAGAAGATAGCGTTCGACCGTCTCACGCGAGGTCAGGCTGTTGCCCGAAAAAGTGACGCGGAAGCGGTCGGACTCGATCTGTTCGTCCCAATATCCGGTTCTGTACGATCCGGAACCGGTCGCGGGCTGATAGGGCGTCGGCGTCGCGCAGGACGCGAGCACGAAGGCCGATGCGAGGGCGAGCGCGATGCCCGCGACCCGCGGGCGGCGGGAGAGGCTGTGCATGATGTTCCTCCTAAGCACTTGTTTTGCGGCGAATCGTGCCGGTGATGCGGTTGTAACGAAGAACATAGGGCAAATGTCCCTATGCTGAACGAAGGGACAGGATTGCGCACGATAGTGTCGCCGTCTGTATCCGGGATATCACCAGGCCAGAGAGCGGTCCGCAAGCGCGTTAGTGGCTGTCGCGCGGCGTTCCCCTTGTTTGCGCGATCCGCTGGTAGCTTTCCGTTCCTTCGAGGATAGCGCCGGTGTCGAGCTGGCCGACAAGGTTGCGCTGGATTTCCTGCCACGGGGTTTGCGAAGGGGGGCAGGGGTAGCCGCCTGCGGCTTCGAGTGCGGCCCGGCGGGCGGCAAGCTCAGCGTCGGAAATCAAAATATCTGCGGTACCGCGCCGGATGTCGATCCGCACGCGATCGCCGGTGCGCAGCAGGGCAAGCCCGCCCATCGCCGCCGCTTCCGGGCTGGCGTTGAGGATCGACGGACTTCCGCTCGTCCCCGACTGGCGCCCGTCGCCGATGCACGGCAGTTCGGTGATGCCTTGGGAGATCAGATAGGTCGGTGCGCGCATGTTCACGACCTCGGCCGCGCCTGGATAGCCGATCGGTCCCGCGCCGCGCATGAACAGCAATGTCTCCGACGTGACGTCGAGCGCGGGGTCGTCGATCCGCGCGTGATAGTCCTCCGGCCCGTCGAACACGAGCGCGGGCCCTTCAAAGGCTTCCGGATCGTCGGGGTTGCTCAGATAACGGGTACGGAAGGCGTCGGAGATCACGCAAGTCTTCATGATCGCAGCGTCGAAGAGATTGCCGCGCAGGACGATGAACCCCGCCGCCTGTTTGAGCGGGCGGTCGAACGGGCGGATCACCGCCTCATCCTCGATCCGGGCATCGCGGCAATTGTCGCCTATCGTGCGGCCGTTGGCGGTGATCGCGTCTTCCTCGATCAATCCCTGGCCCATCAACTGCGCGACCACCGCAGGAACGCCGCCGGCGCGGAAATAGTCCTCGCCGAGATATTCGCCCGCGGGTTGGAGGTTCACCAGTAGCGGAATATCGTGGCCGACCGCCTGCCAGTCGGTCAGCGGCAGATCGACGCCGACATGGCGCGCGATCGCCGAGAGATGGATCGGCGCATTGGTCGATCCGCCGATGGCCGAATTGACGCGAATGGCGTTATGGAACGCGGCCTTGGTCATGATGTCCGAGGGCTTCAGATCCTCCGCCACCATCTCGACGATCCGCCTGCCAGTGAAATAGGCTGCTTCCTGCCGGTCGCGATGCGGCGCCGGGATCGCGGCCGATCCGGGCAGCGACATGCCGAGCGCCTCGGTCAGCGAGTTCATCGTCGTCGCCGTGCCCATCGTGTTGCAATAGCCGGTCGAGGGCGCGGAGGAGGCCACGAGGCGGATGAACTCCTCATCGTCGATCTTCCCGGCTGCAAGCAGCTCGCGCGCCTTCCAAACGATCGTGCCGGAGCCGGTGCGCTCGCCGCGGTGCCAGCCGTTCAGCATCGGGCCGACCGACAGCGCGATCGCCGGAATGTTGACCGTCGCCGCGGCCATCAATGCGGCGGGGGTGGTCTTGTCGCACCCGATTGTGAGCACCACGCCGTCGAGCGGATAGCCGTACAGCACCTCGACCAGGCCGAGATAGGCGAGGTTGCGGTCGAGTCCTGCGGTCGGCCGCTTGCCGGTTTCCTGGATCGGATGGACCGGAAACTCGAGCACGATGCCGCCCATCTCGCGCACGCCCTCGCGCACGCGATCGGCGAGCACGAGGTGGTGGCGGTTGCAGGGGGACAGGTCGCTGCCCGTCTGGGCGATTCCGATGATCGGCCTGCCGGAGCGCAATTCCTTGAGACTAAGTCCGAAATTCAGATAGCGCTCGAGATAGAGCGCGGTCATGTCGATATTGTCGGGATTGTCGAACCACGCGCGGCTGCGCAACCGAGGTGTCTCGCTCACCCGGCCACCTCATCGCGCGCGACCGACACGCGATAGACCATGCGGTGGCGATAGGGCTTGCCGGGTTCGACCCGCGCCGAGCCGAAGGCGGGCTGGTTGGGCGTGTCCGGGAATTTCTGCGGCTCGAGCGCGATTCCGTCGCCCATGCGATAGACATGCCCCTTCTTGCCCACCATCGTCCCGTCGAGGAAATTGCCCGAATAGAATTGCACGCCGGGTTCGGTGGTCAGCACCTCCAGTACGCGGCCCGATTTCGGGTCCTCCAACCGCGCCGCCAGTTGCGGCTCGGCCGTGGCGCCCTTGTCGAGGATCCAGTTATGGTCCCAGCCGCGGCCGATCACGATCTGGGGATCGGTGCCGTCGCGCAGCCCGTCATGCAGCGTGCGTCCGCGCCGGAAATCGAACACGGTCCCCTCGACCGAGCGCCGTTCACCGGTGGGGATCAGCGCGTCATCGACCGGCAGATAGCGGCTGGCGGGGATGGTGAGGCGTTGACCCAGCGCGCCATAGGGCGATCCTTCGCCCGCCATGTCGAACAGCGCGTGATTGGTCAGGTTGACGATCGTCGGGCGGTCGCTGGTGGCGTGGAAATCGATGCCGAGTGCGCCTGAATCGTCGAGCGTATAGGTGACGGTAACGTCGAGCTTGCCGGGATAGCCCTGATCGCCGTCGGGGCTGGTCAGCTTCATCGTGACGCTGGCGACGGGACCGTCCTTGACCTCGGTAATGCGCCACACCGCCTTGTCGAACCCGCCCGGTCCGCCATGCAGCGAATTGGCCTTGTCGTTCTGCGCCAGCTGATAGGTCTTGCCGTCGAGCGTGAACTTGCCGCCTGCGATACGGTTGGCATAGCGCCCGATCGTCTGGCCCCAATAATTGGGCTTGGCGATATAGCTTGCCAGATCGTCATAGCCGAGCGTCACATCGGCGACCTTGCCGTTGCGGTCCGGCGCTTCCAGCGCCTGCAGCGTGGCGCCGAAAGTGATGATCCGCGCGCGCACGCCATTCTTGCCCGACAGCGTCACCGCCTCGACCATCGTCCCGTCGGGCATCTTGCCGAACGAACTACGCTCCGCAGTCGCCGCAGCGGCGGCAGCGGGCACGAGTGCAATCGCGCAGGCTGTCAGCAAGAGGCGCGTTCGCATCATTTGTCTCTCCCAGAAATCCCCTGTCATCCCGCATTGACGGAATGCTTGCCCGGCATATAGTCCTACATTTGAAATCAACGCAACCCGGTGGTTACCGGCGCAAAGGGAGAGAGACATGCCGGCTGCCCCGTCCACCACCGGTCCCGCCGGTGCCGTGTCCGATGCGCCACGCAGCTACACGGCGGCGCTGACGCTGCTTGCGTCGCTGTTCTTCATGTGGGGCTTCATCACCGTCATAAACGGCACCTTGCTGCCGCATCTGCGCAGCGTGTTCGACCTCAGCTATTTCGAGGCGACGCTGATCGAAAGCGTGTGGTTCATCGCCTATTTCTTCGCCTCGATTCCCTCGGCGAAGCTGATCGAGCGGATCGGCTACCAGAAGTCGCTGGTCACCGGCTTGCTGATCATGGCGGTCGGATCGGCGGGCATGATGCTCGCGGCGAGCCTGCCATCCTATGGGGTGACGCTGTTCATGCTGTTCGTGATCGCGAGCGGCATCACCCTTCTGCAGGTCGCGGCCAATCCCTATGTCGCGGTGGTCGGGAAGCCGGAAACCGCGTCCTCGCGCCTCAACCTCGTCCAGGCGATGAACTCGGCCGGGACGATGCTCGCCCCGCTGTTCGGCGCCTATCTGATCCTTGGTCGGTCGACGGGCGGGACGGCGGCGCACGGCACGGTGCTGACCGAAGCCGAACGGCTCGCTGACGCGCAGGCGGTGATCCTGCCCTATGGCCTGGTCGCGGTGGTATTGGTCCTGCTCGCGGTCGTGATTGCGCGCTTCCCGCTTCCCGCGATGGGGCAGGCGACCAGCCGGGTCGCGCGTGAGGAGCGGCGCAACCATTCGCTGTGGCGGCACCGGAATCTCGTCTGGGGCGTGCCCGCGATCTTCATCTACCTGATCGCCGAGATCGGCGTCGGCAATCTGTTCGTCAATTTCGTCAGCCGCCCCGATATCGGCAACATGACCAACGAGCAGGCGGGGCATTACCTCACTCTGCTCTGGGGTGGGATGATGGTCGGTCGGTTCATCGGCGCGGCGCTGATGCAGAAGATCCGGCCGGAAACCGTCCTCGCCGCCTTTTCGATCGCCGCCTTCCTGGTGATGCTGGTCACCGTATTCGCGAGCGGTCCGGTGGCCATGTGGGCGCTGATCCTGGTCGGGCTGTTCCATTCGATCATGTTCCCGACGATCTTCACCCTCGCCATCCGCGGGCTGGGTCCGCTGACGGAGGAGGGTTCGGGGCTGCTCATCATGGCGATCGCGGGTGGCGCACTGGTATTCGTTCAGGGAATGATCGCAGACGCCTATGGACTGCAGATGTCGTTCCTGCTGACCGCAGTGTGCGAACTCTATGTGCTGTTTTACGCGCTCTGGGGGGCCAAACCGACAAATGCGCTTCCCGACGTGACCGTTGAACAGGCGCCCGCGAGCTAGAAGATGCCCGGTAGTTACTCGGACAAAAGAAGGGGCGGTGTTCCCGCCCCGATGAGGAGAGTTTGATGACGCTTCGCCTGTTGCAGCATCGCGCCGACGATGGACGGCGTCGGCTCATCCTGGCTGAGGACGCCGACGCGCTCTTCCTGAGCGGCCCTGTCTCGGTCCTGGAACTGGCGCAAGCAGCGCTTGCCGAAGGGACGTCGCTGGCCGATGCCGCGCGCGCGCGGCGGAGCGGGGAGGCGGTCGATATCGATGCGGAACTGGCGGCGGGGCGGCTATTGTCTGCGATCGACCATCCCGATCCGGCGCGGGTCACGCTTTCCGGAACCGGCCTCACCCATCTCGGTTCGGCGGAGGGGCGCGATGCGATGCACAAGGCTGCCGCGAGCGCCGACCGGCCGACCGACTCGATGCGGATGTTCCTTGAGGGGGTCGAGGGTGGAAAGCCGCCCGCAGGCACTGTCGGGCAGCAGCCCGAATGGTTCTACAAGGGCGACGGCCAGCATCTGGTGGCCCCCGGTGCGCCGCTGGTTTCGCCCGGCTTCGCGCAGGACGGGGGCGAGGAGCCGGAGCTGGCCGGCATCTATCTGATCGATGGCGAGGGGCGGCCGCGGCGGCTGGGCATCGCGCTGGCCAACGAGTTCAGCGACCATGTGACCGAACGCCACAATTATCTGTGGCTCGCCCATTCCAAGTTGCGTCCGGCGGCGCTGGGCGCGGAACTGCTGCTGGGCGATCCGCCCGCCGATATTCGCGGAGCAAGCCGGATCGTGCGCGATGGCGCGGTGATCTGGGAGAAGCCGTTCCTGACGGGAGAGGCGAACATGTCGCATCACATCGCCAATCTGGAGGCGCATCACTTCAAATATCCGTGTTTTCGGCGCCCGGGGGATGTCCATGTCCACTTCTTCGGCACTGCGACGCTGTCCTTTGCCGATGGGATCAGGACGCAGGCGGGTGACGTGTTCGAGATCGACGCGCGGCCCTTCGCGCTGCCGCTGCGCAATCCGCTGGCGATTGCGGAGGCCGAGACGGTCGTCGTGACCCCGCTATGAGTCCGCCGATCCGCATCGCCCTGATCGGCATGGGCAAAATCGCACACGACCAGCATCTTCCGGCCATCGCGAACGACCCCGCCTTCGAGCTGGTCGCCACCGTCAGCCGCCATGGCGGGACGCTGGACGCGCTACCCTTTTTCGATTCGATCGAGGCACTTGCCGCGAGCGACGTTGTGGTCGATGCAGTGGCGCTCTGCACCCCGCCCCAGGTGCGCCGCGCACTTGCGGCCTCCGCCATCGACCGGGGGTGGCATGTATTCCTCGAAAAGCCCCCCGCAGCGACGCTGGCGGAAGCGACGGCGCTGCGAACGCGCGCAGCGGCGCAGGGCGTGAGTCTCTTCGCGAGCTGGCATTCGCGCCATGCAGCCGGGGTTGAACCGGCGCGGGCCTGGCTGGCCGAGCGGACGCTGCGCGACGCGACGATCACCTGGGCCGAGGATGTCCGCCACTGGCATCCGGGGCAGGACTGGATCTTCGAACCTGGCGGGTTCGGGGTGTTCGATCCGGCGATCAACGCGCTGTCGATCGCGACGCGCATCTTCCCGCACCCGCTGTTCGTCGAGTCGGCGGAGATCGAGATCCCCGCCAATCGCGCCGCCGCCATCGCCGCCAACGTCCTGTTCCGCGACGAATTCGGGTGCGCGATCGACGCCCGGTTCGATTTCCTTCAGACAGGGCATCAACGCTGGGACATCGCCGCGCGAACCGATCGCGGCACAATGACGCTGGCGGAGGGCGGCGGAACGCTGGCGTTCGACGGCGCCACGGCCGCGGCGCAGGACGACGAACTGGCGACCGAATATCCCGCGCTCTACCGCCGCTTCGCGGAGCTTGTGCGTGACGGCGCGTCGGAGGTCGATCTGACCCCCCTGCAGCTTGTCGCGGATATCCACCTCAAGGCGCGCATCCGGATCGTCGACCCGTTCGACTGGTAGCGGGTGCTCAACCGCGCAGCATTCGCATCACCATCGTGCGGATGCGCTGGTAGTTGCCTTCGCCCAGCTTGCCCAAAATGCCGCGTCGCTCGTCGGGCAGGAACTCGAGCGGGTGGCCGTCGGGGCGGAAAACATAGTGATCGAACCAGGCGCGCCACGCCGCGCGCTCGGCCTCGGGCCGCTCGGCGATCGCGATCATCGCGAGCAGCATTGCGGCATAGGGCTGATCGGGGCCGCTCGCGAAGCCGTCCCACCAGAAATTGACGAGGACGTTGACGTCGTCGAGCGCCTCGACCTTGTGCCACCATAATTTGGGGATGTAGATCGCGTCGCCCGGGCCGAGTTCCGCGACGAGTGCCTGATCCCGAATGGCCTCGAAGCGGGGAAAGCGCGGATCGCCGGGGGCGCTGTCGACTGCAAGTGCGACCGGCTGGCCCGCCATGGTGTGATCGACCGGGCCGACATAGAGATCGCCGATCGCCTGGGGCGGGTAGAGCGTGAAGCGCCGTCGCCCGGCCGCGACGCAGGCGACATTGTCCATCATGTCATAATGGCAGGCGATGCTGGAGGCATGACCGATCCAGAAGCGCGGGCGGATCGTCGCGGGCACGAAGGGCAGGGGGGTGAGCGCCTCGACCCCCGGAAAATAGCGTTCGGAGGGCAGGGATCCCATATAGAGTGTCTCGCCACCGCTCGCGTTGGCGCTGTCGAGGATGCGTTGCAGCCCCGCGCCACAGACCATGGATTCCTGCGCGAAATTGAACCCCGATAGCGTGGCGTCGTAATAATAGCGGCCCCCGGTTTCTGGCGCGCCGACAAAGAGTCCGGCCTCGCGCCCGGCGTCGAACTCGCGCAGCGCCGCAATGATGTCGCGTGCGCCCGGCTGGGCGAGCAAGGGCCATGCGCTCGCCGCGCCCGGCAGCATCACGGGCTTCCCGGCGCCCATCACCCGCTCGCGAAATGCGGTGGGATCGCTCAGCGCTTCCGCCCCCGCGATGGCGACCGCGTCAGTCATGCGCTGGCGACGAACAAGCGGTCGTTGCGGCGCTGCGCCATGCGCCGGATATGCTGGACCGATGCGGTCTGGGCATAGGCAAGCTGAAGATCGCCCCGGTGAAACAGGTCGAGCGCATCTGCGTCCGACAGCGCATGGAGCACATCCAGGCTGATCGAATAGAGCCCATCCAGCCGCAGCCGCGAGCCGTCGTCGAAATTCAGCGCGATATCGATGGGCTCGATCAGGCGCAGCGCCAGAAAGCGCGCGATGATCGCGTCGGTTTCGGGCAGGCCGTGGTGAAGAATGTGGGTGGCGCGCTGGACGCGGCGGAGCGCATCGCCCGGCTCGCCATTCGCGTCGAACAGGGGCGTGCCCGCCGGAGTGAAGACCGGTGCGTCCGGATCGATCGCCAGCTGCCCGTCGACAAGAAAGAAACCCTGCCGGATGAGGTCCGCAGGGCGATAGGGTTCAACTCCGTCATTCCGGATCGACTCTTCGCCCGGTTCGAGCGCCAGTAGCGCCCCCGCGTAAAAACTGCCCGTCTGTGGGTGTTTGGTGAACAGGATCGGATAATCCTGCATCGTCGGGATGAACTCGGACGCGACGATCTGAACGAAATGCGTGTTGAATCGGTGGCTTACGTCCAGTCTCAGCCCGGCATGGGCAACGGGGTTCAGAAGTTCCAGCGTTCCCATGCGGATATCCCCTCCTTCGGCATCGCGATGGGTGCTCCCAGCGGCGATTGCTCCATCCCGGTTTCATAACGTCAATGCCGCAAATCTGAAACTCCGACAAATGATTTGCCAAGGTTCGGATTTGATATATGGTAGCGCTACCCTGACGACGCGACTCCGGCTTGTCCATCGCCTTGATGGAGCCAATTACCGGTCTGGTGCCGTCAACGACAACGACCAGCCTGCACGCAAGCAGGTGGCGGGGAGAGGGAGAAGGACATGCCGGTTTCACCATCCAAAGGTTTGAAAGTTTTTGTTAGCGGTACCAGTCTGTCGCTATGCTGCGCGACGAGCGCGCTTGCGCTCGCATGGGCTGCGCCTGCGGCAGCGCGCGAGAGTGTGACGGCGGATCCTGCCGAACAGCCCGCCGCCAGCCAGCCGGTCGCGGCGCAGGACGCGGACACCGCCGCCGGCCAGGCCCGCGATACCCAGGCGGAGGAGATCATCATCACCGGGCTGCGTGGCTCGCTCCAGCGCAACCTCGACGTCAAGCGGACGTCGTCGGGCGTGGTCGATGTCATCTCTGCCGAGGATATCGGCAAATTCCCCGATTCGAACGTCGCGGCGTCGCTTCAGCGCCTGCCGGGTGTGTCGATCCAGCGCAGCGGAGCGCGTGGCGAGCCGACCGGGATCACCGTCCGCGGCTTTGGCGGCGATTTCAACACCACTCTGTATGACGGGCGCCGGATCTCCACCGCGACCGGTGGCCGCCAGATCGATTTCAGCACCGTGGGCGTCGATTTCATCGGCCAACTCAGCGTGCTCAAGACGCCTGATGTCACATTGTCGTCGAGCTCGATCGGCGCGACTGTCGATATCGCCTTCCCCAAGCCGTTCGATCGCCCTGGCTTCCGCGTCGCGGCGACCGCATCGGGATCGATCCAGGATCGCGCCGAAGACATTGTTCCGACCGGCGGCCTGCTCATCAGCAATACCTGGGGCGACAGCTTCGGTATCCTGGGCAGTGTCATCTACACCCGCCGCGACACCGATACCAACCGCGTCTATGTGAACGGTTGGCCAGGCGGCAATTTCGCGCCGTGCCAGCTTCAGGGCAGCACCGCGGCGACCTGCGCCCCGACCGCTCCCGGTGCCGGCGTCGCGGCATCGAACGCGCGTACCATTCCCGGCTGGTTCCCGCAGCAATATGGCGCCGAGCAGCAGCGGGTGAATGACGAGCGCATCGACGCGCGGCTCGCGCTGCAATGGCAGCCATCGGACAGCGTGATGGTCACGCTCGACAATAATTTCTCGCGCCAGGAAGTGGTGTCCGAGAATTATGCGTTCGGCGTCTGGTTCAACCAGACCGATCTGCGCAATGTCGAGCTGGACGAAAACGGCACCGCCATCAACTTCACCCAGGCGGGCAGCCCGACCGATTTCACCTCGGCGCTGAACACCGAAATCCTCAAGACCAACCAGACCGGCCTCAACATCAAGTTCGATGCCTCGGACAATCTGAAGTTCGAGGTCGATGGCGCCTATGCCAAGAGCTGGCGCAACCCCGACGGCAATATCGGCAGCCAGAATGCCGATATCGGCTATGGCGGCGCGCTGGGTACGAACCTTCAGTTCATCGTCGGCGGGGACAGCAGCAAAGCCTTCCCCTCGATCGCCAATTTCGGCCCGGCGGGCAGCGGTGCCGACTGGGCGAACCAGGCGCTGATCGGATCGCACGTCACCGTCAACCAGACTCAGCGCAACACCGACGAACTGTGGCAGTTCCGCGCGGTCGGAAGCTGGGAACAGGACGATTTGACCGTCAAGTTCGGCGGGCAATTCTATCAGGACACGTTCGACTTCCTGAACCAGAGCACCTTCACCAACAATTTCTGGCAGGCCTATGCCGGCTACGGCGCCCCATCCGGACGCACCACCGGCATCGCGCCGCTACCCGCGTCGCTCTATCAGGGCAGCATCAGCCTGTCCGACTTCATCCCGGGCTATAATGGCAGCCTGCCGCCGTCCGTCTTCCTGTTCAGCCCGGTGGCGTATCAGAATTACCTGACCGGCCTCGGCAATCCGCAGACTCAGGTCATTCCGGGCTATAACTACGGGTCGGTCACCGGCTTCACCGGCACGTTCGACGAGGCGGTCGATCCGGGCAGCGTGCTGAACGTGCGCGAGCGGACCTGGTCGCTGTTCATGCGCGTCAATTTCAAGACCGAAATCGCCGGGATGCCGTTCCACTTCAACGCGGGCATCCGCAACGAGACGACCAATCTGCGATCGACCGGTCAGGGCCGCCTGCCGACCTCGATCGCGACCAGCACCGCCGATCCGACGCTGCTCACCGTCTCCTATGGCGCGACCCAGCCGATCGTCAGCGGCAGCGACTATTCCTATTTCCTGCCGAGCGCCGACGCGCGGCTGGAGCTCGCGCCGGACTTCCTGGTGCGTGTGAGTGCGTCGCGGACACTGACCCGGCCTGCGCTCAACCTGCTCAATCCGGTGCTCAACGTTGGGTCGGGGCAGCGGGTCGGCGCGCTGACGGCGAATGGCGGCAATCCCAATTTGCGGCCCTATCTGGCGGACAATTTCGATCTTGCCGCCGAATGGTATTATCAGCGCAACTCCTATTTCTCGGTCAACGCCTTCCTCAAGAACGTCACCAACTTCATCGTCGGCGGCGTGACGACCCAGCAGATCAACGGCGTGGTCGATCCGACCACGGGTCAGCCGGCGATCTTCTCGGTCACCCAGCAGATCAACGGGCCGGATGCGACGGTCCGCGGGGTCGAGGTGGCATGGCAGCATGTGTTCGGGGACTCGGGCTTCGGCTTCCAGGCCAACGCCACCTTCGTCGATACCAATCGCCCCTATGACGATCAGGATATCTCGCAGACGGGCTTTGCGGTGACGGGGCTTGCCAATTCGGCGAATTTCGTCGGCTTCTACGACAAGGACGGGTTCCAGATCCGCGCGGCGCTCAACTGGCGCGACGAATATCTGCTCCAGTTCGGCCAGAACCAGAATACCGGTTCGTTCGGTGCGGAACCGACCTTCGTCGACGAGAGCTTCCAGGTGGATCTGAGCACCAGCTACGACTTCAACAAGAATTTCAGCGTCTTCGCCGAAGCGCTGAACATCACCAACAACCAGCAGAGCACCCATGGGCGCTTCGCCAACCAGCTGCTGGACGTGTTCGATTACGGGCGGCGCTACACGCTGGGCATCCGCTTCCGTTACTGACCATCCCCCTATGGACGGGGCGCATCGCATCGCGCCCCGTCCATTTTTTTCGTATCCAGGGGCGCATGAAGCAGGTTCAGAACATCGTCATCGTCGGGGGCGGCACGGCCGGATGGCTGACCGCAGGGGTCATCGCGGCGCGGCATCAGGGGCGCCGGAACCACGGGTTCAGCGTGACATTGGTCGAATCCCCCAACGTCCCGATCATCGGGGTGGGCGAAGGCACCTGGCCGACATTGCGCACTACGCTCCGCAAGATCGGCGTTTCGGAGACCGAATTCTTCCGCCAGTGCGACGGTGCGTTCAAACAGGGCGCGCGCTTCAATCGCTGGACGACGGGGGCTGCCGACGATGGCTATTACCACCCGTTGATGCTGCCGCAGGGCTTTGCGCGGGTGAACCTCGCCCCCCATTGGCTGGCCGAGGGTGAGGGCAGCTTTTGCGACGCGGTGACGCCGCAGGGGCAGCTATGCGATGCGGGCCTTGCGCCCAAAACGATCGCGACGCCGGAATATGAGGCGCTGGCGAACTACGCCTATCATCTCGACGCAGGGAAATTCTCCGCGTTTCTTCAGCGGCATTGCTGCGAGACGCTGGGGGTCAACCATGTGCTCGCCGATGTGACGCAGGCGCGCATGGCCGACAATGGCGATGTCGCCGCGCTGGAGACGGCGCAGGGGCCGGTGGTCGAGGGCGATCTGTTCATCGACTGCACCGGCTTTCGCGCACTGCTGATCGAGGGGGCGATGGGCGTGCCGTTCCGCTCGTGCGCCGATGTGCTGTTCTGCGACACGGCGCTCGCCGTGCAGGTTCCCTATGACGATCCCGCCGATACGGTCGCGTGCCACACCATCTCGACAGCGCAGTCAGCCGGCTGGGTCTGGGACATCGGCCTGCCGACCCGGCGAGGGGTCGGGCATGTCTATTCGAGCAGCCATATCAGCGACGATCAGGCGGAGCGCGAGCTGCGCGCCTATATCGGTCCGGCGGCCGACGGGCTGAGCGTCCGGAAAATCCCGATCCGCGCCGGGCATCGCGACACCTTCTGGAAGGGCAATGTGGTCGCGGTCGGCCTCGCCGCTGGGTTTCTCGAGCCGCTGGAGGCGTCGGCGATCGTGCTGATCGAACTGTCGGCGAAGATGATCGCCGAGCAACTGCCGCCCAACCGCGCGGTGATGGATGTGTTGGCGCGGCGCTACAATGCGACGACCCAGTATCGCTGGGGCCGGATCATCGATTTTCTCAAGCTGCACTATGCGCTCACCAAGCGGACCGATACCGGCTTCTGGCGCGACAATTGCCGAGCGGAGACGATCCCCGACCGGCTGCGCGACCTGATGGAACTGTGGAAATACCAGGCGCCGTGGCTGCACGACGAGTTCGACCGCGCCGAGGAGGTCTTTCCAGCGGCAAGTTACCAATATGTCCTCTACGGCATGGGACATCGCACGCACGCGCCGCCGGGCGAGGGCGATGCGGAGGTCGAACTCGCGCGCCGCGCGTGGCGCGAGAACCGCGTCCAGACCGCGCGGATGATGGAAGGGCTGCCGCGCCATCGCGATCTGCTGGAAAAGATCGTCCAGCACGGAATGCAGCCGGTTTGAACCGGGACAGGGAGAGGCAGATGGGGTTGAGAATTCGGCATATACTGCTCGCCGCGATGGGTGGAGCGATGGCGCTACCGGTCGCTGCCGGAACGCCGACCCCGCAACGGCAGGACGAACGCACCGATGAGGCGATCCGGCTCGCCCGCGAACTCGTCGCGAAGATGACCGTCGAGGAAAAGCTGCCACAGCTGCTCAACACCGCGCCAGCGATCCCGCGCCTGAACATCCCCGCCTATAATTGGTGGACCGAGTCGCTCCACGGCGCGCTGGGGCCGATCCCGACGACCAATTTCCCCGAGCCGGTGGGCCTTGCCGCGACCTTCGACGCGCCGCTGGTGCAGCAGGTCGCAGGCGCGATCAGCACCGAGGTGCGTGCCTTCCACACGCTCGCGCGCCAGACCGGGCGGCTGGGGCGGATCGGCACGGGACTCGATACCTGGTCGCCCAACATCAACATCTTCCGCGATCCGCGCTGGGGCCGGGGGCAGGAAACCTATGGCGAGGACCCGTTCCTCACGGCGGAGATCGGAAAAGCCTATATCCGGGGGATGCAGGGGCCGGACCCCGATCGCCCGCACGTCATCGCGACGCCCAAACATTATGCAGTCCATAGCGGCCCCGAAGCGACGCGGCATTCGGACAATTTCTACGCCTCGCCCTATGACCTTGAGGACACCTATCTCCCCGCCTTCCGCGCCGCGATCGTCGAGGCCAAGGCGGGGTCGATCATGTGCGCGTACAACCGCGTCGACGGCCAGCCCGCCTGCGCCAGCGACCTGCTGCTCAAGGACCATCTGCGCGAAGCCTGGGGCTTTAAAGGCTATGTCGTCTCCGATTGCGACGCGGTGCGCGACATTGACGAGAACCATAAATACGCCCCCGACCCCGCATCGGGAGTGGCGATCGCGATCCGGTCGGGCGTCGATAGCGAGTGCAACACCAACACCCTGTCCGACATGGCCGGGCTGGAGGATCGGTATCGCGACGCGCTCGCTCGGGGCCTGCTGACCGAGGCGCAGATCGACGAAAGCCTCGTCCTGCTCTTCGCCGCGCGCTACCGCACCGGCGACCTGCCCGGCCTCAAAAACGCGCCGGCCGCTGTCTCGACAAGCGTCATCGGCCAGGACGCACACCGCGCGCTGACGCTGCAAGCGGCCGAACGGTCGATGGTCCTGCTCAAAAACTCGGGCGTGCTCCCCCTCAAGCCCGGAACCAGGATCGCGGTGATCGGCCCGCATGGCGATGCAACCCGCGTGCTGCGCGGCAATTATTCCTCGGCGCTGTCCGGGCCGCCGATTTCGGTGGTCGATGGCCTGCGCGCGGCGCTGGGCGCGCGCAATGTGACGTTGGTGCCGTTCGGCGAGTCCGTCACCGATGGCGATCGCGTGCCGACGTCGGCGCTGCGCACGCCCGACGGCAAGCCCGGCGTTCTTGTCCGCTATTATAACCCGACCACGCCGGTGCCTGTGAAATTCGCACCCGGCGCGCGTGACGCCTTTCTCGCGCGTGTCCGATATGCCGACCAGCCGGTGGTGTCGCGGATTGAGGCGGATGTGGGCGATCGTCAGCTGGAACTTGCCAAAGTATCGGACATTCACCGTCGCGTATTCACCGGATTTCTGGTCCCGCCTGACACCGGCACCTATCGCGTCGGGCTGACCGGGCCGGGCGGGGTGCTGACCTTTGACGGCAAGGTGATCGCCGATCGGCGCAAGAGCAAATATAACGATCTGCCCGCGCTCACGACCTTCGATCTGGTCGCCGGGAAACGCTATCCCTTCACGATCGAGGGGGGCGGATCGGATCTGGTGTGGAAGCGCATCTCGCGCACCCCCGACGCCGATCTCAAACGTGCGGCGGCCGATGCCGACGCGCTGGTCGCGGTAGTTGGCCTCACCTCCGACATGGAAGCCGAGGAAACATCGTTCAAGATCGAGGGGTTTTCGGGGGGCGACAAGACCTCGCTCGACCTGCCGCGCAACCAGATCGCAATGCTCGAAGCGGCACGCGCGACCGGCAAGCCGATCATCCTCGTCGCGATGAACGGCAGCCCGATCAACCTGCAATGGGGCAAGGATCACGCCGCCGCGATCATCGAAGCATGGTATCCGGGCGAGACCGGCGGCACTGCCGCAGCGAACATCCTGACTGGTCGGACCAACCCGTCGGGGCGGCTGCCGCTGACCTTCTACCGCAGCGTCGACGATCTTCCGCCTTTCAGCGACTATTCGATGCGGGGGCGCACCTATCGCTACTTCACCGGGACGCCGGTCTATCCGTTCGGCCATGGCCTCAGCTACACCAGCTTCAGCTACGGCCCAGTCGAGGTGCGGCCGGCATCGGGCGGTGCACAGAATGGCCTGACCGTCACCACACACCTGACCAACAGCGGCGCGCGGGCAGGGGACGAGGTGGCACAACTCTATCTCGACTTCCCCGACATCCCGAACATGCCGCGCCACGCACTGCGCGGGTTCCAGCGCGTGTCGCTCAAACCCGGCGAGAGCAGGACGCTGCGCTTCGACCTGTCCCCACGCGACCTGTCCAGCGTCACACCCGAAGGGATGCGTCGGGTCGCACCCGGCAGCTATCGGGTGACGGTTGGATCGGGTCAGCCCGGAACCGGCGTCGCGGGCGAGGCCGCTGCCTTCGCGGTCGAAAAGGCGCGGGACTTGCCCAAATGAACCGGCGCCATTTCGCCCTGCTCGGCGCCGCGCTGCTCGCGCTGTCCGGCCCCGCCCTCGCCCAAAGCGATCCGCTCGCGCCGACCGGTCGCTGGACCGCCAACACTGCCGGGCAGGCGCCGGTCCCGCCGATGGGGTGGAATTCGTGGAACGCGTTCAACAGCGATGTCGATGAGGAAAAGGTGCTCGCCTCCGCCCAGGCGCTGGTCGACACCGGCCTGGCGAAGCTCGGCTATCGCTACGTCAATATCGATGATGGCTGGTGGCTGAAGCGGCGCGAGCGTGACGGGCGGCTGATCATCCGCACCAGCCATTTTCCGTCGGCCGCCACCGGCCCGGATACGAGCTTTCGCCCGCTGACCGACCGGTTGCACGCGATGGGGCTGAAGGCCGGGATCTACAGCGATATCGGCCGCAACAGCTGTGGCCAGATCTATACGCCCGATTTCAAGAACCAGCCCGAAGGGACCAGCGCCGAGCGCGAGGTCGGGCTGTACGGCCATGTCGATCAGGATATCCGCCTGTTCTTCGCCGAATGGAATTTCGACTTCATCAAGGTCGATGGCTGCGGCGTGCGCGGGCTTCCGGCGGATGCGCCGCGCGTCAAATCCGGACTGTATCGCGCGCTGACGCCCCTGGTGGACATGCAGTCGCTCGGCGCCACCAACATCCCGGCAATGCGGGGCCTGTACGAAGAAGTCGGCGTGGCGATCCGGCGCCATGCGACCGGCCCCTATGTCTATTCCTTGTGCCTGTGGGGATCGGCGAATGTCCGCGCCTGGGGCAAGGATGTCGGCAACATGTCGCGCACCAGCGACGATATCCAGCCGAGCTGGGCGCGGATGCTGACCAATCTCGACACCGTCACCAGCCGCGCGCTCTATGCGGGGCCGGGCGCGTGGAACGATGCCGATATGCTGTTCGTCGGCACGGGGGAGTTCGGTGGCGACGATCTGACGGCGGCGCGCTCGCATTTCTCGCTCTGGGCGATGCTCAACTCGCCGCTCATCATCGGCTATGACCTGCGCAAACTGACCCCGGGGCTGCGCGCGATCTTCGGCAACGCCGAAATCGTCGCGCTCAATCAGGATGGGGCGGGCAATCAGGCGGTGCTCGCCTATGCGTCGGACGAGGTGCAGATTTTCGTCAAGACGCTCGCCGACGGGACCAAGGCGGTGGCGTTGCTCAATCGCGGCTCGGCACCGGTCGATGCGATCTTGACGGCGGAGCATCTCAAGCTGTCGCCGGATGGGGAGATTGCGCTGCGCGACCTGTGGAATGGGCAGAGCCGCGCCTTCCGCAAGGAGGTCAAGCTGAGCCTGGCCCCGCGCGAGACATTGGTATTTCGTGCGACCGGCACGCGGCGACTGCCCGGAGGCGTCTATCTTTCGGAGATGCCGGGGTCGGTCAATCCGGCGGTCGACGGCGTGGTGGAGCCGCAGGCGGACCCGACGATCTTCCAGTCGATCACGCCATGGATCGGTACGCGCGGGGGCGGCGAGCATGTCCAATATGCCGGATGGGGCGGCGCGGAGGCGGATCGCGCGCCCTTCGGCAAGCTGCTGCGCGTCGGCGGCGCGCACTTCGATACGGGGATCGGCGTGCTCGCCAATTCGCGGCTGGAGGTGCGCAACAACGGCTTCCGCCGGTTCACCGCGACGGTCGGCGTCAACGATACCGGTTCGCCGGATGCGGGCGCGGTAATGTTCGAGATCTGGGGCGACGGGCGGTTGCTTGCGCGCTCGACTCCGAAGCGCTTCGGCCAGCCTGCCGAGCCGCTGGCGGCGAATGTCGCTGGGGTGAAGATCGTCGAACTGATCGCGCGTGGGCAGGGGAATAAGGCGACGGTGCAGCCTCAACCCGCAAGCTGGGGGGGATGCTGCGCTTTTGCGCTAACGTTCCGGCTGTTCAATCTGGGCAACACCGGGGTGGTTGGTAGTTGACTCGCCGCCGCGCTTGGCCTTGATCGGAAGGATGAAAAAGGACGAGGCCGCCGCTCCGGCCGGGGACGTTGAAACGGGTGAGCGCGCTGCGCGGGTGCGCGGCCCGGGACGGCGCCTGCGTGGGGCCGTGGCCAACAAGATCGGCACCGCAATCCTGTCCGGGGAATATGGCCCGGGCGACATCCTGTCCGGCGAGATCGCCGCAGCCGAGGCGCTCAACGTGTCGCGCGGCGCCTATCGGGAGGCGATGCAGGTGCTCGCCGCCAAGGGTCTGGTCGAGAGCCGCCCCAAGACGGGCACCCGCGTCCTCCCGCGCGAGCGGTGGAACCTGCTCGACCCCGAAGTGCTCGCCTGGGCCTTTGCGGGCGATCCCGACGCACGGCTCATCCGCAGCCTGTTCGAACTGCGCCTGGTGATCGAACCCGCCGCCGCCGCCTTTGCCGCACAGCGGCGCAGCAAGGCGGATATCAAGCGGATGCGCGATGCGCTCAACGGGATGCGGCGCCATTCGCTGGCGACGGCAGAGGGCCGTGCCGCCGACCGCGATTTCCACGATGCGCTTTTGCGCGCGACCAACAACGACGCGCTGGTGGTCATCAGCGCGTCGATCGGCGCGGCGGTGGCCTGGACCACGCATTTCAAGCAGCGCACGCGCGAACTGCCGCGCGATCCCATCCCCGATCACGCCCGCGTGCTCGACGCGATCGTCGCGGGGGATGTGGAGGGCGCGACCGAAGCGATGCGCGCGCTGGTGCAACTCGCGCTGGAGGATACACGCGGGGTCATGGACGACGCGGAAATGGTCGGCGAGGCGGCGGCCTCCTGATCACCCGGTCAGCGATGGTCCGCGCAACCGAACCGGCTTTCCCGCGACCAGCATCACCTCCACCATCCGCTTGCCGCAAGAGATCCGGCGCGTGCCGTCCCTGCCCCCGGTCAGCACCACCTCTTCGAGCGCGCCGCCGCGCCAGCGAAGATCGACCCGACACTGGCCGCGCGCGCGCAGCCCGCTGACCGATCCATCCGGCCAGGCGGAGGGGAGGGCGGGGAGCAGCGAAATGTCCTCACCCCGGCTTTGCATCAGCATCTCGGCGATGGCGCGGGTCCCGCCGAAATTGCCGTCGATCTGAAAGGGCGGGTGCGCGTCGAACAGATTGGGATAGGTGCGCCCCGGGCCAAGCAGAAAGGCCAGGATGGCGTGCGCGCGGTCTCCGTCGCGCAGCCGCGCCCATAATGCGATGCGCCAGGCGGTCGCCCAGCCGGTCGATTCATCGCCGCGCAGTTCGAGCGAGCGGCGCGCGGCTGCGGCAAGCTCCGGCGTCCGCTCCGGGTTGATCTGGTCACTCGGGAACAGCGCATAGAGGTGCGAGACATGGCGATGATCGGGCTCGGGCGCGCGCGCGTCCCAGTCCGCGCGCCATTCCTGCAACTGACCCTGCGCGCCGATCCGATCCTTGGGCAGACGGGCGCGTGCCGCCTTCACCTGCGCCGCAAACTCCGCATCCACGTCCAGGATCGCCGCCGCCCGTGCCACCTGATCGAACAGATCGCGCAATATCTGGCTGTCCATTGCCGGCCCGGCACAGACCGCCGCGCCCATCGGATGCCGGTTCTCGGGCGAGATCGATGGGCTGGTCACCAGCGCCCCGGTTGCGGGATCGATCTGGAGGGTGTCGAGGAAGAACAGCGCCGCGCCGCGCATCACCGGATAGATGGCGCGGAGAAAATCGCGGTCGCGGCCATAATCGTAGCGCTCCCACAGATGCGTGCACAGCCACGCCCCGCCGGTCGGCCACATCCCCCATTGCGCGCCGTCGATCGGCGCGGTCGCACGCCACAGGTCGGTGTTGTGGTGACACACCCAACCGCGCGCGCCGTACATTGCGCGCGCTGTGCGTTCGCCGGTAATCGCCAGTTCGCGCACCATCCGCAGCAGCGGCTCGACACATTCGGGCAGCGCGGTGACCTCGGCGGGCCAATAGTTCATTTCGGTGTTGATGTTGACGGTATATTTGGACTGCCAGGGCGGGTCGTTGCTGTCGTTCCAGATGCCCTGAAGGTTCGCGGGCTGGGTGCCCGGCCGTGAGCTGGCGATGAGCAGATAGCGGCCATAATCAAAATACAGCGCCGCGAGCGCGGGGTCCTCCGCCGGACGGTTGCGGCGCACGCGTTCGTCGGTGGGCAGCGTTGCGGCCGGGCTGGTGCCAAGGTCGAGCGTTACGCGGCGGAACAGCTGCCGATGCGCGTCGACGGCATCGGCGCGAAGCCGGTCGAACCCGCGCGCGCCGGCGCGGCGGAGTGCGGCAAGCGTTGCGCTATCGGGGTCGCCCGACACGTCGTCGAAGCGGCGGAAGCTGGTCGCCATGGCGAGAAACAGCGTCACGGCCCGCGTCTGCTCGATCCGGATCGAGCCTGGGTTCTTTCTCACGGTCCCGCTCTCGGCGATCACCTGCAGCCGCGCGGCAAAGCGCAGCGCGCCCGATACCCCGGCGCGCGCGGCGTTGCGTCCGTTAAGGGTCAGCATTCTTCCCTCGATCGTCACGCGCGCGTCGGGCTGCTGCGAGCCCAGCCCGATCGACACGTCGAACGGCGCATCGGCGGTGAGCCGGACGGCGATCACATCGTCGGGGGCCGAGGCAAAGGCTTCGCGGCGGTGGCGCACCCCGCCGAGCGTGAATTCCACCGATGCGATGGCGGAGTCGAGATCGAGCTCGCGGCGATAGTCGGTCACCGCGCCCTGCGCCGCTCCGGGCAGGTCGAGCAGCAGATCGCCAAGCGCCTGATAGGCCATCTGGGTGCGCGGCGTGCCGATCAGGCGGCTGTCCGCCAGCGCCTCCGCCTCCGCATACAGCCCTGCGGCAATCAGGCGGCGGACCTCGGGCAATGCCGCGCGCGCGGCGGGGTTCACCGGATCATAGGGCCCGCCCGTCCATAAACTATCCTCGTTGAGCTGAAGCCGCTCGCGCGCGACGCCGCCGAAAATCATCGCGCCGATCCGCCCGTTGCCGATCGGCAGCGCTTGCGTCCATTCGGCGGCGGGCTGGCGATACCAAAGCCGCGACGCGTTGCGCGGGACCTCGCTCCCCAAAGCAGGCAACGCGGCGAGCGCGGACGCGCCGCCCAGAACCGCGCGCCGCGAAACCTCCAGCGAGCCGGTCACCGGATCATCGCAGCTTCAGAACCACCACCGACTTGGCGGGAAGCGTGACGCTGAGCTTGCCCTCCGAGACGCTCGCCCCGTCGAACGCGGCGGGCGCGACGACATCGGGCGCGTCGAAGCTGTTATGCGCGTCCATCTCCCCTGCGGTCAGGATACGACCGCTCGCCCCGCTCGCCTGCACTCCGCCCAGATCGACGCTGACCGGGAGAGCGCGGTTGGGATCGGCATTGACCAAAGCGACATGCACCGCGCCCGCCGTGTCCCGCACGGCGGATACGCTGATCGCGGGAATCGCGACATCGTCCTTGTGATACCAGGGGCTGTCGAGCGTCACCGGCAGGCTGGTCGCACCCTGCCACGGCACATAGAGGTCGAACACCCAATAGGTCGGGGTCTTCACCATGCGCGGCCCGTCGGTGAGCAGCATCGCCTGCAGCACGTTCACCATTTGCGCGATCGCCGCCATCTTCACGCGCTCGGCATGTTTGGTGAAGATGTTGATGTTGAGCGCGGCGACCATCGCGTCGCGCAGGCTGTTCTGCTGCTGCAGGAAGCCGGGATTGGAACCGGGCGCGGGATCGTACCAGGTGCCCCATTCGTCGACCGCGAGCATCACGCGCTTGTCGGGATCATATTTGTCCATGATCGCCGAATGTTTGGTGATATATTCGTCCATCTGCAGCGTGTGCTGAAGCGTCGAAGCCCATTCGCGCTCGGGAAAGCCCAGCGCAGGACCCTTATCCTCCCATTTCTCGTCGCGCGGGCGGGTGTAGAAATGCAGTGCCAGCCCGTCGATATGCTTGGCCGACATGCGCATCATCGTCTCGGTCCATTCGTAATTGGCATCCGAGGGGCCGCTGGCGATCTTGAGCATCTTGCCGTTGCCGGACTTGGCGAAGGTGATGAAGCGGTTGGTGACGTCGGCGGCATATTCCGCGCGCATATTGCCGCCACAACCCCATAGTTCGTTGCCGATGCCGAGATAGTCGAGCTTCCACGGCTCCTTGCGGCCATTGGCGGCGCGTTCCTTCGCCAGCACCGTGGTGTTGGCCGGAGCGGTCAGATATTCCACCCATTGCGAGGTTTCGGCGGGCGTGCCGCTGCCGATATTGGCCGAAACATAGGTGCGTGCGCCCAGTCGCTGCGCAAAGCCCATGAATTCATGCGTGCCGAAGCTGTTGTCCTCGTTCACCCCGCCCCAGTTGGTGTTGATCTTGACCGGACGGCGGTTGCGCGGACCGATTCCGTCGCGCCAGTGATATTCGTCGGCGAAGCAGCCGCCGGGCCAGCGCACCATCGGCACCTTGATCGCCTTCAGCGCGTCGAGCACGTCGCGGCGATAGCCGCCGTCATTGGGGATGGACGAGCGCTCGCCGACCCACACCCCGCCATAGATGCCGGTGCCCAGATGCTCCATGAACTGGCCGAAAATATCGGGATGAACCTGCGGACCGGGCCGACTCGCGTCGATCTTCGCGGTAGCCTGCTGCGCCTGGACCGGAGCCGCGGTCAGCGGTGCCGTGGCCAGCAGCAGGGCGGAGAACAGCGATATCCGGCTCCAGCGGCCATCCGCGCGCAGCCGCGTCTTGCTCGACATCATCACCCGCATCTCTCCCTGTTGGCTCTGTCCCCGCGCATCGCGGAAACGGCATTGCATTTGTTGGAGTAGTTCGCGCATTGTCCGCTCGTCAAGCCCGCACGCCACACCTGGCGCCGGGATCATGGGAGGCCGAGATGCGGTGCGCGCGATCGATCCTGTTGCTGGCGATGCTGGCGCTCTGGATGCCAGGGCCGAGCGCAAGCGCGCAATCTTTGCCGTCCGGCCCCACGCTTCCCGAAGTACCAGCGCCGACTCGCGACCCGGACGCCCGCCATTCGATCGTCATCCCGATCCGCCCCGTGCCGGTGCCGGTTGTCCTGCATCTCGCGCCTGACGGATCGGACGAAGGAGACGGCTCGGCGGCCCGCCCGATCGCCAGCTTCACCCGCGCCCAGGCGCTGGTGCGCCGCTTGAACGAAACGAACGACGTTACCGTGCGGATTGCGCCGGGAACCTACCGCCTCGCCAAACCGCTGCGCTTCACCGCCGAGGATGGCGGCCGCAATGGCTTTGTCGTCCGCTGGGAGGGCGCGCCGGGCGCCTATCCGGTGATTTCGGGCGGCACCCGGGTCAGCGGCTGGCAACTTGCCGATCGTGCACGCGGCATCTGGCGCGCCCGCATCCCGACGGGGATCGACCCGCGCCAGCTCACCGTGAACGGCGCGCTGGCTCCACGGGCGCGGATCGAGATTCCGCGCACGGCAGTGACCTTCCATCCCTGGGGACTGGCGATCGTCGATCCGGCCTGGCGGTCGCTTGCGGACTTGTCCGACCAGCGGCGGATCGAGGTCGAGGGGATGAGCTGGTTCACCCATCGGCACGCGATGGTCGATCGGATCGACCGCGATCGCATCGTCATGCAGCAGCCCGGCTGGCGCAACAATCTGGTGGGCTATGATACGTTCGCGCGGCCCGTCTCGGCCGAAGTGGCGCGGTTGTTCCTGGTCAACAACCTCGCCTTCCTGCGGGAGCCTGGCCAATGGGTCGCCGATCCGGCGGCGGGCCTCCTCTACTACCGGCCGCGCGCAGGCGAGGATATGGCACAGGCGGAGGTGATCGTCCCCCGGCTCGATCACCTGATGTCGATCGGCGGAACGCTCGACCTTCCGGTGCGCGATCTCGAATTTCGCGGGCTTTCGTTCCGCCACACCAGCTGGCTGCAACCCTCCGGCCCTGAAGGCTATGTCAGCCAGCAGAGCGGCGCCTATCTCGCCGGAGAGCTCGCCGGTTACCCCGCCGATCCGATCCGCGACTGCAGCTGGGGGTGCCCTGCGTTCGAGAGGATGCGCAACCATTGGCGCCAGCAACCCGCGGCGATCCAGGTGGCGGCGGCAAGCCGGATTGTGTTCGACGACAACCGTTTCGGACAACTGGGCCAGATCGCGCTCGGCATCGGCAACAATCCCGATGCGAACGCCACCGGGATCGGGCTTGCGGCGACCGCGATCGAGGTGACCCGCAACGAATTTCGCGACCTTGCGGGCGGCGCGATCATGGCGGGCGGAATTTCGCGTGACGCGCACCATCCTTCGCGCCCCGAGCTCGCGGTTCGCGACATCCTGATCCGCGACAACCGCATTTCGCACGTATCGCATGATTACAAGGAACAGGCCGCTGTGCTCGTCACATATGCCAGCGGCGCCGTGATCATGCACAACGACATTTCCGACACGCCCTATGACGGCATCGATGTCGGGTGGGGATGGGGGATCAACGATCCGGGCGGCAGCGCCGAATATTATCGGCGGCACCGGTCCTATTACGACCAGCCCGGCAATATCGTCTATGACACGCCGACGATCCTGCGCGACACGGTCATTGTCGGCAATCGCGTCGGCCGGGTGAAGCAATGGTTCCCCGATGGCGGCGCGATCTACCACCTCTCGGCCGATCCCGGGGCGCTGATCGCCCGCAACTATATCTATGACGTCGCCGGAGCGGGAGGGATCGCCATCTATCTCGACGAGGGATCGCGCTATGTGACGGTGCGGGAGAATGTGATCGACCGCGTCGGCGGCGTCTGGCTCAACCTCAATTCACAGGATACGATCGCCCCGCGCCGCACCGCGCTCGACAATCGGGCGACCGGCAACTGGTATAATTCGGGGCGCATCCAGGGAAGCTGGACCGATTATCTGAACAATCGCGCTGAAGGCAATGTCGCGGTGAAGGGCGATGTCTGGCCCGACGCGGCGCAGCGGGTGATCGCAGAAAGCGGGATCCGGCCGCTTTCAGGAACCGCACGCTAGAAAAATCCGCTCTAAACTCTGACTAAACCTAAAGCATATTGGCCAAAGCAGATGTTAGCGCTATCACCGACGCAACGCCGATCGAAATCAGCGACTGAGGAGAGAGAGACGATGCGATACCCGACCCTTCCGCTTGTCATCCTGGGCGCCTGCCTCGCCGCCTGCAATGCCGGGACCGCGGGCAATCAGGCCGAGCCTGAAGCGAATACGAGCGTCGCCCGCGCGCCCGACGGCCGCGAATATATCAGCCAGCCGCTGGTGACCGAAATCTTCACCGCCGACCCTTCCGCGCACGTCTTCGACGGCAAGATCTATGTCTATGCCAGCCACGATATCGATGCGGGAATCGCCGATGACGACCTCGGCAACCAATATGCGATGCGGGACTATCGCGTGCTGCGGATGGACAGGATCGGCGGCCCGGTGACGGTCGGCCCGGTCGCGCTTGACGTAAAGGACGTGCCCTGGGCCTCGCAGCAGATGTGGGCACCCGACGCCGCGTACAAGAACGGCACCTATTATCTCTATTTCCCGGCGCGCGACAGGACCAAGGACAAGAACGGCATAGGCGCGTTCCGCATCGGCGTCGCGACCTCGAAGAACCCGATGGGGCCGTTCACGCCCGAACCCAACTATATCCCCGGCAGCTTCTCGATGGACCCCGCCGTCTTCACCGACGCGGACGGTACCAGCTACATGTATTTCGGCGGCATCTGGGGCGGGCAGCTCCAGCGCTGGAAGGACGGGGTCTATGATCCCAACGGCTCCGACACCGATCTGATGCAGGACGACAAGCCCGCCATCTCGGGCAAGGTCGTCAAGATGAACACGGACATGAAGACGTTCGCGGAACCCGTGCGCGACGCGGTGATCCTGGACGAGAAGGGCAATCCGATCCTGGGCGGCGACCATGACCGGCGCTTTTTCGAGGCCGCATGGGTCTTCAAGCGCGGCGGGAAGTACTATTACACCTATTCCACCGGCGACACGCACTTCGTGAACTATGCGATCGGCGACAACCCCTATGGCCCGTTCACCTTCAAGGGGCATATCCTGAAGCCCGTGCAGGGCTGGACGTCGCACCATTCGATCGTCGAATGGAACGGAAAATGGTGGCTGTTCTACCACGACACCCAGCTCAGCGGGAAAAACCACCTGCGCAACGTCAAGGTGACCGAGCTGAAGTTCAACGACGACGGCACCATCCCCACCATCGATCCCTTCCGCTGATGTTCCTGGGGATCGATATCGGCACGTCGGGCGTGAAGGCGGTGGCGCTCGACGAGACGGGCGCCGTCGCGGGGCAGGGCACCGCCGCGCTCACCGTCCAGCGGCCGCATCCCGGCTGGTCGGAGCAGGATCCTGCGGCGTGGTGGCTCGCGACCACTGCTGCGGTGCAGGCGATCGACCCGGCGGTGCGCCGCTCGATCCGCGGCATCGGCATCGCCGGGCAGATGCACGGCGCGACGCTGTTGGGCGCGGATGACCAGCCGTTGCGCCCCGCAATCCTATGGAACGACGGTCGCAGCGACCTTGAGTGCGAGCAGCTGGAAGCTGCGGTCCCCGACCTGCGCGCGGTCACCGGCAATATCGCGATGCCGGGCTTCACCGCGCCCAAATTGCTGTGGGTGCGCAAGCATGAGCCGGAGCTGTTCGCGCAGGGCCGCACCGTGCTGTTGCCCAAGGACTATGTCCGGCTGCGGATGACCGGCGACAAGGCGTCGGATGTGTCCGATGCGGCTGGGACGCTCTGGGTGGATGTCGCCCGGCGCGATTGGAGCGACGCGATTCTCGCCGCCACCGGTCTGTCGCAGGCGGCGATGCCGAAACTGTACGAGGGCAGCGAGATCACCGGATCGCTGCGCCCTGAAGTCGCCGAGCTGTGGGGAATGCCGCAGGTTCCGGTGGTCGCGGGCGGCGGCGACAATGCCGCAGGTGCGGTCGGAGTCGGCGTGGTACGCGATGGCGACGCGCTGCTCTCGCTCGGCACATCGGGCGTGATCTTCGTCGCTACCGGCGACTTCCGCCCCAATCCCGCGCGCGCCGTGCATGCCTTCTGCCACTGCCTGCCCGGCATGTGGCACCAGATGAGCGTCCATCTCTCGGCCGCCTCCTGCATCGACTGGGTCGCCCGCCTGACCGGCGCGGCGGGCGCCGCCGATCTGTTCGCCCGCGCCGAGGCGTCGGGCCCCGGCACCGGCGGCGAGCTGTTCCTGCCCTATCTCTCGGGCGAGCGGACGCCGCACAATGATGCGCAGGTGCGCGGCGCATTTCTCGGCCTCGACAACGATACCGATTCCGGACGGCTGGCACAGGCAGTGCTGGAGGGCGTCGCCTTCGCGCTTGCCGACGGCCTCGACGCGCTGCGCGACGCAGGCACGCAGGTTTCACAGCTGTCGGTCATCGGCGGCGGCGCGCGCTCGGGCTATTGGGGCCGGATCATCGCCGCCGCGTTCGAAGTGCCGCTCGTCTATCTCAAGGGCGGCGAGGTCGGACCCGCGCTCGGAGCCGCCCGGCTCGCCCAGCTTGCGGTCGACGGTGGCGATCCTGCCAGCGTCTGCGCTGCGCCGCCCGTGTCGCAACGCATCGAGCCCGAACCCGACCTCATCGACCGCCTCGCCCCGCGCAAGGCGTTGTTCCGCCAAGCCTATCCCCGCATCACGCCCAAGAAAGGTCTCTAAATGCCTGCCGCCAACGATTATTTCGCGCAGTTCCCGACCATCGCCTATGAAGGGCCGGACAGCGACAACGAGCTTGCCTACCGCTTCTACGACAAGAACCGCGTCGTGTTCGGCAAGACGATGGAGGAGTATCTCCGCTTCGCCATGTGCATGTGGCACACCTTCTGCTGGCCCGGTTCCGACGTGTTCGGCGCGGGCACCTTCCAGCGGCCCTGGCAGGCAAATCCCGACGCGACACAGGCGGCGGCGCAGAAGCGCGAGACCGCGCTCGGCTTCGTCCAGAAGCTCGATCTGCCCTTCTACTGCTTCCACGATGTCGACGTGATGGAGCCGGCGAGCGACGTCGCGACCTATCAGCGCAACTTCGCGACCGCGGTCGACCATCTCGAAACGCTGCAGGGGCAGACCGGTCGCAAGCTGCTCTGGGGCACCGCCAACCTCTTCTCCGACCCGCGCTATGCCGCGGGCGCGGCGACCAGCCCCGACCCCGAAGTCTATGCCTGGGCCGCGTTGCAGGTCCGCTCGGCGCTCGACGCGACCAAGCGGCTGGGCGGCGCCAACTATGTGCTGTGGGGCGGTCGCGAGGGCTATGAGACGCTGACCAACACCGATCTCAAGCGCGAGCTCGACAATTTCGGACGGTTCCTCAGCCTCGTGGTCGAGCACAAGCACAAGATCGGCTTCACCGGCACGATCCTGATCGAACCCAAGCCGCACGAGCCGACCAAGCATCAGTACGATTTCGACACCGCGACGGTGTACGGCTTCCTCAAGCATTACGGGCTCGAGAAGGAGGTCTGCGTCAATATTGAGGCGAACCACGCCACCCTGTCGGGCCATACCTTCGAGCATGAGATCGCGACTGCCGCCGCCTTCGGCATCTTCGGATCAATCGACGCCAATCGCGGCGATCACCAGAATGGCTGGGACACCGACCAGTTTCCGAACTCGGTCGAGGAAACGACGCTGGCGATGCTCGAAATCGTCCGCGCGGGCGGCTTCACCACCGGCGGCTTCAACTTCGACGCCAAGGTGCGCCGCCAGTCGGTCGATGCCGACGATCTGCTCCACGGCCATATCGGCGGCGTCGACGTCGTCGCGGCGGCGCTGCTCAATGCCGAGCGGATCATTCAGGACGGCCGCATCGATGCGTTCAAGACGGAGCGTTATGCCGGCTGGGACGGCGAACTGGGCCAGATGATCCATCGCGACGGCACCAGCCTGTCCGACATCGCGGACCACGCCGTCAGCGCCAACCTGTCGCCCAGGCATCGCTCGGGCAAGCAGGAGCGGCTGGAAAACCTCATCAACCGCTTCGTGTGACGATAAGCGCGGCTGCGGTCCACCGGATCGCAGCCGCTGCGGCCTTCAAGGCTGCATGAACCGCCAGCGCCCCGCATCGCTGCGCGGATCGAACCGGGCGAGCGTCGGCGTGCTGGTGCCGATCGCCATCAGCGCCATATCGGCCTTGGCGCCACGCTTGGGCGTGATACGATAGCTGCCGTCGGTCAGCTGGTCGATCCGCCACAATTGCGCGTCGGCGCCGGTGAAGGCCGGCACGGCCTCGACCTCGTTCGCGTCCGTCGCGGCCAGTGCGCGCTCGGTGCCGGCGATGGTGATCTTGTAGAATGGTGCGCCGAACCAACCGCCCGCCTCCGGCACGGACGTGATCGTCCAATGCTGGTTGGGCCGGACCATGTAAGCCGACAGGTCGACCCGCACCGCGTCCTTGGGCCAGCCCGCCTGCACATCGGCCAGCGTCTGGTCAGCGATAGGCGACACTGGATCGCCCGGTTTGGCCATCCATGCCCGCCGCGCGTCGAACGGGATGCGCACGAAATCGACCTTGAGCTGCAAGGCATTGCCGCTGCGTTCGGACTTGATCTCATAGGTGCCGGGGCGGACATTGCTCCCCGCGACCGGCCAGCCGTCGCGCCACAGCAAGGGCTCGATCGCCAGCACGCTGCGCCCGCTGCGGTCCATGTCCGCCTCGTAATGCAGCGAGAATTTCTCGATTCCCCCGCCCAGGTCGATCAGGCCGAAATGCCCCGCGCCGATCATCCGCCCGCGTGCGCTGACCACCAGCTTCCCGCCGCCCCTGAGTAGGGGAATCCCCATATTGTCGACATAGGGGCCGAGCGGGCTGCGCGACCGGCCGACGCGGATATTGTAGGTCGAGTTGGGCCCGTCGCAGCAGGTGCCGTGCGTCCCGAGCAGATAATACCAGCCGTCGCGATACATCAGTGCGGTGGCTTCCATGTCGATGGCGATCTCGACCGGCTGGTTGCCCGCGACGCGCAGGCCCGTTGCGGGATCGAGCTCGATCATCCGGATCGACCCGAAATAGGTGCCATAGCTCAGCCACAACCGTCCGTCGTGATAGAGAAAGGCGGGGTCGATCGCGTCGTGATTCTCGATCCCGTCGCTCGACGCCACCGTCCCGATTTCATGATATTCGAAATCCGGCGATTTGGGGTCGAGCGACTTGGTCCACATGATCTTGACGTCGCTCTTGTGCCCCGCCGGACATGCCGCCGCCGCCGACCGCCCATGCGACATAATAGCGATCGCCGATCTTGATGACGTCGGGGGCGACACCCCCGCCAGGGCGCACCGGGCCGCCCGCCCAGGTCCAGCCATCCTCCGACATCAGCCCGCCGCCGCGCGTGCCGAACGTGTACCATTTGCCATCGGATTCGACGATGGTGGAGGGGTCGTGGATGAACACCTCCCCGGCCAGCTGCGCGGTGGCGGGGGAGGCGATGGCGAGGCTCAGGCCGAGCGCGATGCAGGACGTGCGCATGATCGGAACTCCGGTTCGGGACATCATTTCACATCGATCGCAAGATCGCGGATCGGCTGGCCGCGTTCGTCGAGGAAGCGCAGACAGAAGTCGCTGAGCCCCGGCCCGTTGATGACCGCGCCGTAAATGACGTTGCGGCCTTTCTTCAGAGTCACCCGATCCGACAGGACATCGTCCATCACCATCCGCCGGTCGTCGAACAGGGTCGCGGTCTCCGCACCGTTCAACCACCAGATCGATGCCGAATTGGACCCGACCGCCATCCGCACATTGCGCATCTCGCGCGGGCTGTCGATGACGGTCACCGCCCAGAAGACGACGCCATATTTGGGCTTGCCCAGCGACTGGGCGAAGTTGAACAGCTTGACGTCCCACAATTTGGACTCGAGCGCGTGCCAGCGCAGCGTCCCGCCCGCCTCGACCGTCTGGCCGTCACGCGGAACGGTGCCGAACCGGCCGGGAAACGTGCCGGGATTGAGCGCCGCGCGCACATAGTTGCCGGTGAAGACGGTGTTGGTGGGGTTGGGTTTGGCGATCGGTTCCAGCAACAGCCAGCGGCGGATGAACCCCTCCTCATCCGGGGTGGTCGGGGTGGCGGAAGCGGGCTGGAAGAACGCGGCAAGCGGAGGCACCCGAGGGCTTTGTTGCGCCATGGCGGGCCGGGTCAGTCCGAGGATCGCTGCGGCGCACAGCCCCGCCCGCGCAAGGTTTCGCGTTGTCCGCTTCATACATCCTCCCTTGTCAGCCCCATGGGGGTGGCGTCCTGGCAAAATCTGACCCAGCGCGTCGTGACCGTCAACTTGTCCTACAAAATGAAGATACTTCTATCAGAATTACCTTGTCAAAATCATTGCAAGTCGGCTTAATTGACCGACAAATAAAAGGGAGAGTGGCAATGGCTGAGGGCAACTGGTTCAGGCGCGGTGTGCGTGAGATCGGGCGGTGGGGGGCAGTGTCGGCTGCGCTCGCGCTCGCCCCGGCGGGGACGGCACTGGCGCAGGACGATCGGATGACCCCGATTGCGATTCCGGCGCAGCCCGATGCGATCACCCTGGACACCGGCCCGCTTCCCGGCGCGAAAGCGAACGAATCCTGGCACAGCCAATATGGCAGCCGGTTCGCCCGCAACGTAACCGTCGCCACGCTCACCCCGTTCCTGCCCGATCCGGCAAAGGCGACCGGTGCCGCCGTCGTCGTGGCACCCGGTGGGGGCTTCCGGACGCTGTCGATGGAGAATGAAGGCTGGGATGTCGCACGCGCGCTCGCCGCGCGCGGCGTTGCGGCGTTCGTTCTCAAATATCGGCTGAACCAGACGCCAGCCGACATGGCGGGCTTCGAGAAATCGATGCGGGAAATGTTCTCCGGCACCGCCGCGCGTCCGCCGCGCCCGGATCCCGACGCCGCGATGGCCGCACTCGCGCCCCAGATCGCCGATTCGCGCGCCGCCTTCGCGCTGATCCGCCGCCGGGCAAGCGAATGGCGCATCGACCCTGACCGCGTCGGCATGGTCGGCTTTTCGGCCGGCGCCATGCTCACCATGGCCACCGCGCTGGCTGGTCAGGATGCCAAGCCCGCCTTTATCGGCAATGTCTATGGCCCGATCGCGTCGATCAAGGTTCCCGCCGACGCGCCGCCACTGTTCGTGGCGCTGGCGGCCGACGATCCGTTCTTCGCCAGTAGCGGCTTTGGCCTGATCGAAAGCTGGAAGGCGGCGCAGCGCCCGGTGGAATTCCATCTCTACGAACAGGGCGGCCATGGCTTCGGCATGTATCCCAAGGAGACGACCAGCACCGGCTGGTTCGACGCCTTTGCCAACTGGCTCACCATGCACGGCTATATGAAGCGCGCAAGCTGAACGACGGCGCGGGGCGGGGGCATTGCGTCCGCTCCGCGCGCTGATATGGTAGCGCTACCAAAAATAAGGAGGAGAGGCCGAATGTCGCGCCGCCATATGCTGCTGGCTGCCCTGATCGGTGCGGCTGTCGTGCCCGCTAGCGCGCAGGAAGCCCCGTTGCGGCTCGACCGCGCCGATTATTTTGAGGCCCCCGGGGTCAACTGGCTGATCTTCTCCAACGTCAATGAAGGTCTGTTCGCCGACGCCAAGATCAGCGGCGTCGAGCTGATCCATCAGGGCATCCGCACCGCAACCAATGGCGATGTCCGGCTCGCCGCCACCCCCGGCCAATGGGACCCGGCGGGGCAATTCGTCAGCCGCCGCGTCGACAAGGCGGCTGGCGTGATCGAGGCGGCGATGCGCTATCCCGGCTTCACCTATACGGTGCGCGCCGAGCGGCGCGGAGGATCGATCGCGCTGTCTGTCTGGCTCGACCGGCCGCTCCCCGACGACATGGTTGGAAAGGCGGGCCTGAACCTCGAATTCGTCCCCGCGGCCTATTGGCATCGCTCCTATCTCGCCGATGGCCGTCCTGCGCTATTCCCGCGCCATCCCGCCGATGCGATGCAGCTGACGGCGGAGCGCAACCCCGCATCGGGCCGCAGCGACGGGCCGGGCGCCGAGCCGCTGCCCTTCGCCACCGGACGCCAGCTGGTCTTCTCGCCCGAAGACCCGGCGCGGCACGTCACCATCACGGCGGGGGAGGGAAACCTGTCGCTCTTCGACGGGCGCAACCAGGCTGACAATGGCTGGTACGTCGTGCGCCAGCTGATCCCCGGCGGCCGCAGCGGCAAGGTGATCGAATGGACGCTCGATGCGAAGAGCGTGCCGGGCTGGCTGCGACCCCCTGTGATCGCCCATTCGCAGCTCGGTTATCTGCCCGGCGCGCGCAAGATCGCCACGATCGAACTCGACCGGGACGACAAAAGGCAGCTTCGACCCAGCCTGTTGCGCGTCGAGGCATCGGGCAAGCTCGTGCCGGTGCAACTTCCTGCGGCGCGTGAATGGGGCCGCTATCTGCGCTATCGCTATCTTCAGGTCGATTTCAGCGGCGTGAAGACCCCCGGCACCTATCTGCTCGACTATGGCGGCACGCGCACCGCGCCCTTCCCGATCGCCTCGGGACTGTTCGACAGAGCCTGGCATCAGACCAACGACGTCTATCTGCCCGTCGCGATGGACCATGTCGCGGTGAACGAGGCCTATCGCGTCTGGCACGGCGATTCGCACCGCGACGACGCGCGACAGGCGCCGCTCAACCATGAGCATATCGATCTGTATCGCCAGGGGCCTACAACTGACACGAAGTTCAAGCCGGGCGAGCATATCCCCGGCCTTGCGGTCGGCGGCTGGCTCGACGCGGGCGACTTCGACATCCGCACCCAGACCCAATATCAGGTCATCCGCCAGCTGGTCGATGCGTGGGAACTGTTCGCGATCGATCGCGATACCGTCGCGGTCGATTGGGACGCGCGCAAGGTCGATCTGCACGTCCCCGACGGCACGCCCGATATCTTGCAACAGATCCGCCACGGCAGCCTGCAGCTGCTCGCGCAATATGATGCGGTGGGCCACGCCATCCACGGCATCGTCGAGCCGGATGTCGGCCAATATACCCATCTCGGCGATGCCGCGAGCAAGACTGACGGGCTGATCTACGATCCCAGTCTCAAACCCTATGAGCGCGCCTATGACAGCAGGGGCGGGCGCAGCGGGACGCCGGACGACCGCTGGGCCTTTACCAGCCGCGCCACCGCGCTCGACTATGGCTCGGCAGCCGCGCTCGCGGCGGCGTCGCGGGCATGGCGCGGGCGGGACGATGCGTTCGCGCGGCGGTGCCTCAATCGCGCGCAACGCATCTGGGAGTTGGAACAGGCCCGCCCACCCGCAACCTTCCGCCACGGCAACACCACCGGCGGCCCGCTCGATGTCGAGGAATTCGGCGCCGCAGTCGAACTGCTCCTCGCCACCGGAGACCGCCGCTATGCCGCGCGGGTCGAGGCGCTGGCCCCGGCGATGCTGAAGCGGTTCGGCTTTACCGCGCAAACCATGGTGAAGGCCCTGCCGCACATGCCGTCCGCCTATCGCGCGATGCTGGAAGCGGCCGCGCGCGACTGGACGGTGCAGGCTGACGCGATGCGCAAGGCGAACCCGTTCGGCGTGCCGATCACCGAGGGCAGCTGGGCGGGCAGCGGCGCGGTCCTCGGCTTCGGCCTCACCGGCTACGCCCTCCACCGCGCCTTTCCGGAGATCGTCGATGCCGGTCCGGTGATGCGCGCGCTCGATTTTCTCCACGGCCACCACCCGGCTTCGGACCGGTCGCTGGTTTCGGGTGTCGGCGCAGTGTCGAAAGAGGTTGCCTATGGCAGCAACCGCGCCGATTTCTCCTTCATCCCCGGCGGGGTGGTGCCCGGGATATTGGTGCTGAAGCCCGACTATCCCGAAAGCCGCGACGACTGGCCGTTCTTCTGGGGCCAGAATGAATATGTCGTGCCGGAAGGCGCGATGTACATCGCGCTCGCGCACGCCGCGCGACAGCTGGAGCGCGCGGCCCGCTAGCTCAGCCGCTCCGCGCGGCCAGGTCGCGGTACAGGGCGCGAATGCCGAAGGTCCAGGGCGCCGCATCGCGCGACGTGGTGACCCGGTTGGTCAGTGTGCCAAGCCGGCACGAATGGATGCGGACCGTGTCGCCGACCTTATGGGTAAAGCCGCGCCCGGCCTCGTCCCGGTCCTGCACCGGTGCGAAAAGCGTGCCCAGGAACAGCGCGAAGCCGTCGGGATATTGATGCTCGCTGAGCGTCTGGGCGACCAGGTCGAGCGGGTCGCGGCTGATCTGGTTCATCGAACTATGCCCTTCGAGCCGATAGCCTTCCGGTCCATCGATCGTCAGATCCAGCTCGGCATCGCGCACATCGTCGATGGAGAAGCGCGCATCGAACAGACGCACGAACGGCCCGATGGCGCAGGACGCATTATTGTCCTTGGCCTTGCCGAGCAACAGCGCGCTGCGCCCCTCGAAATCGCGCAGATTGACGTCATTGCCGAGCGTTGCGCCGACGACCGTGCCTGCTGCATTGACGATAATCACCACTTCGGGCTCGGGATTGTTCCAGGTCGAGTCCGATCGCACGCCGATGTCCGTGCCCCAGCCGAGCGTCGAGAGCACCGGCGCTTTCGTGAACACCTCCGCATCGGGTCCGATTGCGACTTCCAGATATTGCGACCACATGCCTGCGTCGATCAGTGCTTCCTTGAGCCGTGCCGCCTCTTCGCTGCCGGGAACGACGGTGCGGATACCGCTGCCGATCCGCTGCTCCAGCTCGCTGCGGATCGCCGCCGCCTTGCCCGCGTCGCCACGCGCGCGCTCCTCGATCACCCGCTCGATGGCGGAGATTGCGAACGTCACGCCACACGCCTTCACGCATTGCAGGTCGATCGGCGATAGCAGCCCGAACGCCCCTCCGCCTACGGTCAGCTCGGTGACGGCGCAGAGATCCCTGCCGTCGGCCCGCCCCGGCTCGGGCAGGTCAAACAGGTCGGCGCTGGTCGCTGCGGATGCCGACACGTCGATGACACGGCCGCCGCGCAGCAGCACCGGTACCGGCCCTTCGGCCAGCTGCACGCGGCCCGCCAGGGTCGCGCTCTCATGGTCGGTTGGCAGAGCGGAGAGGTCAAAAGCGGTCGGCACAAGCTGCTCCTGTCGGAATACGGTCAGACTTTGATGAAGCGGAGGGCGATCCACGGCTTCCCCGGCAGTGCGATTTCGGGCCGGGCGGGGTCGTGGACGTCATATTGGTTGCGTTGCTGCATGGTGAACACGCCCGGAACTGGGGTCACCGTCATATTCCAGGTGTCGATGATGTCGGCTCGGAAGCTGTGTTTGGGGTCCTTGTCGCGCCCGGGCAGGGTCACCCGCCACGACTTAGGCTGCGCCGATCCGAAATATTTCAGGTAATATTCGTGCGGCTGGCCGCCGATATGATAGTCCCACCAATGTTCGATCGGGTCGATGCCGGGGACCGGCCCCTCCTCCATGATCTTGCGCAGGAAGGCGAGGCGAGGGGGACTCGTACCCCGCAACGTGCCGCCCTGGCCCAGCCAGCTGAAATCGGGGTTGCGGTCCGGCGCGAAGGTTTCGCTATGGCCGACATAGGTGCCACCCATCAGCCCCCACCAGAAGCGCTCGACCATCTGTTGCCCGGTCAGATTGGCCCAGCGCTGGTCGGAATCGCCTTCATAGACCACTTCGTCGAACACCACCGGTTTGAGCGCGAATTCGCGGTGCTGCGCGGCGCGGATGTCGTCCATGACGGCTGGGCCGTTCTGGACGCTGGCGTGCGTGATCCATGGCTTGCGATGGTCGTAATAGCGGCGAATCTGGTGGATCGAGCGCAACCGGTCATGCGGATCGGCGGCGACCAGCACCCGAAACAGATGGTCCCAATCGTCGACGCTCTTCGATTTCACCAGATCCCATTCGTTCGCCATCGACCACCACAGATTGCGATAGGCGCCCCAGCGGGCGGCGACGTAGCGGACATAGCGCTCGTCATCGGTGCGCCGCATGTCGCTATAGCCGCGCGCCTCGTCATAGGGGTGGAACAGGATGACATCAGCCTGGATGCCGAGTTGGCGGAGGCGGAGAATGCGGTCCTCGTAGCGGCGGAAATAGGCTGGGTCGAAGCGAGTCGGGTCCCAATCGCGCGAACCGGTCCCGGTGCGGACGAAGGGATTGGTCGCGACCGACGGGACATTGGGGAAGACCAGCATCCGCAGCTTGTTGAACGGAGCCGAGCGCAGCGTTTCCAGCGTCTGGGCGCATTTGGCGTCGGACTGGAGCGCCCAGCTGTAGCAGGTGGTGCCGATCTGCCGGAATGGCGTGCCGTCGGCATGAACGAAGTGAAAGCCGTCCGGCGAGACCCGAACCGGGCTGTGATTGCCGGGCGATGGAGCGATGCAGTCGAATCTGCCCACCTTGCCGTTCAGCGGGGCGATGTTGCTCTCGGTCGTCCAGTCCCATGGCCCGGTCTCCGGCGGGCTGAACCGGATGCGATAGATGCCGTCGCCGTCGTAGAAGCCGGGGACGCGGATCGACCGGCCGTCGTGCCGGAACGTTGCCGCGATTTCGACATCGTCAAAGGGGTTGCCGTCCGATGGTCCATCCAAGGTCAGTTCGTGGATGCCCCAGCGCTCAATCGCGGGCGCGCGCGTTCGGGCGACGGCGGGGGTCGCCGCAGCGGCGAGGCCGCTCCCCATCATCGTGCGGCGCGACACGCGCATCAGGCGCGCTCGGCTTCGAGCTGCTCCAGCGACTTGCCCTCGTTCCGCGGTGCCCAGACGAATCCGATGATGCCGCTGACCGCGAGGAAACCGACGAGAATCCAGGCAAGCGTGGTGAATCCTGTCGCGGTGAGGAACGGCACGAAGAAGCTGAACAGACCCAGCACGATCCGCACCACGGCGAACATCACCCCCTGTGCGGTGCTGCGCAACAGGGTCGGGAACATTTCCGAGCTCCATAGCTGGAAGAAGCATTGCGCGCCGAACCCCTGACCGAACGCCATCAGGAAGACGTGGAGCAGCGCGACCTCGAGCGTGAGCGGAAAGATCGCGAGCAGCGACATGCCCACGACCTGGATGATCGCCGACAGCGCAAACAGCAGCCGCTGGTTCACCCGGTCGGCATAGCGCATGAAGACGAAATAGATCGATGCCATGCCGATCAGGAAGCTCAGCGCCTGGATCGCTACCGACATCGCCTGACTCTGATTGCCAACGGTGCGCAGGATATAGGGGAAGAAGAAGCCGTTGGTTCCGGCCCAGAGATTCCAGAAGAGATACATTCCGGCGAGGAAAGCCATCGACCCGATATGTTCGCGGGTGAACAGGTCCTGCCATCGACCGCGTTTGGCGCTGAGTTCGCTCGCTTGCGCCTCCTCCCAGCGCCGGGACTCACGCATCCGCGATCGCAGAAAGGTGAGCGCGAGCGCGAGGAGGGCGAGATGCGCAAAGACGATGCGCGCCCCCAGCATCCCGAGCGGTTCGAGCAGCAGGAATAACAGTAGCACCACCACCGGCCCCAGATACCAGAGCACCTGTGCGACACCGCTATGCTTGCCGCGCTTCTTGTCCGGAGCCATCTCCGCGATCAGCGACCAGGAGGCGGGGATGTCCGCGCCAACCGCCAGGCCGACGAGGAAGAAGCCGATCACGATCATCCAGATGTTGACCGCGAACACCAGCCACAACATGCCGAAGGCGTAGAACAGCATGTCATATTGGTAGATCTTCTTGCGCCCGAACAGGTCGCACAGCCGCCCCCCGATCAGCGCGCCGATGCCTGCCGCGATGGCGTTCGGCCCGAACGCGCCGATCAGGCCGACCAGGTCGTTGCTGAGGCTGTACGCCTCGACCCATAGCGCCAGCGCTGCGGCGCCTGCGACGATCGACCCCGCATCGATATAGTTCGCAAGTCCGGCGAGGATTGTGTTCTTCCAATCCTCCCGCTCGCTGGCGATCTGCGTCATATCCCCTCCTGCTCAACCCGGCCCGTGTCAGCCCGTTGCCTGGGCGATCGCGCCTGCGACGGCGTGACGCCAGTTTCGTTTGATCCGGTTACGATCATGCGTCGGCATTGCCGGGTCGAACCGGGTCGCGACCGGATCGCCTGCGCGCATCTCTATTCCGGATGCGGCGGCGGCGAGCATCGCGACGCCCATCGCGCTCGCCTCTGCGATCGTCGGCCTCAGAATCGTCCGACCTGTAAGATCGGCCAGCATCTGGGCGAGGAGATCGTTGCGCGCCGCACCGCCATCGATCGACAGCGCGGCAATCGAATGATCCAGGTCGGCGGCGATCGCATCGAGCACGTCGCCGATCTGCAATGCGACCGCCTCGATCGTCGCGCGGGCGACATGCGCTGGTCGCGTCGCCAGCGTCATCCCGCTGATCGTGCCCCGCGCGCCGGCTTGCCAATGCGGTGCGCCCAGGCCTGCCAGCGCGGGAATGAAGGTGACCCCGCCGCTGTCCGGGACCTGCTGCGCCAGCGCAGTAAGCGCCGCTCCGTCGGCAAGGCCGAGCAGGCTGGTGGCGAAGGCAACGGCGTGGCCCGATACGGAGATGTTGCCTTCCAGCGCGTGCTGGACACTCCCGTCGCGGCGGCTCCAGGCGATGGTGCTCGACAGACCGCGCGAAGACCGCACCCGTCCGGGCGTCGCGGCCATCAGCGAGCTGCCGGTGCCGATCGTCGCCTTGACCCGGCCGGGCTCGGAAATGCCGTGCGCATAGAGTGCGGCATGGCTGTCGCCCAGCAGCGCCTGGACCGGAACGCCGCCGGGCAGCGCGGTGACATCGGGCGCAATGGTGCCGAATGTGCCGTCCGACGGCACAATCTTAGGCAGAATCGCCATCGGCACGTCGAAGATGCGCGCCAGTTCGGCATCCCAGTCGAGCGTGTCGAGATTGAACAGCTGCGTCCGCGACGCATTACTGTGGTCAGTCGCATGGACCCCGCCGCCGGTCAGGTTCCACAGCAGCCAGCTGTCGATCGTGCCGCAGCGGATTTCGCCCCGCGCGGCGCGCTCGCGTGCGCCGGGAACGGCGTCGAGCAGCAGCGCGATCTTTGCCGCTGGAAAGAGCGGGTCGATGCTCAGCCCGCTGCGTGCGACGATCTCGTGCTCCAGTCCCGCCGTGCGCAATGCGGCGCAACGCGAGGCGGACCGTCCACATTGCCAGATCGCCGCCGGAGCGAGCGGACGGCCGGTACGCGCGTCCCAAAGCACGATGGTTTCGCGCTGGTTCGAAATCGCGAGTCCGGCAATCGGGATGCCGGGCGCCGCGGCGACGAGTTCGGCGATCAGCGCAGCGACCGCTTCCCAGATATCCGATGCCGATTGCTCGGCCCAGCCGGGTTGCGGATAATGGACCCGCATCGCTCGCGATCGCGATTGCAGGACCGATCCGTCCGCCGCGACGAGCAGCGCCTTGGTATTGGTCGTTCCCTGATCGATGGCAAGGATGACGGGTCTGGACATCATCCGCCCCGGGCCGCGATCAGCTCACGCGCCGCATCCGCGATTCCGGTCGCGGTGAGCCCGAAATGCTCCATTAGCCAGGATGCGGATCCGGTCGGCATGAATCCCGGAAAGCCGATCCGGCGCATCGGCACCGGTTGATGCTCTGCGCAGAATTCGGCGATGGCGCCGCCAAGCCCGCCCTGGCGGAGCCCCTCTTCTGCGGTGACGATCGCCCCGGTCGCAGCCGCTTGGGCGACGAGCTCAGTGTCGAGCGGCGAGACGGTCGCCATGTTGATTACGCGCGCTGCGACGCCCTCGGCTGCCAATTGTTCGGCGGCGGCGAGCGCGCGGTGCACCAGCGTGCCATTGGCGATGATCGCGATGTCGTCGCCGTCGCGCAGCACCTCGCCCCTGCCGATCGCGAAGACGGGATCGGTGCGGGTGAGTTCGGGTACTGGCATCCGGCTGATACGGATATAGACCGGGCCGTCATGCGCCGCCGACGCCCTGATCGCTTCGGCGGTTTGCCAGGGGTCGGCAGGAACGATCACCGTCAGCTTATCGACCGCGCGCAGCCATGCCACGTCCTCGATACTGTGATGCGTCGCCCCCAACTCGCCATAGGCGACGCCGGAGGATATCCCGCACAGCTTCACATTCTGCTGGCTGTAGGCGCAGTCCGCCTTTATCTGTTCCATCGCGCGGGCGGTGAGGAAGCACGATGCGCCACTGACGAACGGGATCTTGCCGCCATTGGCCAGCCCCGCGCCGACGCCGACCATATTCTGTTCGGCGATGCCGACATTGATGAGCCGTTCGGGGAAGCGGTCGCGGAACTTGCCCAGCTTGGACGAGCCGACCGAGTCATTGACCACCGCGACGATGCGGTCGTCCTGCGCCGCCAGTTCCTCGACCGCGCGTACATAGGCGTCGCGGCAGTCGAACAGGTCGATTGAAGGGGCTGGCGCTCCCATTACTGCATCTCCGCTTCGAGTTCGCCGATCGCCTGGGCGAATTGCTCGGCATTGGGGACGCCATGATGCCAGCCGGCCTGATCGCGCATGAAGCTGACCCCCTGGCCCTTGTGCGTGTCCGCGATGATGACGCGCGGTCGGCTGCGGGGCGCGCGCGTGTCATCCAGAGCACAAAGGATCGCGGCGTGATCGTGACCATCGATCCCCACCACGTCCCAGCCAAAGGCACGCCACTTGTCGGCAAGCGGCTCCAGCCCGTTGGTCTCCTCGGTCTGCGCGCCCTGTTGCAGACGGTTGCGATCAACGATGACGGTGAGGTTGCCAAGGCCGCGATGACCGGCGAACATCGCCGCCTCCCACATGCTCCCTTCCTGAAGCTCACCGTCGCCGGTCAGTGCGAAGACATGGTAATCCGCCGCATCTATCTGACCCGCCACGGCGATTCCGACCGCGACCGGCAATCCATGTCCTAACGGCCCGGTATTGGTCTCCACGCCAGGCAGATAGACGCGGTTGGGATGACCGTTCAGGCGCGACTGGGGCTTGAGATAGGTGTCGAGTTCGGCCTCAGGGAAAAAGCCCGCTCCGGCCAGCGCGGAGTAGAGTGCGCCGGTACAATGCCCCTTCGACATCACGAAGCGATCGCGGTCGGGCGCGTTCGGGGCCGAGGGATCGATCCGAAGCGAATCGAAATACAGCGCGGCAATGATGTCCGTCGCGGACAGGTCGCCACCCGGATGCCCCTGACCTGCATCGACGATCATTTGCAACAGGCGCCGCCGCATCCAGTTTGCGCGTTCGCGCACGTGCCGTGCACGCGCTTGAATCGAAACGCCGTTGCGCGGGGGCATGGACGGACGAATTGATGACATGTATTACCTCTCCGGCGCGGCAAATACGCCGGTTTGGACCCGGTGACAAGCATATTGCTTTCGATAAGTTTCGATTATGCCATCTTTGATGCTCGAGTTGACAGTTATCGAAAATCCAAAATAGATATGCGCGTGTCCGAAGGGCCCGGGCGGTATGGCGGAGAGATAATGGCGAAGACGAGTCCGGCAGGTTCGGCACCCCCGACGACCGGCGGCGGTTCGCGCGCCCGGGCGCTGGGGGAGGCGCGGCGTGCGGGCATCCTCGCCTGGCTGCAGGAGGAGGGAAGCGCCCGTGTCCGCGTCCTCGCCGAGGCGTTCGACGTGTCGGAGGTCACCGTTCGCCAGGACCTCGAAAAGCTCGAGTCGGAGGGCTATGTCACGCGCAGGCACGGCGGTGCCTTCCTGAAATCGGTGACGCAACAGGTGCGCGCGATGGCGCTCCAGCATGTCGACAATATGGACGCCAAGCGCGCGATCGGGCGCTTGGCGGCCGAACTGGTGGGCGATGGCGAGACGATCATCCTCGACTCCGGATCGACCACCACCGAAGTTGCCGCACAATTGCTCGGTCGCCGCGACATGACCGTCATCACCAATGCGCTCAACATCGCGCTGATGCTCGGCGCGGAACCCGGCTTCGACGTCCATATGTCCGGTGGGCATTTCAAGGCGCCGACGCTGTCGCTCTCAGGCGAACGGTCGGCCGACTATTTCCGTGGCCTGTTCGCGCAGACATTGTTCCTCGCCACCGCGGCGGTCGATCTGCGCGCGGGGCTGACCTATCCTGCCTTGTCCGACATTCCAGTGAAGCGTGCGATGATCGAGGCGGCGGAGCGCGTCGTGCTGGTCGCCGATTCGAGCAAGATCGGCCAGCGCTCCTTCACGGCGCTGGGCGACATCGACCTGGTCGACATCATGATTACCGACGCGGGCATCAGCGCGGCGGATCGCGCCGCGATCGAACGCGCGGGCGTCCAGGTGAGGATCGCCTGAAACCCCTTCCAGCAGACTGAGGATCGAGCATCGTGGGAAAGCAGAAATATGGCGCCGGAATCTGGCATTTCGCGACCTATGTCGATCGCTATGCGACCGACGGCTATGGCCCGCCGCGTACCCTGATCGACATGATCGATCTTGCGGGGCAGGTCGATGACCTGTCGGTGGTCGACATCAACTATCCCTTTGCCGACCCCGACCTGTCGCTCGATGCGGTCGAGGCGGCGCTGAAGCGCAACAATCTCTCGGTCATCGGCATCACGCCGGAAATCTACACGCAGAAATTCGCCAAGGGTGCCTTTACCAACCCCGATCCGGGCGTCCGCCGCCTTGCCAACGAAATGTGCAACGACGCCGCGAACGTCGTGCGGCGCTTCGGCGCGAACTATGTGAAGCTGTGGCCGGGGCAGGATGGCTGGGACTATCCCTTTCAGGTCGACCACCGCAAATTGTGGCAGATGAGTATCGATGGCGTGGCGGAGCTGGCCGGCCAGAACCCCGACCTCAACTTCGTGATCGAATACAAGCCGCGCGAGCCGCGCGTGCACATGAGCTATGACAGCGTCGCGCGCACCTTGCTCGGCATCGAGAAGATGGGCGTGCCCAATGTCGGCATCCTGCTCGACTTCGGCCACTCGCTCTATGGCGGCGAAAGCCCGGCGGATGCGGCGCAGCTTGCGATCGACCATGGCCGGTTGTTCGGCATGGACGTGAACGACAATCTGCGCAGCTGGGACGATGACCTGATCGCCGGATCGGTCCACCCGATCGAGCTGTTCGAATTCTTCTACACGTTGCGCAAGAACCAGTGGGAGGGCGTGTGGCAGCTGGATCAGTTCCCGTTCCGCGAGGATAGCGTCGCGGCGGCCAATTCGGCGATCGGGTTCCTCAAGGCGGTCGAGCGCGCGCTCGACACGCTGGATTTCGAGGCGATGCAGGCGGCGCAGGACCGGCAGGACGCGGTGACCGCGCTCAACCTGGCGCGCCAGGCGCTGTTCACGAGCTACTGACGATGATCATCTCCTCCGCCAATGATTTCCGCGAGGCGGCACGGCGGCGCGTGCCGCGCTTCCTGTTCGACTATGCCGATGGCGGGGCGAATGCGGAGAAGACGCTGCGCCGCAACGTCAGCGATCTGGCAGGGGTGGCGCTGCGCCAGCGGGTGTTGAAGGACGTTGCCAGCATCGACCTGAAGACGACATTGTTCGGGCGGGAGATCGCGCTGCCGGTTGCGCTGGGACCCGTCGGGATCAGCGGCATGTATGCCCGACGGGGCGAGGTGCAGGCGGCGCGCGCGGCGGCGGCGGCGGGCATCCCGACCTGCCTGTCCACGGTGTCGATCTGTTCGATCGAGGAGGTGGCGCGGGTCGCCGACCCGTTCTGGTTCCAGCTCTATGTCATCCGCGACCGCGCGTTCATGCGCGATCTGATCGCGCGGGCGAAGGATGCGGGGGCGCGGGCCTTGGTGTTCACCGTCGATATGCCGGTGCCGGGATCGCGGTATCGCGACGCCCATGCCGGCATGTCCGGCCCCCATGCGCCGCTGCGTCGGGTGCTCCAGGCGATTGGGCGGCCGCGCTGGTCTTGGGACGTGGGTCTGCGAGGGCGGCCGCATATGCTGGGCAATCTGCTTCCCGTGCTGGGCAAGGACAGCGGGCTCAACGACTATATGGGCTGGCTGGGGCGCAATTTCGATCCGTCGATCCAGTGGAAGGATCTCGACTGGATCCGGGAGGTTTGGGACGGGCCGCTGATCATCAAGGGGATTCTCGACCCCGATGACGCGCGTGAGGCGGCAGCGATCGGCGCGGACGGGATCGTCGTGTCGAATCATGGCGGACGTCAGCTTGATGGCGTGTTGTCGAGCGCGCGCGCGCTGCCGGCAATTGCGGCGGCAGTGGGGGACCGGCTGACCGTGCTCGCCGATGGCGGGGTGCGCAGCGGGCTCGATGTGGTGCGGATGCTGGCGCTGGGTGCGCGCGGCGTGCTGCTGGGCCGCGCCTGGGTCTATGCGCTGGCGGCGCAGGGAGAGGCGGGGGTCGCCAAGCTGCTGGAGCTGATCGCGAAGGAAATGACGGTCGCGATGACGCTGACCGGGGTCAACCGGATCGACGCGATCGACCGATCCATTCTGGCGGAGGACATTCGGTGAAACTGCTTGAGGGAAAGGTCGTACTGATTACCGGCGGGTCGACCGGGATCGGCCGCGCGGCGGCGATCGGTGCGGCGCGACACGGGGCGGATGTCGCCATCAACTATGCGTCGAGCGACGACAAGGCGGCGTCCTGCGTCGCGGAGATCGAGGCGCTGGGCCAGCGCGCACTGGCGATGAAGGGCGATGTCGCCGATCCGGCCACGGCGGGCGATTTTGTGGACAAGGCAGTCGCGGCGTTCGGGCGGGTGGACGTGATGGTGTCGAATGCCGGCATCTGCCCGTTCCATGCCTTTCTCGACATGCCGGTCGAGACTGTGGACCGCACCTTCCGCGTCAATCTGCACGGCGCTTATTACATGGTGCAGGCGGCGGCGAACCAGATGGTGAAGCAGGGCGAGGGCGGGGCGATCGTCGCGGTCTCATCCATCTCGGCGCTGGTCGGCGGCGAGTATCAGACGCACTACACCCCGACCAAGGCCGGGGTGCACTCGCTGATGCAGTCCGCGGCGATCGCGCTCGGCAAGCACGGCATCCGCTGCAATTCGGTGCTGCCCGGTACCATCCTGACCGAGATCAACAGGGACGATCTCGCCGATCAAGACAAGCGCGACCGCGTGACCGCGCGCATTCCGCTCGGGCGGTTGGGCGAGGCTGACGATCTGGCCGGACCGATCGTCTTCCTCGCCTCCGACATGGCGCAATATGTGACGGGCGCGGCGTTGCTCGTCGACGGCGGAGCGTTCGTGAACCTCCAGTAATTCATAATATGTATGTTGACCTGAAGGGGGCGCAGCCGATAGAGCCGGTGCGAAAGGTGGAGTGGGATGACCGGCATAGTGCGCAGCTTGATCCTGACTTTCGCGCTGCTCATGGCATTGCCGGTCGGGGCGCAGGGCGAACTGTCGCCGCTGCGTGTATCCGATAACCACCGCTATCTGGTTGCGGGCGATCGTCCGTTCTTCTGGCTCGGCGATACCGCCTGGCTGCTGCTCAGCCGCCTCGATCGCGACGAGACCGAACGCTATTTGGCGGCGCGACGCGCGCAGGGCTTCAACGTGGTGCAGGTCATGGTCCTGCACACGGCGAAGATGACCAGCCGCGCGGGTGCCCCGGCACTGGTCGATGGAAATCCGGGGCGCCCGCACACGACACCGGGCGCGGACCCTGCCAAACCCGGTGAATATGATTATTGGGACCATCTCGACTGGGTCGCCGATCGCGCGGCGGCGCATGGCATGTATCTGGCGCTGGTCCCCGCCTGGGGCGATCTGGCAATGCAGAAGCAGCTGACCGCCGCCAACGCGCCGACCTATGGCCGCTTTCTTGCCGAGCGCTATGGCAAGCGGTCGAACATCATCTGGCTGAACGGCGGCGACACGCGGTCGGAACAGAATAGCGCGGTGTGGGACGCGCTTGGCACGACGATCAAGGGCATCGCGCCCCGCCAGTTGATGACGTTCCACCCCATCGGGCGCACCGCATCATCCTGGCAATGGCATCAGGCACCGTGGCTCGACTTCAACATGTTCCAGTCGGGCCACCGCGCCTATCGTCAGGAGGGGCCGAACGCGATCGGCGAGGATAGCTGGCGCTATGTCGAACAGGACCTGGCGCGGACGCCGCCCAAGCCGACGATCGATGGCGAGCCGAGCTACGAGAATATCCCCCACGGCCTGCACGAGCAGAATCAGCCGCGCTGGGGCGCGAGCGATGCGCGGCGTTATGGCTGGTGGGCGGTGATGGCCGGCGCGTTCGGCCACACTTATGGTGAGAACCACGTCATGCAGTTCTACGCCGCAGGGTCGAAGGACGCGAATTTCGAACCGAACCTGCATTGGGAACAGGCACTGGTCGCCCCCGGTGCGCTCCAGATGCGCCATCTGCGCGCGCTGATCGAGTCCCGTCCGATGCTGACGCGGGTGCCGGATCAGGCGATGATCGTCGACAATGGCGTGCGTTATGACCGCGTCGCCGCGAGCCGCGGCCCCAATTACGCCTTTGCCTATAGTTATACCGGCGCGCCGTTCACGATGCGGCTCGGCGCCATCGCGGGGCGAACGGTCAAAGCCAGCTGGTTTTCCCCGCGCGACGGCAGCACCACGCCCGCCGGCACCTTCGCAAATCGCGGCGAGCGCCGCTTCGACCCACCGGGCGACAGTAAGCCGGGCAATGACTGGGTTCTCGTTCTCGACGGAATTGCGAAATGACCACTGCCAGCTTCACCGGCCTGTCCAGGATCAGGTATGTCCGCGCCTTTACGGTGCGTGGCGGCGGGGCGGATTATCACGATCAGGGCGCGGGCCACTGGATCGACGATCACATCGCGACGCCGATGGCACGCTACCCAGAATATCGCCAGTCGCGGCAGAGCTTTGGCATCAATGTGCTGGGCACGTTGGTCGTGGAACTGGAGGCCGAGGACGGCACTGTCGGCTTTGCCGTGACGACTGGCGGCGAGCCGGCGGCATTCATCGTCGAAAAGCATCTTAGCCGCTTCCTGATCGGTCGCAGTCCGGCGGACTATGAGAAGATCTGGGACCAGATGTATTTCTCGACCCAATATTATGGGCGCAAGGGTCTGGTGGTGAACGCCATTTCGGGCGTCGATCTCGCGATCTGGGATCTGCTCGGCAAGCTGCGCGGCGAGCCGGTCTATCACATGCTGGGCGGCGCGGTGCGTGACGAGCTGCAATTCTATGCCACCGGTGCGCGGCCCGATCTGGCCAAAGAAATGGGGTTCATCGGCGGCAAGCTGCCGCTGCATCATGGCCCCGCCGAAGGGTTGGAGGGGCTGGAGAAGAACATCGAGAATCTCTCCGATATGCGCAGCAAATGCGGCGACGATTTCTGGCTGATGCTCGATTGCTGGATGAGCCTCGATCTAGACTATGCCACGCGGCTGGCGCAGCGCGCATGGGACGAATGCGGGCTGAAGTGGATCGAGGAGGCGCTGAGCCCCGACGATTATTGGGGCTATGCCGCGCTCAAGAAGAACGCGCCCAGGGGGCTGCTCGTGACGACCGGCGAGCATGAGGCGACCCGCTGGGGGTTCCGTATGTTGATGGACATGGACTGCTGCGACATTATCCAGCCCGATGTGGGCTGGTGCGGCGGGGTCACCGAACTCATCAAGATCGCCAATTATGCCGACAGCCGCGGCGTAATGATGGTGCCGCACGGGTCGTCGGTTTATAGCTATCACTTCGTCATCACCCGCCACAACTCGCCATTCGCCGAGTTCCTGATGATGCATCCCGGCCCGACCGAAGTGGTGCCGATGTTCGCCCCGCAGCTGTTGGGCGAACCGGTCCCCGTGAATGGCAGGATCCGCGCGAGCGAGCTCGACAAGCCCGGTTTCGGGGTCGAGCTCAACCGCGAGATCGCGCTGCACCGCCCCTATCCGAACGACTGATATTCAAGACTGAAGGAAGACCCATGAAGCTCTGTCGCTATGGCGCCCCCGGCGCCGAGAAGCCCGGCCTGATCGACGCAGACGGCCGCATCCGTGACCTCTCGGCGCATGTTGCCGATATCGGTGGCGATGCGATCGGCGCGGAAGGGCTGGCCCGGCTTGCCGCGATCGACCCTGCGAGCCTTCCGCTGGTCGAGGGCGAGGTGCGTTATGGCCCCTGTGTCGGCGGCACGCGCCAGTTCGTTGCGATCGGCCTCAACTATGTCGATCACGCGCATGAATCGAACCTGCCGATCCCCGAGGAGCCGGTGGTGTTCAACAAATGGGTGAGCTGCATTCAGGGGCCGAACGATCCGGTCACGATTCCCAAGGACAGCAAGAAAACCGACTGGGAAGTCGAACTTGGAATAGTGATCGGAACCGCCGCGAACAATGTCGCGGAGGCCGACGCGCTTGACCATGTCGCTGGCTATTGCGTCGTCAACGACGTGTCGGAACGCCACTGGCAGACCGAGCGCGGCATGACCTGGGACAAGGGCAAGGGGTTCCCCACCTTCGGCCCGGTCGGCCCCTGGCTGGTGACCAAGGACGAGGTCGGCGATGTCCAGAACCTTGGCATGTGGCTGTCGGTCAACGGCAAGAAGGTTCAGGACGGCGCTACGAAGACGATGATCTTCGACGTGAAGCAGATCGTGTCCTACCTGTCGCAGATCATGACGCTGCTGCCGGGTGATGTCATCACCACCGGCACGCCGCCGGGTGTCGGCCTGGGGCAGAAGCCGGAGCCCTGGTATTTGAAGGCTGGAGACGTGGTCGAACTGGGCATCGAAAAGCTGGGCGAGCAGCGTCAGGACTTCGTCGCATGGACGCCGGCCAAGTGAGCCTATTCGCTGGGCGCTATACCGGACGCAGTGCGATCGTCACCGGCGGCGCGTCGGGGCTGGGCAGGGCGGTTGCGGCCCGCATCGTTGCCGAGGGCGGCCGGGTTGCGCTGTGGGATCTGAATGCGGACGCGCTGGGCGCAGCGAAGGATGCAATCGGCGCGAGCGACGTTCAGGCGCTCGATGTGTCGGATTTGGCGGCGGTCGAAGCGGCGGTAACGGCCAGCGCCGCTGCATTGGGCGGCAAGGTGGACGTGTTGGTCTGTTCGGCGGGCATCACCGGCGCGACGGTCCCGGTGCAGGACTTTCCGGTCGACAGCTGGCTGCGCGTGTTCGAGATCAACGTCCACGGCCTGTTCTATTGCAACCGCGCGATCGTGCCGCTGATGCTGGCACAGGGCTATGGCCGGATCGTCAATGTCGCGTCGGTCGCGGGCAAGGAAGGCAATCCCAATGCCAGCGCCTATTCCGCATCAAAGGCGGCGGTGATCGGCTTCACCAAGTCACTGGGCAAGGAACTGGCGGGGAAGGGCGTCATCGCCAATGCGATCACCCCCGCGACATTCGAGAGTCCGATCCTTGCCCAGCTGCCTCCGAGCCAGGTTGACTATATGCGCTCCAAGATCCCGATGGGGCGGTTGGGCGAGGTCGATGAGAGCGCGGCGATGATCTGCTTCATGGCGAGCGAGGAATGCAGCTTCACCACCGCATCGACCTTCGACACCTCGGGCGGACGGACGACATTCTGACATGGCCGTGCGTCCGCCTCTGGTCGATCCGCACGTGCATCTGTGGGACCTGCAGCATATTCGCTATCCATGGCTGACCGGGCCGTTCGACAGCGACAATCCCAATGGCAGCGTCGAGCCGATCGCGGTGGACTATCCGCTCGACGCCTATCTCGCCGATGCCCGCAAATGGGACGTGCGCGGGATCGTCCATATCGACGCGGGGGCGCATCCGGGTGACGCTCTCCGGGAAACGCAATGGCTTCAGGGACAAGCCGACGCGCGAGGGATGCCGAATGGAATCGTTGCATTTGCGGCGCTGGATGACCCGGAGGTCGAGACGCTGCTGGCCGCGCATGTCACCCATAAAAATGTCAGGGGCATCCGCCACATCGTCAACTGGCATCCCGACCCGGCGCGCAGCTATTCGCCCGCCGATGTCACCACGACCAGCGCGTGGATGCGGGGCTTTGGCCTGCTGAAGAAGTTCGGCCTGAGCTTCGACCTTCAGGCCTATCCGGGCCAGTTCGCGCATCTTGCCGCGCTGATCGCGAAACATCCCGATACGCAGGTGATTCTGAATCACACCGGCATGGCGCTGCCCGGCGATGCGGACGGGTGGGGCGTGTGGCGGCGTGGGATGGCGGCGCTCGCAGCATTGCCCAACGTCGCGGTCAAGATTTCCGGCATGGGCTTTACCTGGCGACCGTGGGACGCGGATCAGGCACGGCCCTATGTGCTGGAAACGATCGCGCTGTTCGGGAGCAACCGCGCGATGTTCGCCAGCAATTTCCCGACGGACAAATTGTTCGGCAGCTTCGACAAGCATTTCGACGCCTATGACGCGATCACCGCCGACTTCAGCGCGGACGAGCGGGTCGCGTTGTTCGGGGGCAATGCGAACCGCATCTACCGCCTCGGCATCGACCTCTGATCCGATGCGCATCGTCGATCTGCGCGCGGAATATACGACTGACCTGTTGGGGACACAGGTCCGGCACCCGCGCCTGTCGTGGCGGATCGAGGGCGCACGGGCGCAGCACAGCTATCGCATCCGTGCGGCGGCGAGTGCGGCAGCGCTCGAAGCCGGAGAGCTGGTCTGGGACAGCGGGATCGTCAGCGGCGGCGCGAGCTTCGACATCGCCTATGGCGGTCCGCCGCTCGGCGCGATGCAGCGGATCTGGTGGATGGTCGAGATCACCGGCGAAGCGGGGTCGGCGCAGTCGGACCCGGCCTGGTTCGAAGGCGGGCCGATGTCGCCCGACGACTGGCGCGGCGACTGGATCGAGGCGGAGGACGCGCTCGCCGCCGCCGACCGTGCCGCTGGCGTAAACTGGGTGTGGGGTGAAACCTCGCTCGACGCGCGACCGCATGGCTTTCGGCTCGATTTCGACGCACCGGATGATCTGGTCGCGGCGGACATACTGATCGCGGGCAAAGATCATCTACGCGGCGTGTGGGTTAATGGTGCCAAATCGCCGCTCGCCTGGCATTTCGACTGGGACACCTACCTCCCCTTCTGGGGGACGCTCGGCCGGTATGAAGGTGAGGTTCGGCCTGGCCGCAACCGAATCTGCGCGCTGGTTGAGGCGGATACGCAAGGGTTTTTTCCGGTCGATGGCGGCGCCTTTGCCGCGCTGATCCGGCTGCACCGCGCCGATGGCCGGATCGAGCGGATCGTTGGCAGCGCGTTCCGGGTGATGCCCGATCCGCCGGCGGACTGGACCGATCCGGCGTTCGATGCCGGGGAATGGAGCGCGGTGGTGCCGAGCACGAGCTGGGCGCGGGGCGATCCGCGTCCGCCCGAGCCGGCGATGCTGTTGCGCAAGCCGTTCGAAGTGGACCGGCCGGTCGCCGCCGCGCGGCTCTATGCAACGGCGCTGGGAGCGTATGACGCGCACCTCAACGGCGAGAAGGTGTCCGACGCGATTCTCGCGCCCGAGATGAGCGTGGCCAGGAGCCATGTTCTGTATCAGACCTATGACGTTACCGACCGGATCGTGCGCGGTGCGAACGTGCTCGGGGCGCTGGTCGGCGATGGCTGGTATGCGTCACCCTTTGGCTGGCGGATCGAGCGCTATGGCTTTGGCCCCGCGCCGCGGCGGTTCCGGGCGATGCTGCGGATCGACTATGCCGACGGGACGCGCGACTGGGTGACGACGGGGTCGGGCTGGCGGATCGCCCCGTCGCCAGTGCTGACGTCCGAAATCTATGATGGCGAGACGTTCGACGCGCGGCTGAACCAACCCGGTTGGGACGCGCCCGGTTTCGACGACCGCCATTGGGCCCAGGCGCGGGTCGGGCAGGCTCCGAATTGCGCGCTGATCGCGCAGACATCGCCGCCGCTGCGCCGCACCGGCATGCGTCGCGCGGTGGCGATCAGCGAGCCGCTGCCGGGCCGGTATATATTCGATTTCGGACAGAATTTTTCCGGCTGGGTGCGCATCCGCGCCACCGGCCCTGCCGGGACCACGATCACCGCCAAATTTGCCGAACTGCTGAACCCGGACGGGACCGTGGACCTAGCCAATCTGCGGCTGGCGCGCGCGACTGATCGGTTCACGCTGGCGGGGACCGGATCGGTTGAGACATTCGAGCCGCATTTCACCTATCACGGCTTTCGCTATGTCGAGGTGACCGGCTATCCCGGCGTGCCGACGGCGGACGATGTCGAAGGCATCGTCGTGCATAGCGATTGTGGCGAAACCGGTTCGATGGCCTTCCCCGATGCGCCGTTGCTGCAAGCGATCTGGAACAATGCGTACTGGAGCCAGCGCAGCAACTTCTTCAGCGTGCCGACCGATTGCCCGCAGCGTGACGAGCGCATGGGGTGGATGGGGGACATTCAGGTCTTCCTCGACGCCGCGGCCTTCAACATGGACGTCGATCCGTTCATCCGCCGCTTCCTGCGGGAGGCGCGCGCGGCGCAGCGCGACGATGGTGCCTATCCGATCGTCGTGCCGCAGCCGCTGTCCTATCCTGACGTGGTGACGGCGGGATGGAGCGAGGCGGGGATCATCCTGCCCTGGCAGCTGTGGCAGCGCTATGGGGACACCGCCGTGATCGACGAAAATTGGGAGGCGATGGAGGCCTGGATGGCGTTCGTCGCGCGATCCAACCCCGATCATCTCTGGCGCAACGATCGCGGGCTCGATCTGGGCGACTGGCTGTCGGTGGATGCGATCAAGCCGGATGACGAGACCACCCCGCGCATCCTGTGCGCGACCGCCTATTGGGCGTGGTGCGCGGATTTGATGGCGCAGATGGCGGCGGCCACCGGACGTACGGCGGAGGCCGAACGCTATCGCTGCCTCCGCGCGGCGATCGGTGCCGCCTACGCAGATGCGTTCGTCGGCCGGGACGGGGTTTGTGGCAATGGGAGCCAGACCAGCCAAATTCTGTCGCTCGCCTTCGATCTGGTGCCATCGCGTCTGCGCGGCAGAGCCGCCGCGGTGCTCGCCGCCGATATCCGGGCGCGCGGCATGAAGCTGTCGACCGGCTTTCTCGGCACCCCCTATCTGCTCGACGTGCTGGCCGATGCCGGGCTGATGGAGGAAGTTGCGGGCCTGCTGCTTCAGACCGAGTATCCCAGCTGGGGCTATATGCCGCGACAGGGCGGGACCACGGTGTGGGAGCGCTGGAACGGCGATACCGGCGACCTGTCGATGAACAGCTACAACCATTATGCGTTCGGCGCGGTAGTGGGCTTTTTCTATCGACGGCTGGGCGGGGTCGCTCCGGCGGCTCCAGGTTTCCGTCGGATCGCCGTGCGCCCGCTGTGGTTCCCGCAGATCGGTCGGGTCGAGACACGCTATGAGTCGATCGTCGGTACCATCGCAACCGCGATCGCTGGCGATACGCGGGGGCTGACCCGGCTCGACTTGACGGTCCCGTCCAACGCTATCGCTGATGTAGAGCTTCCGGTGGGCGACTGGCATCACGGGGGCGTCCCCCTAGCGGAGCATCCCTCCGTCAGCGATCTGCGGATCGACGGGCAGACGACCCGCTTTGCTGTGTCATCCGGCGACTATCGCTTCGAACGATAACAAGCCGCGCCAGGCTGCCCCCTGCAATCTGCACGCTCACTCAAGCAAACGCAAAACAATGCCCCGGTGCGGCGAACCGTACCGGGGCAGGCAGACGCTTCCGAGGAGGAGGGCGTCAGAAGCGAACGCGGACACCCGCCGAAACGCGGCGACCGGTCATGCGATATTCCTTGGTGCGATCTTCGGTCACCGAATAGATGAACTCCTTTGCATTGTTCAGGTTGATCGCATCGGCGAACACCGTGAAATTGCGGCTGATGTCATAGGACAGGCTGACGTCCAGCTGGCCATAGGAGTCGAAATATTCCGGTTCGCCATTGCGCCCCGACGCGACCTGAAGGAAATTGTCGCGATAGGTATAGGCGGCGCGCGCCGTGATCCCGTATTTCTCGTAGAAGCCGACGATGCTGTACGAGTTCTTCGACAGTCCTTCGAGGCCGAAGCTGACATTGGCAACAGCGTTGCGATATTCCGCATTCGAGTCGGTATAGTTGTAGCTTGCCTGGATGCCGAACCCGCCCAGCGCGCCGGGCAGCCAGTTCTCGAACGACTGGCGATAGCCGATCTCGAAGCCCTTTACGGTCGCGCCCTCGCCATTGTCGGGGACGGTGACCTGGAACGTCACCTGATCGACCAGCTGAGGGGTGGTGGTCAGCGTCACGAAGGATTCGATGTCCTTGTAGAACGCCGCCGCCGACAGCAGCGAGCCGGGGGCGAAATACCACTCCGCACCCACTTCGACCTGCTTTGCCCGGAACGGCTGGAGATCGGGGTTGCCGCGACGGATCGTCTCATTGCCCGGGTTGGTCTGGATCGTCTGGCGCGGCGACAGGTCCGACAAGGTCGGGCGCGTCATCACCTTCGACGCGGCAAAGCGCAGCAACAGGTCGTCGGTAACGTTGAGGCGCGCGTTGATCGAGGGCAGCCAGTCGCGATATTTCCCGCGGAAGCTGACCGGGACGACCGGCGAGACGACGATGATGTTCTGGCCCTGCCCGTTTGGCTGGGCGCTGATGACGGTCCGCGATGCCCCTGAAGAGGTATAGTCGGTATCCTCGTAACGCAGGCCGATATTGACCGCGAGGGGCATCGAGCCGAGGTCGGTCTTCAGCTCGGCCATCAGATAGCCGCCCCACACCTTTTCGTTGACTTCGGACGAACCGGTCGGGGAGGGCACGGCAGGTTCGAAGGTGATGCCGTCCGCAGACGCGAACTGATCGACCTGAAGAACCAGCGCGCGCGGGTCATAGATCACCCAGTCGCGCAGGATGTCGCCGCCGCCATTGCCGCCGAAGAAATTGCGGTTGGTGGGCGAGAAGAGTGACTGGGGCAGGACGCGGTCGGAGCCGCAATAGGCGCATTGCTGGCCGAACGGCATCTCGTCCGCGGTGATCGTCTTGATCCGGCTCTGCTTGAACATGCCGGCATAGAAGGTCAGCGCGCCGCCATTCGGGTTCCAGTCGATATCCGCCTTATATTCCTCGATCTCGTCGTCGATGTTCGAACCGCCGCCCCAGATGTAATAATGCGCGGTGATCCCCTGCGGGTTGGTGGCGGCATTGGCGTAGTTGGGGCTGGTAAAGCCATAGTCGTAGATCGGGCTGCCGCTGCGACGGTCGAACCAATGGTCGATATTCTTGCGGCGGATGGTGGTGAACAGGTTGTTCTCCTTGCCGCGGCGGCGCGCGTCGGAGAGCGATCCGTCCAGCCGAACGCGCAGATCGTCGGTCGGCTGCCAGTCGATGTTGATGCCGAACTGGTCGGTCGTGACGTTGCGGTCGTCATACTGGATGATCTGGTCGACAAAGCCGCCCTCGTACCGCTGATACACCGCCTCGCCATTTTCGACGACCTGCTCGACCAGCGTTCCGCCGGAAAAGTCGTAGGCGAGACCGGTCTGCTGTTCGATGAATCGCGCCTTCGAATAGAGCGTGTCGATCGTGACGGTGAGCGTGTCGCTGGGCCGCATCTGGACCGAGCCGTTGACCGCCCAGCGAGTCAGGTCCCGCTCGAAAAAGAAGGGCGACAGGTTCGACGGCATCGAGACGCCGGTGAAGGGCGCAACATTCGGTCCGATGCGCGCGCCGGGAACGCCCCCTGCATTATAGTAGGAATCGGTGCTCGACCGGCGGACATGGCCCGCGCCGATGGTGAACTCGTCGATCCGGTTCTCCTGTTCGGAATAGACGCCCGACAAGGCGATCCCGAACGTGCCAGACTGGTTCTTCCAGCTGGCGACGCCGGAGAATTCCGGATTCCAGCTATCGGCATTTTCCGACCACATGCCGGTTGCGGCGGCCGCGACCTTGAAGCCTTCCTTCTGGTCGAGCGGGCGGAGCGTGCGGACATCGATGGTCGCGCCGATCGACGCGCCGTTGATGTTCGCCTGGGGCGATTTGTACACGTCCGCGCCGGAGATGACTTCGGACGGGATCACGTCGAACGAGAATTCGCGGCCGTTATTGTCGGTTGCCAGCGTGCGGCCGTTGACGGTGACCGCATTGAATTTGGGACCAAAGCCGCGAACGGTGACGTAACGGCCTTCGCCGCGGTTGCGCTCGATCGTGACGCCGGTGATACGTTGCAGCGACTCGGCGACATTCTGGTCGGGCAACTTGCCCAGATCCTCGGCCACGATCGAGTCGACGACGCCGACGGCGTTGCGCTTGATATCGATGGCGGCGCGCTCGGCGGCGCGGATACCGGTGACGACGATCTCGTCCTCGGCGGGAGGAGCTTCTGCGTCCTGCGCGAAGGCGGGCTGGGCGAGCGCAACGACGCCCCCGGCGGCAGACAGCAGCAAGACCCGACGAATATTGGTGATGCGATTAGTCATCATTCCCCTCCTGACGTTTTCTTTGACCATCCAATGCCGCAGCGAAAGGCATATGTCAAATGATCATCATACGTATTATGAAAGTGAAGTCAGCGCACCGACTTGATCGGAAAAACGCAGAGCGCGGACCCGAATACGAACAGCACCGCCGCCCAGAAGATCGCGCGATAATCGTTGCCGAATGCGTTGAGCAGGATCGCCGCCATCACCGGGCTGATGATCTGGGGGATGTTCACCGCAGTGGTCAGGATGCCCAGATCCTTGCCCTCGTCGCCTAACGCGCTTTTGGGCAGCACCTGTGTCATCAGCGCCATGTCGATCGACATGAACATGCCGTATCCGACCCCGATGATCGCGGCATAGGCCCACATTCCCTGCATCGTCGGAACCGCCAGCGGCGCGACCATTGCGCAGCCCATGATAAGGCTGCCGAGAATCACAAAGGGTTTGCGGCGCTGATAGCGATCCGACAGCCAGCCCGATCCGAGCGAGGAGATGACGAGGAAGATCAGCGTGACGATCGCCATGTTCGCGATGGCGATATTTGAGTCCGCGTTGCCCAGGCCGATATAATCGCGAAGGATGTAGAGCAGATAGGCGGCGACCGCCTGATAGCCCATATAGATAAAGAAGCGGCTGGCGAACGCCCATGCGAAATCCGGATGCTCGCGGGGAGAAATCCAGAAGCCCTTCAGAAACTCCCCCCATCGCATCGGTCGGCGCGGCATCGCATCGCTCGGCGGTTCACGGTTGATCGCGACGAACGCCAGGCATGATGCGGCGATGGCCCCGGCGAACAGGCCATAGGCGAGTACGCGCTCCCCGGCGAGATAACCGGCCACAACCGTCCCTGCGGTCAGTCCGGCGGTCATGCCGGCACCGACGACGCCCGAAACCCCGCCGCGCGTTTCCGGTGCGAACCGGTCGGCGATCAACGTCGTCATCGCGGGCTGCATCGAATTATAGGCGACGGTGGCCATCACCCACAGCACCATCAGCGACCAGAAACTCGTCATCCAGGACACGCCGAACAGCGCCGCCGATCCGATCAGCGATGCGATCGCGATCCAGGGGGAGCGGCGGCCCCAGCGGCTGCGCGTGCGATCAGACAGTGCGCCAGCGATCGGCGTGGTCAGGGTTGAGAAAACCGAGGTGATCGCGAACAGCAGGGCAAGGTTGTTCGCCTTTGACCCTTCATCCAGCTCGGCGATCTGGTTGGGCAACAATACCCCCAGCACGCCGCTGTAGAGCGCCATCAACAGGAAGAAATTGACCATCAGCGACAGTTGCAGCTTCGCCCGTTGCGGGCCGAGTACATAGGAATGCGTCGCTGCCCCGGTGGCCATCATTCTCTCCGCTGCTTCTGGTTGCGCAGGTTGGTTGTCGTCATTCCGCAGCGAAGGGGCGTTCCGGCACCAGTCGCAAGCCCGCCTGGCGGGGCCGCCGGTGCGGGCCGCCTTCGCTGTTCCAGCCTGCTCCGCCGCCATTGGCGATCCGCGCTTCGTCCACGGCGATCCCCAGCCCCGGCGAATCGCCCAGTCGGATGCCGCCATCGTCGATCTGCTGATCGACGGACAGGCCGATTGGCCAGTTGAGGTCCTGGACCTCGATGCCGATCATGTTGGGCAGGGCGGCTGCCGCATGGGCGATCGGATTCGCGTCATAGCCGACCGGCGACACTGGCAAATTCCGGGAATGCGCCGCGATGGCGACGCGCATGAAATGGGTGATCCCCCAGACGCTGCCCGCCTGAACCACATCGACCGCGCCCGCATCGAACAGGGGCGCGAACTGGTCCAGCCCGGTCAGATTCTCGCCTGTCGCCACCGCCGCCCGGCACGCGCGGGTGATCGCCGCATGGCCCGCCGCGTCCCACCGGCGTACCGGCTCCTCGATCCAGGTCAGGTCGATCTGCCGCTCGATCTCGGCAAGGTGGCGCACCGCCTGTTTGACGTTCCACGCCTCGTTCACGTCCAGCATCATTGCCGGGCGGGCGCTGTTGACGGAGAGGATGTCGCGCGCCGCCAGCAGGCGTGCGATGTCGCGGTCGAGATCCTTGCCGCCCTTGATCTTGGCGGAGGAAAAGCCGCGATCGGCCCAGCTTCGGTAATGCGCGGCGAATTCCGAATCACCCAGCCCGTAGCAGAGGCCGGAGGCATAGCCCGGCACGAACCGGTCGAGCGCGCCCAGCGTGCGCCACAGCGGCTCGTCCGCCATCTTGGCCTTGAGGTCCCACAACGCCATGTCGACGGCTGCGATCGCGCCATAGGTGGCGCCCGCATGGCCGCTCTTGAACACATGCGCCAGCATCGAATCATACAGCGCTGTCACAGCGCGGGGATCCTGCCCCTCCACGGCGGGAAAGACGCGCGCGATGTCGCTATGCTGGCCCAGTCCGATCCCGGTCAGACCGCCATCGGTTTCGATCAGCAGGATCGGGACTTCGGTGACGCCCGTTCTGACGACGCCATTGACGTCGCCGACGGGGCGGCCCCAGTCATGTGCGGTCGTCAGGCTGCGGTATCCGGTGATTTTCATATGCGATTGGCATCCCCTGACCGGGTGCTTCTGCGCCCGACATTTAAACATAGTATGTATTATCTTTAAAAATCTGCAAGCCCTTGACGCTATGGTGGTTGCAGTTCCATCGATTGGACAAGAATGAGTGGGTGAGCGAGAAGGACGAATGAATACAGTGCCGCCCGTCGCGCCGCAGCGCGTTCGCCGCCGTCCGCGGCTGTCGACCGCCGTTGTCGAAGATCTGGTCAATGCGATCGTGATGGGGACCTACCCCATCGGCACCGCGCTGCCGCCGGAAAACATGCTGTGCGACATGTATGATGTGAGCCGGACGGTGGTGCGCGAAGCGACGACAGCGCTGACGGAAAAGGGGCTGGTGCTGTCGCAGCAAGGGCGTGGCACCATCGTGCGGGACAGCCGGGCGTGGAACATGCTCGATCCGATGATTCTGTCCGCCCTGTTCCAGGGTGAGGATGGCCTGCGCTATCTCGATAATCTGTCGGAGGTGCGTGCGCTGCTCGAATCGGCGATGGCGGCGAAGGCAGCGTCGAATGCCACCCCCGAATCGCTGACCGAACTGACCGCCCAGATCGAGAAGCTGGAAGAACTGGTGCCGATGCCCTCGGCCTATGTGCATGAGGATCTGAAGTTCCACGATATCATCATGCGCATGTCGGGCGACCGGCTTAGCAAGGCGATCATCGATGGAATCCAGTCCGAAGCGCTGCGCACCCACGGCTATTCGGGCAAGCTGAGCGTCGCCCATGTCCGCGCGACTCAGGATGCGCATCGCAAGGTGTATGAGGCCATCGCCGCAGGCGATCCCGACGGCGCGGCGCGTGCAATGCGCGAGCATATCGCCGGATCGTGGGAAAAGCGCCGCGCGCATCCGCGACCATGAAGGTGGCTTCAGCGCCGCCGGAGCCGCCTCAGGGCTGTTCGCCGAGCGAATAGATACGTTCCATTTCGACCCAGGTCTGGCCGGGCGCAAAGGGCAGGGATTTCTGGTATCCGGCCATCAGTTCGTCCCAGGCGGCGACATCGGGGTTCGCGGCGTCGCGCGCGCGCTTGGTCGCCGGATCCGGGGCAATGTCGGTGTCCTGCTCCATCAGCATGAACATCCGGTCGCCCGTCAGCCAAATCTCCAGCACCGTCACCCCGTCCGCCCGGATCGCTTCGTTCACCGCCACGGGCGGGCCGCCCGGTTCGTGCCATTTGCGATAGGCGGCGATGCGTTCGGGATCGTCGTGCAGATCGACGGCGAAACAGCGACGGACAAGCGGCATTGGAAAAAACTCCGTTCAGCGTCGATTGACGCGAAGGCGCATACTACCCTAAACATCATACGTCGTACAACATGATGATGGAGCGGATGGGTGCCCCAGCTATATGGCGAACGCATGTCGCGGCGCGAGCTTTCGGCGCGATCCGGATCGCTCTCCCAGTTCGCCGGCGTGCGTCTGTCGACGCTGGGCGACGGAGTCGAGCGCGGCGTCCGCTGCCTGGAATTTCGTACCGGATCAGGCCTGCGCTTCACCGTGCTGGTCGATCGCGCGATGGATATTGCCGATTGCGAGCATAATGGCCGGGCCATCGGCTGGCACTCGCCCTCCGGATTCCGCAACGCCGGGCTGCATGAGTATGAAGGCGAGGGCGGGCTTGGCTGGTTTCGGTCGATGTCCGGCCTGCTGATCACCTGCGGTCTCGACCACACTTTGTTCATGCACGACGATCCGGCTGGGCATTATTTCTATGGTCCGCGGGAAAAGGTCTCGTCTTCGCTGCACGGGCGCATCGGGACGATTCCCGCGCGGCTGACCGGCTATGGCGAGAGCTGGAACGGCGACGACTGCGTGCTGTGGGCCGAGGGTGTCGTCCAGCAATCGACGGTGTTTGGCGAGGACCTCCATCTGATTCGTCGGATCGAGGCGGATGTCGGCGGCGACGAAATCCGGCTGATCGACCGGGTGGTCAATCACGGCTTCTATCGCACGCCGCACATGTATTGCTACCATATCAACGTCAGCCATCCGGTCGTGGCGGAGGGGTCGCGCTATGTCGCGCCGATCCGCGATGTGATCTGGGCCGCCCATACCGACAGCTATCGCGACCAGAATACGGGCTATCGCACCTTTCCCGCACCGATCGTCAATTTCCACGAACAGGTTTGGCAGCATGACATGGCGCCGGACTCGGACGGGAAGGTCAGCGTCGCGGTGGTGAACGAAGCGATCGGCTTTGGCTTCGAGGTCGAGACCCGCAAGGATCAGTTCCCGGCGATGTTCGAGTGGCAGAACTTTCACGCCGGTCATTATGCGGTGGGGATCGAACCGTCCACCAACCATGTCCTGGGCAAGGCGTTCGCGCGCGATCGCGGCGAGCTGATCTGGCTCGAGCATGGAGACGAGCGCCGTTACGACAGCGTGTTCCGGATTTTGCCGGACGCGGGTGCCGTGGCCGATGCGGTGAGTCGGATCGAGGGAGTCGCAAGCCAGCCCGACGACGAATATCCTGCGCCATCGGGCAACTACCCGAAAATCGCGGGTGCGAAGTGAAGGGCCGCGTCGTCCTCTATACCGGCGCGGCTGGCGGACTGGGCCTTGAAACGACGCTGCTGCTGCTGGAGCGCGGGGCGCGGGTGGTTGCGGTCGACAACGACCTGACCAAGGTCGCGGCGTTGCAGGACGCGGCGGCGGGGAAGGGCGACCTGATCGTATCGACCGCCGACCTTTCCGATCTTGCCGGGTTTCGCGCGACGCTCGACCGGTTGGCCGGGGAGACCGGCGGGTTCGATATCGTCATCAACAACGCTGCGATCTATCCGTCAAAGCCGTTCGAGAATTATTCGGTCGAAGACCATCAGGCGGTCCAGCGGGTCAATGTCGATGCCGGGATCGTCGCGGTGCAGGCGGCGCTGCCGGGAATGCGCGCCCGTCGCTTTGGCCGGATCATCAACGTGTCGAGCATTACCGTTTCGGGCGGTTGGGCGAATCTGTCCCCCTATGTCGCGTCGAAAATGGCGTTGATCGGGCTGACCCGGGCCTGGGCGCGCGAGTTCGGACCCGACGGCGTCACCGTCAACGCGATCGCGCCGGGCGCCTTTCCGACCGATGCCGAGAAAATCCACCCGGATCCCGAAGGCTATAATCGCATGGTGCTCGATGCCCAGTCGATCAAGCGGCGCGGCACCGCGCATGACATCGCCAACGCCATCGCCTTTTTCGCGAGCGACGAGTCCGGTTTCGTCACCGGCCAGACGCTGCACGTCAATGGCGGCTGGACCATGAACTGAAGGACAAGACGTGCAGAATATCCTGAGCGGCATTCGCGTGCTCGACTGTTCGATCGCGATGGCCGGTCCCTTTGCCGCGCAGCGCATGGGCGACATGGGCGCTGACGTGATCAAGGTCGAGCCGGTGACCGGCGAGTGGCAGCGCCATGCCCCGGCGGGCGGCGCGACCGGCAACGAAGTGTGCGTGTCCTTCCTGTCGCTCAACCGCAACAAGCGCAGCCTGGCGATCGACCTCAAGTCGCCGGAGGGCAAGGCGCTGCTGCTGGAGATGGTCAAGGACGCCGACGTCTTCCTACAGAATTACCGCCCGGGCGTCGCCGAGCGGCTGGGCGTCGATTACGCGACCCTGTCGGCGATCAACCCGCGCCTGATCTATGTGTCGATGTCCGGCTATGGCGAGGACGGACCATATCGTTTCTTCCCGGGGCAGGACCTGCTGCTGCAGGGGATGTCGGGCGCGATGCTGTCCGCTGGCGTCGAAGGTGCCCCGCCGTCGGCCGCCGGCCAGTATCTGGTCGATGCGATCACCGCCTATTCGGCGTTCGAGGGCGCGCTGGCCGCGCTGTTCCACCGCGAGCGGACGGGCGAGGGGCAGCTGGTGCAGGTCAACATGCTCGACGCGATCACGACGATCCAGATGCAGGAATTGTCGGTATTCACCGTCGGCAACAAGCCGCAGACGCGATCGGCCGAGCCGCACGCGCACAGCTATATCCGCGCGCCCTATGGCGTTTTCGCGACCGCCGACGGTTACATCACGCTGGCGATGGCACCCTATGCCAAGCTCGCCGAACTGTTCGACGATCCGTTCTTTGCCGAACTCGACGACGGGCGCGACGGCTGGACGATGCGCGACGCGATCTTCGCGCGGATCAAGGGCCATCTGCCCTCGCGGACCAGCGCAGACTGGCTGGCGGCGATGCGGGAGCGCGATATCTGGGCCGGGCCGGTCTATGGCTATGCCGATCTCGTCGCCGATCCACAGATCGCGCATAACGGCACCTTCGTCGAATATGACCATCGTACCGAAGGCCGGGTGAAGGTTCCGGGCTTTCCGATCCGCTTTTCGAAGACGCCGTCGAAAATTGAGCGCGGCGCCCCGCTGGTCGGCGAGCATAGCCGCGAGGTGTTGCGCGAGGCGGGCGTCGATGCAGCGCGGATCGACGCGTTGATCGCGGCGGGTGTGGTCAAGCAGCACGCATGAACGCTCCCGTCTATCGTGGCCTGACCTGGGATCATCCGCGCGGCTGCAATGCGCTGGCGGCAGCGGCGGCGCAGGCGTCCGGGTTGTCGCTGCACTGGGATAAGCACCCGCTCGAAGGGTTTGAGTCGCATCCGATCGCGGACCTGTGCGCGCGCTACGATCTGGTCGTGCTCGATCACCCCCATGTCGGCGAAGCGGTGGCCGCGGACTGTCTGGTGCCGGTCGAATCACTGTTTGGCGCGGAGGAGATTGCCGGCTGGCAAGCGGCGGTCGCGGGACCATCGCTGGCGAGCTATCGTTATGCCGGGCAGCATTGGGCGCTGCCGCTCGATGCTGCGACGCAGGTGACGGCCTATCGCCGGGCGACGGTGGAGTCGCCCCCGGTGGCGTGGGATGAACTGCCCGCATTTGCTGCACAGCACGCAGTTGCGCTCTCCCTCGCCGGGCCCCATGCCATTCTCAGCCTCCAGTCGGTGTGCGGCGCGCTCGGTGCGGAGCGATCGGGCGAGGCGTTCATCGACCGCGCGGTGGCGCGTGAGGGCTATGCGTTGATGCTGGCCCTGACCGGGGATGCGACCGTGAACGCGCAGGCGCTGAACCCGATCGCGATGCTTGGCGCGATCGAGCGCGGCGATGGGATCGACCTGTGCCCGCTCATCTATGGCTATGTGAACTACGCGACGCTGGGCGTTGGTTTCGCCGATGCGCCGTGCGGGCCGGATGGCCGCATCGGATCGACGCTGGGCGGAACCGGGATCGGCGTGTCGAAGCGGTGTGAAGTGACTCCAGCGCTCCTCGATCATCTGCGCTGGCTGATGTCACAGCAGGTGCAGCGGGGCTTTATCCCGCAGCATGACGGTCAACCGGCCCTGCGCGCGGCTTGGCAGGATGCGGCGGTGAATGCGGCTACCGGCAATTTCTTTGGGGCGACGCTGGCGAGCGTCGAGCAGGCGTTGCTGCGCCCCCGCCATGACGGGGCGATCGCGTTCCAGACCCACGCGTCGGCGCGGTTGCGTGCGGCATTGCTTGAGGGTGCGGCTGCCGATCCGGTGCTGGACGATCTCGAAACCCTCTATCGCAATCATCATCCGGCAGGAGCCGAGACATGACCCAAGACCTGTTGTTCGATATGAGCGATCACGTCGCCACCATCACGCTCAACCGACCGGCCAAGCTGAATGCGCTGACGCCGGAGATGGCGGCAGCGCTGATCGATGCGGTGGCCGAGTGCAATGCGAGCGATGCGGTGCGCTGCGTCGTCATCACGGGGGCGGGGGAGAAGGCGTTCTCGGCAGGCTCCGACATCACCACGCTCGACACCTATGCGACCCCTTGGGACTTCCGCAATCGCGACGATTATTGCGATGCGCTGCGCGCCTGCCGCAAGCCGGTGGTTGCGGCAGTCAACGGCTATGCGCTCGGCGGCGGGCTGGAGACCGCGATGGCCGCCGATATCCGCATCGCCAGCAGCAATGCGCGCTTTGCCGCGCCGGAGATCAAGCTGGGCTGGATCGGCGGCGGCGGGATGGCGGCAGGGCTGACCTATGCGATGGGCACGTCCAACGCGGCGATGATGCTGCTGACCGGCGACATGTTCGATGCGCAGAAGGCGCTCGACTGGGGACTGGTCAGTGAAGTCCTTTCGCCCGACGCGCTGCTGCCCCGCGCGCAGGAAATCGCGGCGACGATCGCCTCCCGCGCGCCGATCGCGGCGGAAACCGCCAAGCTCAATTTGCGCGCCGCGCACACCATGTCGTGGGAGAAGGCGATCGAATATGAGCGTGACCTCCAGGCGATCTGCTTCGCGACCGAGGACGCACAGGAGGGGCGTGCGGCTTTTGCGGAAAAGCGCGCGCCTGTGTTCCGGCGGCGTTAGAGTGAAGGGATGACAAAGCCCCGGATTTTGCTCACCCGTCGCTGGCCCGAAGCGGTCGAGGCGCGGCTCGCCGCACGCTATGAAGTGACCCGCAACGAACGCGACGTGCCGATGGATGCCGCGGCGCTGGCCCGGGCGATGCGTGAGCATGACGCGCTGTGCCCAACCGTGACAGACAGGATCACGCGCGACATCCTCCTGACCGTCGGGCGCAGGGCGCGCATCATCGGCAATTACGGCGCAGGCTTCGAGCATATCGACCTCGATGCCGCGCGCGCGGCCGGCATCGCGGTCAGCAACACGCCCGATGTCCTGACCGACGCGACCGCCGATATCGCCATGACGCTCATCCTGATGGCCACCCGTCGGGCAGGGGAGGGCGAGCGCGAACTGCGCGCGGGCGAATGGACCGGCTGGCGGCCCACGCATCTTCTGGGCCAGTCGTTGCGCGGCAAGATATTGGGACTGGTCGGCTATGGCCGGATCGCAAGGGCGGTCGCCGTGCGCGCCCGCGCCTTTGGAATGGACGTGGCGGTTCACAGTCGCAGCCAGGCGGACGATGTACCGGACTGCGCCTATCATCCGACGCTCGATGGCCTGCTGCGTGCTGCCGATATCGTCTCGCTCCACGCGCCGGGTGGCGCGGCGACGCACCATATGATCGATGCGGACGCGCTGGCCGCGATGAAGCCGGGCGCGGTACTGGTGAATACCGGACGCGGCACGCTGGTCGACGAGGCGGCGCTGGCGGCGTCGCTGTCCAATGCTACGATCGCGGCTGCAGGCCTTGACGTCTACGCCGATGAGCCGCGCGTGCATCCGGCGCTGGTCGATCGGCCCAACGCCGTGCTCCTGCCGCATCTCGGGTCGGCCACGCTGGAAACGCGCGAGGCGATGGGGATGAAGGTCGCGGACAATCTCGACCGCTTCTTCGCCGGGGAGCCGCTGCTTGATCGCGTCGCTTGATCCGGTCGGTAACGCGACCGAGCGCTGGCTGGATGCCGCGCGCGGGCCGCTGGTGCTCGGCATCTGCGGTGCGCAGGGCAGCGGCAAGTCGACGCTGGCCGATGCGCTTGTCTCGCGCTTTGCGGCCGCCGGTATTCGGGCGGCGACGCTCTCGCTCGACGATCTCTATCTCGGCCGTGCAGCCCGGGCCGAATTGGCGCGTGACGTTCATCCCCTGTTTGCGACGCGGGGCGTGCCGCTGACCCATGACGCCGCGTCGGGATGCGCTATCCTCGATGCGGTCAGGGCGGGAACGCCGGTGCAGCTCCCGCGCTTCGACAAGGCGTCCGACGCGCCATTGCCTCGTGAAGCCTGGGAAGCCGTGGACGCGCTGGACCTGCTGATCTTCGAAGGCTGGTGCGTCGGCGCGCGGCCCCAAGCCGATGTCGCGCTGGCCGATCCGGTCAATCGGCTCGAACAGGATGAAGACCCGGACGGTATCTGGCGCCGCGCCGTCAATGCGGCGCTGGCCGGACCCTACCGGGCGCTGTTCGACCGGATCGACCGTCTGGTCCTGCTGGCCGCACCCGATTTCTCCGTCGTGCGGCGGTGGCGTGGCGAGCAGGAAGCGGCGTTGCGCGCCCGGTTGCGGCGTGAGGGTCGCGATCCGGCGGAAACGATGGATGACGCGGCGCTCGACCGGTTCGTCGAGCATTATGAGCGGATCACCCGGTCGATCCTGACCGAGATGCCCGCGCGAGCAGACCTGACGCTTCGCCTCGATGCACAGCGAGCCATTATAACCTGACTTACAGGTTGCGCTGTTCTGTATCATCATTCATCATACAACAAGGCGAATAGACAGGAGAGGCATATGCTTGGCACCCGGGCCGAAATCGGACGGCGGGCGGCGATGACCGGAATTGGCGCGGCGATGGCAGCGGCGAGCGTGCCGGTTCGTGCGACGGGCACTCTGACCGGCTTCCATAATATCCGCGACTATGGTGCCAAGGGCGACGGCAAGGCGATCGATTCGGTCGCCTTCAAGCGTGCGATCGATGCCGCCAGCGCGCAGGGCGGGGGCACGATCGTCGTTCCGCCGGGGCGCTATCTGTGCTTCTCGATCCGGCTGCGCAGCCACATCACCATCGTGCTGATGCCGGGATCGGTGATCGAGGCTGCCAATCCCGACACGCACAAGGGGCAATACGACCTGCCAGAGGGCGTGTGGGAGGAGCAGTTCGTCGACTATGGCCTCGCCCATTTCCACAACAGCCTGATCTATGGCGACGGGGTCAGCGACATCGCGATCATTGGCCAGGGATTGATCCACGGTCTGGGCCTGGATCGCGCCGGACCGCCGCAGGGCTGGCACGGCGTGCCGGGCTGGAAGTCGCCCAAGGAGCGTGGGCTGAGCGCCGATGCGGCGCGGCGGGCGAACCCCGAGGAGATGAAATATGAGGGGCGCGGCAACAAGGCGATCGGGCTGATCCGCTGTCGCAACGTGCTGCTCAAGGATTTCTCGATCCTGCAGGGCGGGCATTTCGCCTGTTATTCGATGGGGTGCACCAATGTGCGGATCGACGGGATTACGGTCGATACCGATCGCGACGGCATCGATATCGACTGCTGTCGCGACGTTCGCGTCACCAATTGCGTTGTCAACGCGCCAAAGGACGACGCGATCGTTCTCAAAAGCAGCTACGGATTGCAGGAGGCGCGCTTCTGCGAGGACGTGCAGGTCATCGGGTGCAAGACCAGCGGCTATCTGCTCGGCACCCTGCTCGACGGCACCTACCAACCTTCGCCCTATCTCGCGCCCGACAAGGTCGGCGTGCTCGGACGGATCAAGCTCGGCACCGATTCGATCGCCGGGTTCCGCAACGTCCTGATCGCCGACTGTATCTGCGAGAATACGCGCGGGCTTCAGCTGGGTGCGATCGATGGCGGGGTGCTGGAGGATGTGACGTTTCGCGACATCAACCTGATCAACCCGGTCAACCACCCGATCTTCCTGCGCCTGTCCGCGCGCAACCGTGCGCCGCGCGGGGCGGGGGTGGCGAAGGTGCGGCGGGTGCGCTTCACCGACATCCAGGTGTCGGGCGCGCGGCGCGAATATCCGTGCGGGGTCGTCGGCATTCCGGACGGGATCATCGAGGATGTGAGCTTTCGCGGCGTGCATGTGCAGGCGGCGGGTGGTGGCACGGCCGAGGACGCGGCGCGGCAGGTGCCCGAGCGGCGCAATTCCAGCCTGGAGCCGAGTTTCATGGGAACGCTGCCCGCGCATGGGCTGTACGCCCGGCACGTCCGCAATCTCGCAATCACCGATTCCAGTTTCGACGTGAGCGCGCCGGATGCGCGCCCGACCATCGCGCTGGAGAATGTCAACGGCGCCGTGATCGGCGGGTTGACCGCCCCGAAACCGCGCGACGCGGCGATCCGTGCCGACGCGGCGAGCCGGAACATCGCGGTCGGATCGGTTACCAGCTTCGCCAGGGAGACAGGCGCATGATCACCTTTATTCGACGCGGTCTGTTGGGCCTGGCGCTGGCTGCTGCGCCGGTCGCGAGTGCCCAGGAGGCATTGCCGCTCAGCGAAGGCTGGCGCTTCGTCAAGCGGGACGTCGCCGGCGCCGAGCGCCCGGGCTTTGACGACGCCGGCTGGTCGCGGGTCGCGGTGCCGCACACCTATAACGCCGAGGATTCGGGGATCGGCGGCGCCAAGGCGCGCGGCGAGCCCGAGGGCGTCTATTATCGCGGCCCCGCCTGGTACCGGCTGAAGATCGACCACAAGCCGCGCGCGGCGACCCGCTATCTGCTGCATTTCGGCGGCGCGACGCTGACGGCCGATGTGTGGCTGAACGGCGAGAAGGTGGGGAGCCATGAAGGCGGCTATGCCGCGTTCCGGTTCGACGTAACCGGCAAGCTGAAGGCAGGCGAGAACCTGCTCGCGGTGCGGGTCGACAATGCGAAGAACCCCCAGATTTCGCCGCTGAACGGCGACTTCAACATCTTTGGCGGCCTCTATCGTGAGGTGAAGCTGATCGCGACGCCCGAGCTGCATTTCGACCGGCTCGACCATGCCGGCCCCGGCATCAAGGTGCGGACCGAGGCGCTGGGGAAGGGGAGCGCGACGGTTGGACTGACCGCAGCGGTGGTCAACGACCGCGCGGCGCCCGCGACCTTTCAGATCGTCACGCGGATCGCCGATGCGCAGGGCAAGGTGGTCGCGACGCAGCGCAGTCCGTTGACGCTGGCTCCGGGCGCGCGGGGGACAGCGGACCAGCGCTTCACGCTCAGGTCGCCCAAGCTGTGGGAAGGGCGCAAATCGCCCTATCTCTATCGCGTGACCAGCGAGGTCGTCGCGGGTGGCAAGGCGATCGACAGCCAGACCGCGCCGCTCGGCATCCGCACCGTCGCGGTCAAGCCCGACGGGACGTTCCTGCTCAACGGCAAGCGCTACCCGCTCTATGGCGTCAATTTGCAGATGCCGACGCGGTACGGGCGTGGGCCAATCGTGACGCAGGCGGAGATCGACGAGGATTTGCAGATCTTCGACGAGATGGGCGTGACCGGCATTCGCCTGGCGCATATGCAGCATCCGCAGCGGGTTTATGACCGGGCGGACGAGCTGGGCATCCTGTTGCTGACAGAGGTGCCGCTGATCGACGATCATGATCAGTCGGATGCGTTCCGCACCAATCTTGTGCAGCAGATGCGCGAACTGATCGCGCAGACCTACAACAACCCGTCGGTCGCGCTCTGGGGGATCGGCAACGAAATCCGCGTATCGGATGCGGCGTCCAACCGGATTCTGGCGGACCTCAACACGACGGCCAAGACGCTCGATCCGTTGCGTCCAACGACCTATGCGCATTGCTGTCTGGACGACAACGACCCGATCGCGCTGCACAGCGATACCGTGTCGTACAATCGCTATTTCGGCTGGTACTGGACCAAGTCGGAGGACATCGGCCCCTGGGCCGATGAGCTCCATGCCAAGATGCCGACCCGTCCGATCGGGGTCAGCGAATATGGTGCGGGCGCGTCGATCCTGCATCAGGAAGATCCGGTGGTGACGCGGCCGGAATCGAACGGATACTGGCACCCCGAACAATATCAGACCGATTTCCACATCAAGCATTGGCTGGAGATGAAGAAGCGGCCGTTCCTGTGGTCGACCTTCATCTGGCTGGGCATCGATTTCCCGTCGTTCAAGCGCAACGAGGGTGACCGCCCCGCGATCAACGACAAGGGGCTGGTGACCGAGGACCGGCAGACGAAGAAGGACGCCTATTACTGGTATCAGGCCAATTGGGCCGAAAAGCCGATGCTCCACATCACCAGCCGCCGTGATACCGACAAGCGGACGAGCCAAGTGAAGGTGATGGCCTTCTCCAACCTGCCCAGCATCGAGCTGCGCCTGAATGGCGGGGCGTGGAAGACGGTGCCGGTCGAGGATCGCATGGCCAAGTGGACGATCGAGCTGACCAAGGGCGAGAACCGCGTCGAAGCGCGGGCGCGGACGCCGGAGGGCACGCTGCTCACCGATCACGTGACCTGGCGCTACGCTACGCGACCCTGACCCTCTCTCTCCCCTCTGACCCGCCAACGGCCTCACCGTCGGCGGGTCTTCTTGTGCATGGCGCACACAGGAACGCCGCCCTCGCACTGGGCGAGGACGGCGTTCGACGTAGCCACTATGGGGTCAGTCGCGCGGGCCGGCCGCCTCGATCACCTTGCGCGCCTCGGTCGGCCAGTTACGGTCGGGGACCAGGAAGTTCCCCCCCGGGTCATTGCCGATCTCGGGCAGCCAGCGCCCTCCGGTGCTCATCGAATTGTGCCAGTTGCCGACCGCGCGGTTGTCGGTGGAGATCTTGCGGCGGTACATCTTCCCGGCGGTGTTGATGTTCAGCCACTTGCCACCGGTCTCGACGACATTCTCGGTCACGGTGAAGTGCTTGCTGCCCTCGTCCAGATAGATGCCGATCCGGTTTGAAATGTCGAAGATATGGTTGCGACGGATGATGGAATCCGGGTTCGCCGAGAGATTGTAGATCGCGCCGCCATCCTCATACCATAGCTTCACGCCATGGATGCGGTTGCCCTCGACCAGTGTGTTGCGCAGCGTGGTGGGGGTGGTGAATTTGGGGTTGTGGACATAGCCCTTGGCATTTTCCTCATAATTGGGATTGCCGCCGGCATCGTTATAGCCCCAGCCCCAGCCGGTCGCGATCGCGTCATAGGGCGCGTCGCTGATGTCGTTGTGCAGGATCTGTGCGCCGTCGATGTACGTGGTCAGGATCGCGGCGTTGTCCTTGTAATCCTGGCTGACCGTGACGAGCGTGTTGTCGGCGATGACGAGGTCGCGGTTGATCAGGTTCGGGTTGGACGGGTGATGCGCGTCGGTGCGCACGCCGCCCGCCATGATCGCGCCGCCCGCCAGCACCGAGAATCGGTTGCGCGAGACGCGGATGCCGCTGGTGGCGAGGCCGACGCCGGTCAGATGCGCGGTCGGTTCGTTGCCGATGCCGAGTGCGATCTGGCCGAGCTGGTTGAAGTGATTGCCTTCAAACACGACGTCGCGTGCGGCGGAGACCTGAACCGCGGCGGGCATCTGGTGCCATTTGAGACGCATCGATTCGAACTCGACACAGCCCCAGCCACATTTCTCCCACGCGTCCTTGGGGCGGATGGGAGAGACGTCCTTTAGGAACGCGCCGCTCTGCTGGTTGGCATAGCCGGTCGGCTGCGACGGGCCGAGCCATGAGCTGTGCGCGAAGGTGATGCCCCGAAAGCTGATCCGCTCGATCGGCGCTTCGGGCGTGCCACTGATCGAGACCAGCGTCTCGAGCGTGGGGACGACGACCTTGAGGTCCTTGATATCCTCGTCGATCCCGGTCCGCAGATACAGTTTCCCGGCTTCCGGCTCGATCACCCATTGGTGATAGCGCGCGTGCCAGTCGTTGGTCTTGCCGATGAATTCGAGCGCGTTGACCAGGAACAGGCGCGAATCATCGGGGAAGATCGGCTTGCTGATCGTGTCATAGCCCCATGTGTTATTGTCCCAGGCGGGCTGGTGCATGGTGACGCGCATGCCGTCGATGGACTTAACCGGGGAATAGCGGTCGGTGAAGAAGCCGGTCGCCTCCAGCTCCAGCCGGTCGGGCCGGGCGAGCCTGGCGATATAGTCATATTTGGGGTTGGTGATCTCAAAACCGGTCGGGCCGAATTTCACGTCGGAGGATTTGAGTTCGATCCATGGGCGTTCGGCGACAGTGCCGTTGACCCAGATCTGGCGCGTATCCAGCCCCTTTGGCGTCGCGGCGACATAGATGCGGCGGTCGGCGTCATAGGATGTGAAGCCGGTGACTTCGATGCCCGAGGAGATGATTGGCTTTGCGCCATCGGCGGCGCGCCATTCCACGCGCTTGCCGTTCAACCCGCCATCGGCGCGGCGGAAGACCAGCGGCGCAGTGAGGCGATAGGTGCCGTCGGCGAGCAGCACGGTGACGTCGTGCCGCGCATTGCTGGCGCGGACGAGCGTCTGGGCGCGTTCGAGCGTGCGGACCGGGCGGTCCTGAGTCCCCGGCGCGCGATCGTCGCCGGTTGGCGCGACGTGGACGGTGACCTGCGCCATCGCGGTCGAGGCGGACAGCAGCGCGACGGCGAGGGTCAGCGAGCGTGCGATCATGGGAAACCTCTCCTGGAGTGTTCTTTTAGGGTTGTTTCAGCAGAGCTGAAACAGTGGCGGCACCGGCCCGCTCCCCCACCCGGCCACCCAACGACAGTGTATTCTATGGGTGGCCGGGTGGGGGAGCGGGCCGGTGCCGTCATCATCGGCTAGTTTACCCAGCCGCCATCGATGACGCTGGTCGTGCCGGTGGTGAAGGCGCTTTCGTCCGATGCCAGATAGACGGCGAGCGCGGCGAGTTCATCGACCCGCCCGAACCGACCCATCGCCTGACGCGCGGTGAATTCGGCATAGGCTTTTTCGAAATCGCCAGTGTCGTGCAGCCGTTGGATCAGCGAGGGCGTCTCCACCGTGCCGGGGCAGATCGCGTTGCAGCGGATGCCCTTGGTGACATAGTCGATCGCGACCGATTTGGTGAGGCCGATCACCGCCGCCTTGGTCGCGCCATAGGCGAAGCGGTTGGGCACCGCCTTGATGCTGGAGCAGATCGACGACATGTTGATGATCGATCCGCCGCCACCCGCGATCATGCCGGGCAGCACTGCGCGGATCATGCGATATTGCGCGGTGACGTTGAGCGCATAGGCGAAGTCCCATTGATCCTCGTCACAGTCGAGGATGGTGCCGGCGTGGACGACGCCCGCGCAGTTATAGAGGACGTTGAGTTCGGGATAGGCGGCGGCGATCGCCTTGACCGCGGCGGCATCGGTGACGTCGAGCACGCGCGTTTCGGCGCCGTCGAGTCCCTCCAGCGCTTCGGCGCGGACATCGGTGGCGATGACGCGTGCGCCCTCGCGGACAAAGGCTTGCGCAGTGGCCCGGCCGATCCCCTGGCCCGCAGCGGTGACCAGCGCGACCTTGCCTTCCAGACGGCCCATCAAACTTTCTCCTAATCGGGACAAGCGGCATGGACAGATGCCGCGATCAAACATATGATGAATTATGTTTGATCGACACGCAAGCGCCGACTTTTCCATGGATCGCCGTTCGACCATCGGGCTCCTCATCCTCTTGCTGGGCAGCCCCGCGCTGGCCCAGTCGGCGTTGACCGGGCATGGCGTGGAGAATATCCGCGACCACGGCGCGCGCGGCGACGGGCGGACGATCGACAGCCCCGCGATCAACCGTGCGGTACAGGCCGCAGCGAAGCAGGGCGGGGGTGTCGTGCTGGTTCCGCCGGGCCGCTATCTCAGCTTTTCGATCCGCCTGCTCGACAATGTCACGCTTGGGCTATCGGCTGGCGCGGTGATCGAGGCTGCCGATCCCGACATTCACGGGCGCCACTATGATGCGCCCGAAAATTATCTGGAGCAGCAGTTTCAGGATTTCGGGATCACCCATGTCCATAACAGCCTGATCTATGCCGATGGCGCATCGAACATCGGCGTGGTTGGGCCGGGGATGCTGCACGGGCTGGGCCTTGATCGCGAAGGGCCCGGGGATCGCTGGTGGCAGCGCGATAGCTGGCAATCGGCCAGGGCGCTGGGCATCAGTCCGAAGGAGTTCATGCTGCGCGATCCGAACGAGGCGGCGCAGGTCGGTCGGGCGAACAAGACGATCGGCCTGATGAATTGCCGCAACGTGCGGCTTCAGGATTTCACGATCCTTCAGGCCGGGCATTTCGGCATCATTGCGCATGGCTGCACCAACATGGCGCTGGACGGGATCGTGATCGACACCGATCGCGACGGGATCGATATCGATTGCTGTCGCGACGTGCGCGTCGTCAACTGCACGGTCAACGCGCCCAAGGACGATGCGATCGTGCTCAAGAGCAGCTATGCGCTGGGCCGCAAGGTGATGTGCGAGGACATCTTGATCCAGGGGTGCAAGACCAGTGGCTATCTGATGGGATCGCTGCTCGACGGCAGCTATCGCCCGTCCGATTATCCCGCGCCGGACAGGATCGGCGTGCTGGGGCGGATCAAGATGGGGACCGAGACCAATGGCGGGTTCCGCAATGTCCGCATCGCCGACTGTCTCTGCACCAATACCCGCGGCATCCTGATCGGTATCGTCGATGGCGGAACGATGGAGGACGTGTCGATATCGGGCATCGTGCTGCGCGATCCGGTCAACCACCCGCTGTTCGTCCATCACGGTGCGCGGATGCGGGCGCCGAAGGGAACACCGGTCGGCACGATCCGCCGCGTGCGGTTCGAGGATGTCCAGGCATCGGGCGTCGATCCCCGCTATCCCTGCGGGGTGGAGGGCTTTGCCGACGGACCGGTCGAGGATGTGAGTTTTACCGGGATCGACGTGCAGTCGGCGGGTGGCGGCACCGCTGCGGACGCCGCGCGCGATCCCGAATATCGCCGCGAGACCAGCCTTGAGGTCAGCTATCTCAAGACACTCCCCGCGCATGGCCTCTGGGCGCGTCACGCGAAACGCCTGAGCGTGCGCGAGTGCCGGTTCACGACCGACGTGCCGGATGCGCGGCCCACGATCGCGCTGCGCAACGTGCAGGGCGCGCAGGTCGACGGGCTCTCGTCGAGCAAGCCGCGCGGCGAAGCGGTCTCGGCGCAGGCGAGCACCGGGATCGTGCTGGGCGACGTACAGGTGCTGGCATGAGCGCGCCGCTCGGCGATCTCGGCCCGCTGGCATTCGGCGCGGCGTCGATCGGCAACCTCTATCGCGCGATTCCGGCGGATCAGGCGCAGGCGGTGGTGCGCCGGGCTTGGGAGGCGGGCATCCGCTATTTCGACACCGCCCCACATTATGGCTTTGGCCTCAGCGAAAAACGGCTGGGCGCCGCGCTGACCGAATTGGACCCGGACGGTGCCGCCATTGTCTCGACCAAGGTCGGGCGACGGCTCGATCCGCGTCCCGAGGCCGATTTGTCGGCGATCCGTCAGGGGTTCGTCACGCCCGAACCTTATGAGAGCGTGTTCGATTACAGCTATGACGCAGTGATGCGTAGCCATGAGTCCAGCCTGAAGCGGCTGCGCCGCGACCGCATCGACATCCTTTACGCGCACGACATCGGCAGCTTCGCCCATGGCGCCGATCACCCGCGCCGCTTCGCCGAATTTGTCGAGGGCGGCTATCGTGCGATGCGCGAGTTGCGCGATTCGGGCGCGGTGTCCGCCATCGGCCTGGGGGTCAACGAGGCCGCTGTGTGCGTCGAGATGCTGGGCGCCGGCGATATCGACCTGCTGATGCTTGCCGGGCGCTACACGTTGCTCGAGCAGGACCCGCTGGACCACCTGCTGCCGCTCTGCGCGGAACGCGGAGTGCAGCTGGTGATCGCCGGGCCATATAATTCGGGCATCCTCGCCAAGGGCGTGCGGACCGGCACCATCCCCAATTTCAACTACGAACCGGCCCCAGCCGCGATCATCGACCGCGTCGGCCGGATCGAGACGATCTGCGCGGCACATGGCGTACCGCTGCCAGCCGCGGCGCTGCAATTCCCGCTGGCGCATCCGCAGGTGGCCTCGGTCGTGCCGGGTATGGGATCTGTCGGGCAGGTGGACGCCGCCCTCGGACTCATCCACCACCCGATCCCCGCGCAATGCTGGGCAGATTTGCGGGCGGCGGGGCTGATCCGCCCCGACGCACCCGTTCCCGTTTAAACTCTCCAGGCCCCGTCGATCCGGGCCAGCGTGCCGGCCTGCCCGTCCTCGCGCAGCGATGCCGGGAGCAGGTCGGCGGGGATATCCTGATAGCTCACGGGGCGCAGGAAACGGTCGATTGCCAGCGTACCGACGGACGTGCTGCGCGGGTCGGAGGTCGCGGGATAGGGGCCGCCATGGACCATCGCATGGGTCACCTCGACCCCGGTTGGCCAGCCATTGGCGAGGATACGGCCCGCCAGTCGCTCCAGTACCGGCATCAGCTCGCGTGCGGCGTCATGGTCGCCCGCGTCGATGTGGAGCGTGGCAGTCAACTGACCTTCCAGTGCGGCGAGGATTCCGGTGAGTTCGGCCAGATCGGCGCAACGCACGACGATCGATGCGGCGCCGAACATCTCGTGCAGGTGGACGGGGTCGGCCAGCAAGTCCTTGCCCGCTATGCTGAACAGCGCGGCGCAGCCCTGACAGGGCGTTTCCGCCGCGATCCCCTGCGCGATCGGTGTCACATGGGCGCTGGCGGACAGCTTCGCCTTGCCCTCGCTATAGGCAGCACAGATTCCGTCGGTCAGCATGACTTGCGGCGCTTGTGCGGCCAGAACATCGCTTGCGCGCGCGACGAATGCGTCGAGGTCCGGGCCGTCGATCCCGAGCACCAGGCCGGGATTGGTGCAGAACTGCCCCGCGCCCATTGACAGGCTGGCGACGAACCCTTCCGCCAGCGCCGAGCCCCGCGCGGCGAGCGCGTGCGGCATCAGGATCACCGGGTTGATCGCCGACATTTCGGCATAGACGGGGATCGGGCGCGGGCGAGCGGCGGCGATCCGCATCAGCGCCTCACCCCCGCCGCGCGATCCGGTAAAGCCCACCGCCTGGATGCGGGGATCGGCGACCAGCGCCTCGCCGGTCGAGCGCGCGCCATTGACCAGGCTGAACACGCCCTTCGGCATTCCCGTCGCCTCCGCCGCGCGGGTAATCGCGCCAGCGATCAGTTCCGACGTGCCGGGATGCGCGCGATGGCCTTTTACGACCACCGGGCAGCCCGCCGCCAGCGCCGATGCGGTGTCGCCGCCTGCGGTCGAAAAGGCGAGCGGGAAATTGGACGCGCCGAACACCGCGACCGGCCCCAGCGGGATCATCCGCAGTCGCAGGTCGGGCCGCGGCGGCGTGCGGCTGGGATCGGCATGGTCGATGCGCAGCTTCTGCCACTGGCCGTCGCGCACCTCGCGCGCGAACAGCCGCAGCTGGTTCGCGGTACGGCCGCGCTCGCCGGTGATACGGGCGGCGGGCAGGCCGGTTTCACGGCAGGCCCGATCGATCAGCGCATCGCCCAGCGCCTCGATCGCATCGGCGATCGCCTCCAGAAACGCCGCGCGCCGATCGAGCGGGAGCGCGGCATAGGGGCGCGAAGCTGCGTCCGCCGCCGCACAGGCATCGGCAACATCCTGCGCGCTGGCCTCGGCAAATCCGGGTGCGTCGATGCGCTCGCCCAGCGCCGGGTCATGTGCGTGGAAACGGGTGGCCGATCCGCGGCGATCCCCCGCGATGAATAGCTCTCCGGTCAGCATGGATATCCTCCTGTCCTGCGGTGTCCTGTCGGTTCCGGGCCGGGCGGCGCGTAGCGCATCCCAACGATACCCGCCGTCTAGTCGTGGCCACCCTTGCGTCAAGAAATGTATGACGTATTATGATAAAGAATGGAGGGTCACGCCTTGAATGTCCGCTTGGAAACGCAATTGGCGTCGACAAGGTCCCAGTCGATGTCGATCCCCAGTCCGGGACCCTCGGGAACGTGGATGCGGCCATCCGCGTCCATGAACTCGCGCAGGCTCTGCTTCATCGGGATCTGGAACGTGTCCTCCGGGACGAACAGCTCGAAATATTCCGAGTTGCGCACGGCACAGGCGACGTGAACATTGGCAATGTCCATCGGCCCCATCGTCGTGGTGTGCAATTCGCAGTTCATGCCATGCGCTTCGGCGAGGTGGCAGACCTTGAGCGTGCCGGTGATGCCGCCCTTCCACGAGACGTCGGCGCGCACCATGTCGACCGCGTCGGCCTTGATCGCCTGTGCCACGCCCCATGGCCCGCCGCGCGTCGTCTCGGTGCCGACGATCGGGATGTCCACTGCGGCGGCGAGTTTGGCATATTTGTCGAGCTCGTAATCGCGGAACGGCTCCTCGAACCAGTAATAGTCGAGCTGTTCGAGATGGCGGGCGACCTTGATCGCCTCATGCAGCGTATATTCGGATACCGGATCGGTCATCAGGATCATGTCGGGACCGACCGCCTCGCGCACCGCGGCATGGATTTCCATGTCGACGCTGCTCGGACCGCAGGGGTGGACCTTATATGCCTTGAACCCGCGTTCCTTGTACGCCAGCGCCTCGCGCACATAATCCTCGACGCCGGGCAACCACAGGCTGCTGGCATAGACGGGCAGGCTGGTGCGGTAGCTGCCGAGATATTTGTGCAGCGGCAGACCGGCAGTGCGCGCGGCGGCATCCCACAAGGCCACGTCGATCGGGCCAGGGAGGAAGACCGGGAAGAAGGCGCCGTGCCGGTCGATATTCCAGAAATCGTGCCAGATCGCCTCGCGGTCATGGATGCTGCGGCCCAGAATGACCGGCGCGATCACATCGGTGAGATAGGCGTCGGTAACTGCGCCGGAGCGCGCGGCCCAGAAGGTCGCGATGCCCTCGACCCCATCGGACGTTTCGATGCGCCCGACGCCATAGCTCCACGGCATCGGCGCCGCGCCCTCGCGATCCTCGTCGAACAGCCCCTTGGGCCGGTTGCAGATCCAGGTCTCAAACTTCTCGATACGCATATGCGCTTTCGCCCCCAAACTTGTCTGACAGGTATGTGGCGGAAAATAGCGCGGCGTTCAATGCGGTCCCGACGTCGCTTCCGATTTCGCGGCGAGCGGGGCGAGGATCACCGTCAGCGCGTCGTCGAAATGCTGCGCCATTGCCGCCGCCGCGGCAGCGGGATCGCCAGCGACGACCGCCCGAACGATCTGCTCGTGCAGCTCCTGGACCCGGTCCAGGCCCCGGATCTCCGACCAACGCTCGCGTCCGGTGCTCATCGCGACAAGGATCAACTGGCGCAGCGCGTCGATCAGCAGCGAATAGAGGGGGTTGCCGGTCGCCTCCGCCAGCGTCACGTGCAGCCTGAGGTCGAGCGCGAGATAGCGTTCGGCATCGTCGATATGCCTCGCCATATCGACGACGATCGATTCGAGTTCCGCCGCCTGTTCCGCGCTGCGATGCTGCGCTGCAAGAACCACCATTGCGATCTCCACCCCGCGACGCAGCTCCAATATATCGCGTTCGTTCGCCTGGCCGATCAGCACCGCATTGCTGATGACGCGCGACATCATCGTGCCATCGACCGGCACGATCGTCGCGCGCTTGCCCACCGCCATCTCGACGAGGCCAGTCGCTGCCAGCGTCCGCATCGCCTCTCGCACCACCGGCCGACTGACGCCCAGCGTCTCGCTGATCGTCGTTTCGCTGGGCAGCCGGGCGCCGGGGCGCAACTGCTCGCTCGCCACATGATCGCGAAGATAGGCGATGACCTGTTCGACCAGTCTGCTGGGTTTCGAGGGGGCGACCTCGTCTTCATTCGCCGCTTGCAATCGATCCTCCCAGCTTGCGGTTCGCGCACCGTTTCGCCGCGATCCGCACTTTACAGCAAAAAGCAGCTTGTCATATCGCAGCAAATCAATCAAACCTGTATGACAGGTTTAGGAATGCTCAGACGGCTCCGGGCTGCAAGCAGCATGGAAGGGATGCCAAGATCATGACGACGGACACCCGCGCCGCCGGCGCCGATTACCGCGCGGTAAAACCAGTCGGGCGATATCGCTGGGTGATCTGCGCGCTGCTCTTCGCCTCGACCACCATTTGCTACATCGACCGTCAGATATTCGGGCTGCTCAAGCCGACGCTGGATGCGGAGCTGGGCTGGAGCGAGACCGATTACGGCGACATCGTCGCCGCCTTCTCGTTGATGTACGCCTTTGGCTATCTGCTTGGCGGGCGCTTGATCGACCGGATCGGCGTGCGCAAAGGTCTGTCGCTGGCGGTGTTCGGATGGAGCCTCGCCGCGGCGGCGCACGGCTTCATGTCGACCGTGTTGGGGTTCAAGATCGCGCGCGGGGTGCTGGGCATCACCGAAGGCGGAAATTTCCCGGCCTCGATCAAGGCGGTGCGCGAATGGTTTCCGCCGCAGGAGCGCGCCTTCGCGACCGGCATCTTCAACGCAGGCAGCAATATCGGCGCGATCGTGACCCCGATCTCGCTGCCGTTTCTGGTTGCCGCCTTTGGCTGGCGCGCGGCCTTCCTCATCGCGGGCAGCCTCGGCATCATCTGGCTGCTGCTCTGGTGGCGCTTTTACGACCAGCCTGAACGGCAAAGCCGCCTCTCCGCCGAAGAGCTGGCATATATCAAGGCGGGGGAGGATCCCGCGCCACAGCCGCATGTCCCATGGCTGTCGCTGCTGCGCTACCGGGGCACCTGGGCCTATGTCGTCGGCATGTTGATGACCAGCCCCGTGTGGTGGTTCTACCTCAACTGGGTGCCGGGGTTCCTGCATGACCGGTTCGGGATCGACATGATGGGGGCGATCGCGCCGCTGGTCGTGATCTATCTGGTCGCCGATGTCGGCAGCATTGCGGGCGGCTGGATCTCGTCGCGGATGATAGGTGGGGGCTTGTCGCCCGTACCGGCGCGGTTGCTGACGATGTTCCTGATGGCGCTGTGCCCGCTGCCGGTCGCGTTTATCGCCGGGGTTTCGGACTTGTGGCCCGCGGTGCTGATGATCGCGCTGGCAGCTGCGGGGCATCAGGGCATGTCGGCCAATCTCTATACGCTGGCATCGGATACGGTTCCCTCGCGCGGGGTTAGCTCGGTGATCGGCATGGGCGGTTTCGCGGCCGGAATCGTCGGCATGTTCGTGGCGATGGCGGTGGGCCGCATCCTCGACGCGACGGGCGGCAACTACACCCTGCTCTTCATCGGGGCGGCGATTGCCTACCCGCTGGCGGTGCTGGTGATGGCGCTGATCGTCCGGAAGCCCGCAGCCAGGACTTCGACGGTGGCATGACAATGGACGACAAGACGATCTTCGACCTGTTCCGAACCGAGCTGTACACGCCGGTGGTGGGCGACATTCTGGACGGCATGGGGCGGGTGCACCAGTTCCTGCCGCAACCGATCCAGCCGATGCGGACAGCGATGAAGCTGATCGGACGGGCGATGCCGGTCGTCATGATCGACGTCTATGGCCCGCAGGCCGAGCCGTTCGGCAAGCTGACGCAGGCGCTCGACCAGCTGGAGCCGGGGGACATCTATCTGGCGAGTGGCGGGGCGATGCGCTGTGCCTATTGGGGCGAGATTCTGACTGCGACGGCGCGGCAGCGCGGGGCGGCGGGGGCGGTGATCAACGGCTTTCACCGCGACACGCCGCAGGTGCTGGAACAGGACTGGCCGGTGTTCAGCCGCGGGCGGTTCGCGCAGGATTCGGGCGTGCGGACCAAGGTGATCGACTATCGCTGCCCGATCGAGGTGGGGCCGGTGACGGTGCAGCCGGGCGATCTGGTCTTTGGCGATCTGGACGGCGTGCTGGTGATCCCGCGCGATTGCGAGGCCGAGGCGATCGAGCGCGCGCTGGAAAAGGCGCGCGGTGAGAAGCTGGTCCGCCGCGAGATCGAGGGCGGGATGTCGAGCACCGCTGCATTCGCAAAATACGGAATCTTGTGAGGCATGCGATGAGCCGCGCATTCCGCATTCATACCGACGACAATGTCGCGACGCTGCTGGAAGATGCGGCGGAGCGGGTGAGCCTGGTCGACGGGCCGGACATCGCGCTGCACGGGCCGATCGCGCTGGGGCACAAGGTCGCGCTGGCCGACATTGCGGAGGGTGCCGCAGTCGTGAAGTTCGGCATCCCGATCGGCATCGCCAGCAGCGCAATCCGGGTCGGCGACTGGGTGCATCTGCATAATTGCGCCAGCCGCTTCGACGGGCGCTCCGGCGGGTTCGACACCGTGACCGGCGCGGCCAGGGACATGGTCTATGACTGACGTTATGGCGCGGCGCTGGAGCGGCTGGCAGCGGGCCGATGGGCGCAAGGGCGTGCGCAACATCGTGCTGGTGATCTACACCGTGCAATGCGCTGCACATGTCGCCCATGCCATCGCGGCGGGTGAGGAGGATGTCCACGTCATCGGCTTCCCCGGCTGTTACGACAATCAATATGCGATCCGGCTGGTGCTTGCCCTTGCGCGCCATCCCAATGTCGGCGCGGTGCTGTCGGTCGGGCTGGGCTGCGAATATACCCAGCCGGCGCGGATCGCCGAGGCGGTGGAGCGCAGCGGACGTCCGGCCGACGCGTTTTTCATTCAGGATGTCGGCGGTACGCGCAGTTCGGTCGCGCGCGGCAAGGACAGCGTGCGCGCGCTGCGCGATCGCATCCGGCGCGAGACGCCGCGGGTCGAGATGGGCTTTGGCGACCTGACGCTGGGCGCCGAATGCGGCGGGTCGGACGGGACCAGCGGGCTGGTCGGCAATCCGGTGGTCGGGCGGCTGTTCGACAAGGTGGTCGATGCCGGAGGCTCCGCGATCGCCGAAGAGATTGTCGAGATGATCGGGCTGCGTGACATCATCCTCGACCGTGCGGTGGACGATCGTGCGCGCGGCGAACTGGAGGCCGCCTATGCCAAGGCCGAAGCCTATTGCCGCGACGTCCGGCAATACTCCGTCAGCCCGGGCAATTTCGCGGGCGGGCTGACGACGATCGAGGAAAAGAGCATGGGCGCGTTCGCCAAGAGCGGATCGCGACCGATTCAGGGCGTCATCAAGGTCGGTGAAGCGCCGCCCTGGCCGGGGATGTGGATCATGGATTCGGTGCCCGACCCGCACTTCATGCAGTTCGGCTATACCAATCCCAACGATACCGAAGGGATCATGGACCTGATTTCGGGAGGCAGCCAGATCGTGCTGTTCATCACCGGGCGGGGCAGCGTGATCGGATCGCCGGTCGCGCCGCTGATCAAGGTGACGGGCAACAGCCGCACCTATGCGCGGATGGAAGAGGATATGGATTTCGACGCGGGCCGCGTGCTCGCCGGGCAGTTGTCGCTCGATGCGGCGGCGGACGCGCTGGCGGCGATGGTCGGCGACGTCGCATCGGGCACGCCAAGCAAGCCCGAAGCGCTGGGGCACAGGGAGTATTTCGTGATGTACAAGCACCAGGACACGCCGGAGCTGGATCGGGGGTGTCGCAGTGCCGCATGATCCGTTCCGCCTCGATGGCGAAGTCGCGCTGATCACCGGCGGCGGCACGGGGCTGGGCCTGGGCATGGCGCGTGCGCTGCATGCGGCGGGCGCGCAGGTCGTGCTGGTCGGGCGGCGTGAGGAGATGGTCCGCGCGGCGGCCGAGGAGCTGGGCGAGGGCGCGCATTGGGAGGCGGTGGACGTCACCGACTTTGCCGCGCTTCCGGCTTTGGTCGAGCGGGTGATCGCGAAGACCGGCAAGGTGTCGATCCTGCTCAACAATGCCGGGATCAACTTCAAGAAGCTGGCGGTCGATACGCCGGTCGAGGACTTCTCGACCATGCTCGACACGCATGTGCTCGCCGCGCACGCGCTGACCCAGGCGGTGCTGCCCGGCATGATCGCGGCGGGGCATGGCAGCATCCTCTTCACCGCGTCGATGACGTCGCTGATCGGGATGCCGGGGGTGATCGCCTATTCGGCGGCCAAGTCAGCCTATGTCGGCATGGTCCGGGCGCTGTCGTGCGAGGTCGCGGGGCAGGGGGTGCGGGTCAATGCGATCGCGCCCGGCTGGATCGAATCGCCGATGCTGCGCCGCGCGCTCGACGGCGATCCCGCGCGCTCCAACCGCATCCTGCAACGCACGCCGATGGGCCGGTTCGGGGAGGCCGAGGATATCGGCCTTGCCGCCGTCTATCTCTGTTCACCCGCCGCGAAGTTCGTGACCGGCGTCCTGCTGCCGGTCGATGGCGGCGCTTCACAAGGTTTCTGATGATGACGACCCCCTACCGACTGCATGAAGACAGGCTGTTCCCGTCGGACCCCGGCATCCGCGCCATCGCGCGGGAGCTCTATGGCACCGTCCGCGACCTGCCGATCGTCAGCCCGCACGGCCATACCGATCCGTCGTGGTTCGCGACCAACGATCCGTTCGCGGACCCGGCGTCGCTGTTCATCGTGCCCGATCATTATATCTTCCGCATGCTCTATAGCCAGGGCGTGCCGTTGGAGAATCTGGGCGTGCCGCGGATCGATGGCGGCTGGGTCGAGAGCGATCCGCGCAAGATCTGGCGCCTGCTCGCTCAGCATTTTCACCTGCTGCGCGGGACGCCGAGTTGGATGTGGCTGGGCCATGCGCTGCACGAGATCATGGGCATTCCGCAGCGGCTGTCGCCCGAGACGGCGGACGACATCTACGACCAGATCGACGCGAAGCTGAAGCAGGATGACTATCGCCCGCGCGCGCTGTTCGACCGCTTCGGGATCGAGGTGCTCGCGACGACCGAGGACCCGCTCGACGATCTGCGCCACCATCGTGCGATCAAGGAAAGCGGCTGGAGCGGGCGGGTGCTGACCGCGTTCCGGCCGGACAATGTCGTCGATCCCGAGCATCCGCGCTTCAAGAGCGACCTGCCCGAACTGGGTCGGATCACCGGGGAAGATGTCGGCAGCTGGGACGGCTATCTCGCCGCCCTGCGCGCGCGACGGCGCTATTTCATCGAGCATGGCGGGTGCACCTCGACCGATCATGGTCATCCGACCGCGCACACCGAAAACCTACCGCAGGAAGAGGCGGCTGCGCTCTATGGTCGCGTCGCCAACGGGCAGGCCGATGCCAAGGATGCCGAGCGTTTTCGCGGGCAGATGCTGACCGAAATGGCGCGGATGAGCATGGATGACGGGCTCGTCATGCAGATCCATCCCGGCGCGCTGCGCAGCCAGAACCCGCTGATCGCCGCGCGGTTCGGCGAGGCGAAGGGCGACGACTGGCCGTCGCGCACCGAATATGTCCATGCGCTCAAGCCGCTGCTCAACGCGTTCGGCAATGAGCGCGACCTGACGATCATCCTCTTCACGCTGGATGAAAGCACTTACGCGCGTGAGATCGCGCCGCTGGCGGGGCATTATCCGGCGCTGCGCATCGGCCCGGCGTGGTGGTTCCATGACAGCCCGGAGGGGATGCGGCGCTTCCGCGAGCAGGTGACCGAGACCGGAGGCTTCTACAACACGGTCGGGTTCAACGACGACACCCGCGCGTTCCTGTCGATCCCGTCGCGGCACGACATGAGCCGCCGCGTCGATTGCTCGTTCCTCGCACGGCTGGTCGCCGAGCACCGGATCGAGATGGACGAAGCGCAGGCGGTGGCCGCCGACCTTGCCTATAATCTGGTGCGGTCGGCGTATAAGTTGTGATTGGATATTCCTCCCCTGAGCTTGTCTCAGGGGAGGGGGACCGCCGCCGCAGGCGGTGGTGGAGGGGCGGCCGCGCAGACGGCCGTGAACAGCTCGGCAAAATTCCGCCGCTTGCAGCGGCGGCCCCTCCGTCAGCGCTACGCGCTGCCACCTCCCCTGAGCAAGCTCAGGGGAGGAATGAGCAACGCCCGGCTCGGGGATTTACGTGACGATCTCGCCCGGTGCGCCGTTGACGCGGACATTGTCGAAGCGGATATTCTTCGTGTCGCGTGCGATCAGCTTTTGCCGCTCGCCGGAATCGGTGAGGCGGACGTCGATATCCTTGAGCAGGAAGTCCGAGATCGCGGTCGTCGGATTGCCGGATATGTTGCCGAAGCGGCGCGTGGTGCCCTTCACATCCTCGATCACCACGTCGCGGATGATCGCGCCGGGCATCTTTGGCTCGACGCGGGTGCCGTGGGTCAGGCGGGCGTTGACGATCAGGCCGACGGCGGGATCGCCCTCGCTGAAGTTGGGTTTGCCATAGTCGTAGAAGACCTCGCCATTATGCCACAGCGGGCCATAGGGAGTCGGCGCTTCGGCCAGCCGAACGCCCTTCACCCGCAGCTTTTCATAGACCTGTCCCGGCGTGTCGGGGCGCACTTTGAAGCGGATCGTCGGGATATCGCCGACATTGGTGATGCGTTCGACCCGCACGTCGCGCACGATCGTCGCGTTGCTGCCATAGGTGACGCAGCCCAGGCCATGTTCGAACATGCAGTCATGGATGTGGATGCGCTCGACCGGCGGCGCTTCGGCATAGGCGGCGGCGCCCGGACCCTGCGTCCCCTTGAGCGCGATGCAATCGTCATCGACCGAGAAGAAGCAGCGGCGCACGACGATGTCCTGACAGCTGTCGAGATCCACCCCGTCGCTGCTGGGCGCGCGGATTTTGTGCGGCACCACGAAGCGGCAATCCTCGACCACCGAGCGGCGGCAGCGGTACAGGTGCAGGTTCCAGAAGGCAGGGTCCTTGAACGTCACCCCGCTGACCAGCACGTCGTCGCAATCCTCGATCGAGCAGAGCTGGGGGAAGTGGTACTGGACCTTGTTCCCCTCGACATATTCGTCCGGCACGGTGAAGAACATCCGCCAGAAAGTGTCCCCCGCGCCATCGATCGTGCCGGGGCCGATGATACGCAGCCCGTGATTGTCGCGTGCGTTGATCAGGCCGAGGCGCAGCGGTTCGGGGAATGCCTCGACGAAGCGGCGCATGACCAATGGATAGTCGGCGAGATCGGTCGATCCCCGCAGCACCGCCCCCTTGCGCAGCTCAAGCCCGACCCCCGGCTTCAGCCAGATCGATCCGGTAACGAAAACCCCCGCCGGAACCGCGATCATTCCGCCACCCGCGGCCGCACAGGCATCGATCGCCGTCTGGATCGCGCGGGTGTTCAGCGTCCGTCCGTCGCCGATCGCGCCGTGGCTGCGGATATCGACGACCCGGTCGCGTCCAAACACCGGGGTGGGCAGGGCCAGCAGGCTGAGCGCAGGCGTGCGCAGCAATAGTCCGCGGCGGGTTTGCATGTGATCCTCTCCGGTTCCGAGCGCGCGGTCCGCTTCCCGGCGGGAAGCACCGCTTCAACTTGTCATACAACTTAAACTGTCAGACAGGTTTGATGTCAAGCGGCGCCAGCATCATCTGGCTGCGGCGCGGTCCCGACCCGGCAATATGCCTCGAACACAGCAGCGCGGCGGGGGTGGATGCCCACCCCCTGCCGGGCGATCGAACTGTGCGATTGAGGCGCTGGCTCCCTGAGTAGGATTCGAACCTACGACCGTCCGATTAACAGTCGGATGCTCTACCGCTGAGCTATCAGGGAACACCAGCGAGGGCGCGCCTATACGAAGGGGTTTCCTGCATTGCAAGCGGGGAAGCGCGTTTTTCCCACGGCACCGGCCCGCTCCCCCACCCGGCCACCCAACGACAGTGAATTCTATGGGTGGCCGGGTGGGGGAGCGGGCCGGTGCCGCCTCAGCGAAGCTGATCAGAAAATCACGCGATGAACTGTTCCATCGTGATCCGCTCGTCCAGCGCATGTTCCGGATCGAACAACAGCGTCAGGTCGCGATGATGGTCGATCTGCACGTCCACCTGCGCCACGTCGCGTACCTCGCGCTGGTCCGCCACTGCGCTCACCGGCCGCTTGCCGGGGTCGAGCACGCGCAGCGAGATCCGTGCCTTTTCCGGCAGGATCGCGCCGCGCCAGCGGCGCGGACGGAACGGGCTGATCGGGGTCAGTGCCAGCAATTGCGACCCCAGCGGCAGGATCGGCCCGTGCGCGGACAGGTTGTACGCCGTCGACCCGGCCGGAGTCGCGATCAATATCCCGTCGCACACCAGCTCGGGCAGCACGACGCGGTCGTTGACCCGCACCTCCAGCTTGGCGGTCTGGCGCGTTTCGCGCAGCAGCGACACCTCGTTGATCGCGGGCATGACATGCGTCTCGCCGTCCATCGTCGTCGCGGTCATCGTCAGCGGCGTCACCTTGAACGGCCGCGCCCGCGCCAGTCGCTCTTCCAGCCCTTCGGGTCGCCAGTCGTTCATCAGGAAGCCGATCGTGCCCAGGTTCATCCCGAACACCGGCACGATCCGCCGCCGCTCCAGCATCGCGTGCAGCGTCTGGAGCATGAATCCGTCGCCCCCCAGCGCGACCAGCATCTCGGCTTCTTCGACCGCCACCCAGTCGCCGCCCGCCAGCAATTCGGTCGCCGCCGTCTCGGCGGGCGTGGTGGGGGAGGCGACCAGCGCCCGGCGCGTCTCGGTCATCCGCCGGTCACGCTCATATGCCGCGCAACGGCGGGACCGGCGCCCCGCGTCACGTCGAATTCATGCCGCGCCGGCTTGGCGCCCAGCGCCGCGTCGATCGCTTCATCGACCGCCGCCAGCCCTCCGTCGCGGATCGCCGCGCGCAGATCGACATGGTCGTCATGACCCAGGCAGGAATAGAGCTTCCCTTCGGTGGTCAGCCGCACCCGGTTGCACGTCGCACAGAAATTGCCGGTGAGCGGCGAAATCAGCCCCAGCCGCGTACCGCTCCCGCCGACGCGCCAGTAGCGCGCGGGTCCGCCGCTGTCGTGACGATCGGGCGCAAGGTCGAACCGCTGGCGAAGGGCGTCCAGAACAGTCGTCAGGGGCACGAACCGGTCGGCGCGGTCGCCCTCGATCCGGCCCAGCGGCATCGTCTCGATCAGCGTCAGGTCCATGTCCTCCTGCGCCGCCCAGTCGAGCATCGCCGGGATTTCCGCGTCGTTGAGCCCCTTGAGCGCGACCATGTTGATCTTGACCCTCAGGCCCGCCGCGCGCGCGGCCTCGATCCCGTTCAGCACCTGCGCGACATCGCCATGGCGGGTGACAAAGCGGAACAGTTCCGGGTCGCGACTGTCCAGGCTGACATTGATCCGCTGCACCCCCGCATCCGCGAGCGCCTGCGCATGGTCGGCAAGCCGCGTGCCGTTGGTCGTCAGCGTCAATTCGTCGAGACCCGCACCAACCATCCGTCCAAGCCGCCGGGCCAGGTCCATCGCATCGCGCCGTACCAGCGGTTCGCCGCCGGTCAGCCGGATCTTGGTCACCCCCCGCGCGACGAAACGTTCGGCGATCAGCGCGATCTCCTCCAGCGCCAGCAATGCGCTGCGGGGCAGGAAGGTCATTTCCTCCGCCATGCAATAGCGGCAGCGCAGGTCGCACCGGTCGGTCACCGATATCCGCAGATAGCGGATCGCGCGGCCCTGACCATCTACTAGGCGCCCATCCGTAAGGGGCCGGGGGATCGGGGCGGGCGCGACATCCATGCGATCGAGCTAAGCTGTTCGGGGCCGCGCGACAACCCTTTGGTTCCGGATCGCCCTTGCGCTAGGAATGATGCGATGAGCGACGTCGCGCCCGCGCCAGCACACCCCATGACCGGGCGGGAACGACCGGTGTTCCTGCTGTCCTTCCGCCAGCGCGACGAACTTGCGACGCTCGCCGCCGGCGCCGGGTGGCGCGTCGTCGCCGCGCGGCGGGGGGAGGGGGCGGACCGCCGCTTCCTCGCCAGCGGCGCCAGCGTCGCGGTGGTCGATGCGCGCGGCGCGGTCGATGAAGGGCTGGCGGCGGTCCGTGCGCTCGCGGGCGTGACCGGTGCCAATGGCGGCGCGCTGCTGGTGCTGGTGTCGCGCGGCGACGCCGGGCGCCTTGGTGAATTCTACGATGCGGGCGCCACCCAGTTTCTCGCCAGCCCGATGCGCGAAATCGAGTTCGTTCAGGCGCTGCGCTTCGCTGCGCGCCATGCCCAGCGCGTCACCGGCGATCTTCCGCCGCCGCCCGGCGGGGGCGAGCCGCTCGGCTGGCGCTACGATCCGGCGCTGGGTTCGCTTCAGGTCACGCCCGCGCTCGCCGGCCTGCTCGGCCTGTCGCAGGCGCCGTCGCTGCGCGCGGTGCTGCGCCATGTCGAGGCAGTGGACCGCGGTGCGATGCGCGCGGCGCTCGCCCGGCTGCGCGCCGGGATCCAGGCGACCGCCTTCGCGCACGACCTGCCCGGTGCGGGCCGGGTGGTCGAGCATCTTCAGTTCGACGCGCGCACCGGCCGCATCCACGCGCTGATCGAACGGCTGGGAGAGGTCGATGCCGGCGCCGTCGTGCGCGATGCGCTGACCGGCGTCCGCGATGCCGCCGCCGCGCGTCGCTGGATCGCCCGCAAGCTCGAGGCGGGCGGGCAGGTCGGCCTGGCGCTCGCGGCGCTGGGCCGGTTCGAGATGGTCAACACCGCCTATGGCCGCGACGCGGGCGACGCGGTGCTGCGCGCTGCCTCCGCCCGCATCGCCGAGGCGGCGCGCGAGGCGCTGGGCAAGCGCGTGCTGCTGGCACGGATGGGCGGCGCCGAATTTCTCGTCGCGGTCGAGGGGGTCGAGGAAGCCGAGCTCCGCGCTGCACTGGCGCGGGTCGAGGAAGCGCTGGCCCGCCCCTTCGTGATCGGCGACGCCATCGCCCCGATCGGCGCGCGGATCGCGATGACGCTGTCGCGCGACGGGGACGACGCCCCCGCGATGCTGCGCCGCGCGAGCGAAGCGCTCGCGGGCACGGGCAGCGAGGAGGGCGACGCCCCGCTCGATCGGCTCGCGCTCGACCTGCGCCGGGCGATGGACAGCGGCGAGATCGAACTGCGCTTCCAGCCCCAGGTTTCGGTCGCCACCGGCACGATCGTCGGGGTTGAGGCACTGGCGCGCTGGCGGCATGGCGAACTTGGCGTGGTCGGCGCCGAAACCCTGTTCGCCGCCGCCGAGCGCGCCGGGCTTGAGATCGCGCTGTCAGAACATGTCCAGCGACTCGCGCTCGCCGATGCCGCGCGCTGGCCCGCGCCGCTGCGGTCGCTGCGCCTGTCGGTCAACGTCACCGCCGCCGATGTCGCGCGCTCGGGCTTTGCCGACCTGTTCCTCGACTGGGTCGACAGCAGCGGCTTCCCCCGGTCGCGCCTGACGGTCGAGATTACCGAAGGCGGCCTGATCGACGATCTCGGCGAAGCCTCGCGCCTGCTCAGCGAACTGCGCTCGGCCGGATGCCGCGTCGCGATCGACGATTTCGGCACCGGCTATTCCAGCCTCGCCTATCTGAAGGCGCTCCCGCTCGATTACCTGAAGGTCGATCGCAAGTTGACCCAGGACATCACCGGCAGCGCGCGCGACCGCGTCGTGGTGCGCGGCGTCATCGACATGGCCCGCTCGCTCGGCCTCACCGTGATCGCCGAGGGGGTCGAAAACACCGAACAGCTCGAACTGCTGGCGAAAGAGGGCTGCCAATATTATCAGGGATTCCTCTGCGCGGCGCCACTCACAGTGGCCGAGCTCACGACATTGATGGAGACGCAATGAACGATCCCCGCGACCTGAGCGGCGTCTGGTACGGTCGCTATTTCGCGATCAGCTGGGGCGTGCCCGAAAACGGCTTCATCGCGCATCTCGAGGAGGAGGGCGGGGTGGTCACCGGCACCATCACCGAGCCCGACGACACCGGCACCGCCGACATCCGCCGCGCCTTCGCCGATGGCAGCCGCAGCGGATCGGCGCTCGAATTCACCAAACAATATGACCCCACCGGGCCACTCGCGCACAGCGTCGCCTATGTCGGCACGGTCAGCGACGACGGAACCGAAGTGACCGGCGAATGGCGTTTCTCCGGCTATCACGGCAGCTTCGTGATGAACCGCGAGATTTTCCGCGCCGAGGAACTGGACGAAGAGGCAGCGGTGGACGAAGACCTCGTCATCGAACTGGACGAACCGCAGCCGGATCGCTGAGGCATCCCTGAGATTGGAGACACCATGATCTATCGCCGCACGCTGCTGTCCTGGCTGGGGATGCTGGGTCTTGCGCTGACGCTGCTCGCGCCCGCCGCCGCGTCGGCCCAGGAGTTTGAGTCGGATCGCATCGTCGTGACGGTGGAAGGCGAGGGCGCGGACGTGGTCCTGATCCCCGGCCTCTCGTCCTCGCCACGCGTCTGGACGGAGATGATCGCCGCGATCCCCGGCTATCGCTACCACAAGGTTCAGGTTCGCGGCTTTGCGGGCGTCGACAAGGGCGGCAATGCCGATGGCGACGTCGCCGCCCCGGTCGCGGAGGAAATCGCCCGTTACATCGCGCAAGCCAAGCTCGGCAAGGTGGCGGTGATCGGCCATTCGATGGGCGGCACGATGGGCCTGATGCTCGCCGCCCGCCACCCTGACCGCGTGGGCAAGCTGATGGTGGTGGACATGCTCCCCGCGCTCGGCCCGATGTTCGGCGGCCCCGCCGCGACCCCCGAAATGCTCAAGCAGATTTCGGCGCAGGTCGTCGCCGGAATGCGCAGCGCCAGCGCCGAGGATTATGCCAAGCGGCTCGAAGGCACGATTACGGGCATGGTCGCGACCGAAAAGATGCGCGCGCCCGCATTGGAGGATGCGCTCAGGTCCGACCGCGACGTCTCGGCCCGCGCCTATGGCGAACTGATCGTCACCGACCTGCGCCCCGAACTTGCCGGGATCTCGGCGCCGACCGTGGTGCTCTATGTGACCCCGACCGGTGCCCCTGTCACCGACGCCCAGATGGACGGCTTCTACACCGCATCTTATGCGACACTGAAGGGCGCGACGTTGACCCGCGTGCCGAACGCCGCGCACTTTCTGATGTGGGACAACGCCCCCTTCTTTCAGGCGCAGGTAAAAGCGTTCCTCACCGGCTGACCGTGTCGAGCAGGGCGCGCAGCTTGCCCAGGTCGGGCGGCTTGGCGAGCAGCGCGTCGACATTTGCGGGGTTGTCCCGCCCGTCGGGCAGGCGTTTCCCCCAACCCGTCAGCATGATGACGAACGTGTCGGGCGCAATCGCCTTCGCCGCGGCGGCGACGCGGTCGCCATCGACATGCGGCATACCCAAATCGGTGATGAGGATGTCGAACGGCTGTTGCGCGTCGACCGCCCGGGTCAATTCCTCGATGCCGCGCTGCCCCCCTTCGGCGGCGGTGACGTCATAGCCGATGATGCTGAGATAGCCGGCGGTGGATTCCAGAACCGCCGGGTCGTCGTCCACGATCAATATTCGCGTTTCCGCGCGTTGACCGGTCGCGCGCGCGGCCGGGACGCTGCCCGGTTGTGCGATGATCGCCGCGGACGCCACCGGCAGCGACATCCGCATCGTCGTTCCAACGCCCGGACTGCTCTCGATTTCCAGCTCCGCGCCGTGTCGCTGTGCCGCGGCGACGACCATCGCCAGGCCCAGCCCGGTGCCGCGATCTCCCTTGGTGGTGAAAAAGGGGTCGATGCAGTGCGCGAGCGTCTCTGCGTCCATCCCCTCGCCCGTATCCGAAATCTCCAGCGCGACCCGCTCGTCCGCGCCCGACGGCAGAGGATATGCCCGCACCCGGATGGCCCCGCCGCCGGGCATCGCATCGACCGCGTTGAGGATGAGGTTGGTAAGCGCGTCGCGAATCGACGCGGTGTGCGCGAGTGCCGGCGGCAGATCCGCGGCCAGCTCCGCCTCGACCGTGATCACCACGCCGTTCTGGCGGGGCATGTCGCTCCACCGCGCCCGGGTCAGCTCGATCACCTCGCCGATCAGCTCGCCCAGATCGGTAGGCGCGCGTTCCAGGTCGGCATTGTCGGTACGATAGAAATCGCGCATCCGCGCAATCGTCGCGGACATGTCGTTGAAGACGCGCTCCACCATCTGCAAATAGGTCTGGATTTCTGGCGGCAAATCGCGGCTATTCTCGCGTAGCGACTGGGTCCGGATGCTGATCGGGGTCAGCGCGTTGTTCAGATCGTGGGCGATACCGCTTGCCATCTGGCCGATCGCGGCAAGCCGCTCGCGCGCCAGTGCCGATGACTGGCTCATCCTCAGGTCCTCGACCGTCCGCTGCAGCGTCTCCAGCACGATGCTCTGCTGAACCGACAGGCCGATATGGTCGACCAACTGCGTCAAGAACCGGCATTCGGCGGGGTCGAACGAGTCGCGATCACGGCGCGCGGCGATCAGCACCCCATAGACTTCGTCGTCCACCAGGATCGGTGTGATGCAGATCGATCCCATCTGCGTGACGAAGGCCGGCGTCCCGGGGCGGACATCCTGCGCGGAGCCGTCGACATGGATCAGCTCCCGCTGCGCGATACAGTCAGCCACCGGGTTGCCCGTCGCCCGAATCTCGCGGCCGATGCTCAGTCCGAACGCGTCGCGATATCGATGGGTCTGCGGCCCCATCTGCGCCACCTCGATCGTCGCGCCGGACGGGGCGACCCGACCGATCAGGGCGAGGTCGGCATCGAACTGCTCCTCGACCGCGACCACCGCCGCCTGAAAGATGCTCGCGATATCGTGACGCCGCGCAATCGCCCGGGTGATCTCGTCCAGCAGTTTCAGGCGCTGAACCTTCAGGGCGAGAAGCGCCTCGGCGGATTTCTGGGCGGTGATATCGATCGAAATCCCGACGATCCCGATGCTCTCCCCCTGTTCATCAAGCAGCGGCGCCTTTGACGACAGGTAGGTTTGCGAACGCCCCTCGAAACGCGTCTCCTCCTCTCCGATCAACGCGGTCCGGGACGTCATCACCTGCCGGTCGGCGGCGCGATAGGCTGCGGCAAGCTCGGCCGGGAAAAAGTCATTGTCGGTCTTGCCGACGATGGCGTCGCGGGGCAGGCCCAGACTCTCGGCCAACCGCCGGTTCACCCGCAGGAAACGCCCCGCCTCGTCCTTGGCATAGATCAGCGCCGGGGTGTTCTCGATGATCGCCTCGACCAGATTCTGGACGCTTCGCGCGGCTTTGTCGCTGCGATCGAGACGCGAAGCGACGGTGATGGCGATGATCGCGAGGCTGGCGACGCCCAGCACGATGGCAGCGCCATAGCCGAACGGATAGCGCACCACGCCTGCAAGCCGACCGACCTGCACGAGCCCGGTGATGCCCAGCGGCAGCAGAAACGCCGCGACCAGCAAGACGCGCGCCGTATGCCCCGCCGGTGACGGGCTGGTAACGATCGCCATCCAGCCGCTATCCGGTCTCAGCAACAGCGCGGCGGGAATCAACAGCGCCAGCGCCAGGGTGGCAAAGAGCGACAATTCGGAAAACATCGGCGCGTCGAGCAGGGTAGGCGCATCCATCGCGTAGCCGAGCAGCGCGGTGATCAGCGCGGGGATCGGGGTGATGAGCAGGGTGGGATAGACATATCCGCGCCCCACGGAGCGCGGGAGCAGCAGGGCAACGCCAATGATGATGTTGCCCAGCGCCGCTGCGGAAGAGACGTGGATCCAGCCCGCGCCAAGCAGTTGCCGTGCGCCGTCAATGTCGTGATATCCCAGCAAATGGCGGCCGAGCCCGATCAGGCCCAATATCACTGCCGCCCATGCCGCGATACGCGCCGACCTTCTCATGCCGGTCTTGCCCGTATCCCGATCGCGCGCGGTGCGAACTATCGCGTAGCTGCACAACAGCGTGAGGGCGATCGCGCCGGGCAGCATCGGGGTACCGAACTGCGTGCCGGTCAGGTACGGCGCGTCGAACAGCCACCCGACGAGCGAAATTAGTGTAAGCGCGACCGCACATGCGATCAGTACCAACTGTGCGCGCAGAAGCATGACGCCTCCCAACCTACCGATTTGGAACCGAAATCAGCTGGAAGTCAACCGCGCGAACCGCGAAACGGGGTTAACCGGACGATGCGTGTTTGCCTCGCGCATGTCATACGCGCAGAAACGACGCGATCAGATCGCTTCGTATGCGCCGGTATCGAAGTCCTCGCCCAGCATCGCGACGACCCGCTCCGCGACGACCTCGGGCGGCTTGACGCTCTCCGGCGCCTCACCCGGATAGGCGCGCGCCCTCATCTTGGTCCGGGTGGCGCCCGGATCGAGCAGCGCGACGCGCACCTTGGTCAGGTTGCGCACCTCGTCGGCATAGCTCAGCAGCAGATTCTCGAACGCCGCCTTGGTCGCGCCGTACAGGCCCCAATAGGCGCGCGGGCGTCGCCCGACGCTCGACGTCACGCCGATCACGCGGGCACCGTCGGACTTGCGCAGCAACCCGTCGAACGCGCCGATCAGCGCCGCCTGCGCGCTGACATTGAGCGCCAGCACCTTCGCCACTTCCTTGGGGTCGAACGCCGAAATTGCCGACAGCGTGCCGAGCGCCGCCGCATTGAGCACCAGGATGTCGAGCTTGCCCCAGCGCTCCGCCACTGCGGCGGCAAGGCGCGGGATCGAATCGGTCTCGATCAGGTCCATCGGCGCGATCGTCGCCGATCCGCCCGCGGCATGGATCGCCTCCTCCACCTCTTCCAGCCCGCCCGCCGTGCGCGCGGTCAGCACGACATGAGCACCCTGTGCGGCAAGCGCGATCGCGGTCGCCGCGCCGATGCCCCGGCTGGCCCCGGTGACGAGCGCGATGCGCCCCGAAAGCGTCGGTTCGGTCATCGCTCTTCTCTCAGGCGGGATGGTCGAGCAAGGCGAGCTGGCTGCTCGCCTGTTCGTCATGATCGGTCAGGTCGGTGGGATAGTCGCCGGTGAAGCACGCGTCGCAATAGCGCGGCAGCACCTCGCCGCGCTTTGCCTCGCCCAATGCGCGGTACAGCCCGTCGATCGACACGAACGCCAGGCTGTCGGCTTTGATGAACTCGGCCATCTGGGCGACATTGTGCTTCGCCGCCAGCAGCTTCGAGCGTTCGGGCGTATCGACGCCATAGAAGCAGCTGTGCGTCGTCGGCGGGCTCGCGATGCGCATATGCACCTCCGCCGCGCCGGCCTCGCGCATCATCTCGACGATTTTCAGGCTCGTCGTGCCGCGCACGATGGAGTCGTCGACCAGGATGATCCGCTTGCCCTGAATCAGCGCGCGATTGGCATTGTGCTTGAGCTTGACGCCCAGCCGCCGCACTTCCGCGCTCGGCTGGATGAAGGTGCGCCCTACATAGTGCGACCGGATGATGCCCAGTTCGAACGGAATGCCCGATTGCTGGGCATAGCCGATCGCGGCGGGAACGCCGGAGTCGGGCACCGGGATCACCAGATCCGCCTCGACCGGCGACTCGATCGCCAGCTCCGCGCCGATGCCCTTGCGCACGGTATAGACCGACCGGTCCTGCGCGATCGAATCGGGACGGCTGAAATAGACCCATTCGAAGATGCACGGGCGCGGTGCGATCGCGGTGAACGGACGGATCGAGCGCAGCTCGCCATCCTTGACGATCACCAGTTCGCCCGGCTCGACATCGCGGACATAGCTCGCGCCGACCACGTCTAGCGCGACCGTCTCGGACGCGAAGATATAGCTGTCTTCCAGCTTGCCCATCACCAGCGGCCGGATGCCCAGCGGGTCGCGGCACGCGATCATCCCCTCGGGCGTCATGCAGATCAGCGAATAGGCGCCCTCGACCTGTTTCAGCGCATCGATGAACCGGTCGAGCAGGTCGCGATAGCCGCTCGTCGCAACCAGATGGATGATCGTCTCGGTGTCCGACGTCGACTGGAAGATCGAGCCCCGCCGGATCAGCTCGCGGCGCAGATGCATCGCGTTGGAGATGTTGCCGTTGTGCGCGATCGCGAAGCCGCCATTCGCCAATTCGGCATAGAGCGGCTGCACGTTGCGCAGCGCGGTCTCGCCCGTCGTCGAGTAACGGACATGCCCACACGCGACCGTGCCCGCCAGCGCGCGGATCACCTCGTCGCGGTCGAAATTGCCCGCGACATGGCCCATTGCGCGATGGGTGTGGAAGTTGTGACCGTCCCAGCTGGTGATGCCGGCGGCCTCCTGCCCGCGATGCTGGAGTGCATGGAGTCCCAGCGCGACGAGCGCGGCTGCGCCCTCCGCACCGGAAACACCGAAAACGCCGCACTCTTCGCGCAGCTTGTCCCCAAACTCGTCTGGGGTGTCGAATGGATGTGTGGTCAGCATCGGCCCTTCGGGGGAGTCGTTGGTCGATGGCCGCGCATATAGGGAGCCGATCCGGCTTTGTCGCCTGTTTGTAACATCAAATCGGGGATCATTGTGTTTCCCCGTAGGTTGATGGGTCGGAAACCAGGCAAGGAGACCCCTGATGGCAAAGGACCACGGACCCCAGGTCAAGGACGATGAAATGTACGAAATGCTGCGCGATGCGGGCGCTTCGAAGGAGAAAGCGGCGCGCATCGCCAATGCCCAGGCGAACCATTCGCTCGATCGCAACAGCACGCATCTCGAAAACCGGACCAAGGACGAACTGTACGACGAAGCCCGCGATATCGGCATCGAAGGGCGCTCGGACATGACCAAGGACGAGTTGATCAAGGCGATCCGGGAACGGTGAGGCAGGCTATAGCCCCTCCCCTTCAGGGGAGGGGTTGGGGTGGGGCCTATCCTCTGGGCGTGTCGGCTCGGTGAGACCCCGAGGCCCCACCCCCAACCCCTCCCCTGAAGGGGAGGGGCTTTATCCACCCCAATCCCCACCCTGTTCGTAACAATCGATGACACATCGATGACTTGATCGATTTCCTCACTCGCACTGACCTGTTTATCTCGTTTCAGCGCGCTGCACGGCTCCGATAGCTTCTGCACCACACCAACGATGAAAGATGGAGGGATTCCCCATGGACGCCAAGACAGGATCGATCGACGGCGGCGGTTGCCCGGTGAGCGGTGGCGGAGTCCGCGCCCTGCTGGGCCGCACCAACAAGGACTGGTGGCCCGAAATGCTCGCCACCGAAATCCTCAACCCCAACGGCCCGTCCAACCCGATGGGCGAGGAATTCGACTATGCCGAGGCGTTCAAGAGCCTCGACTATGATGCGCTGAAGGCCGATCTCCATGCGCTGATGACCGACAGCCAGGATTGGTGGCCGGCGGATTACGGCCATTACGGCCCGTTCTTCATCCGCATGGCCTGGCACGCGGCCGGCACCTATCGCACCGCCGACGGTCGTGGCGGCGCCAATAGCGGGCAACAGCGTTTCGCCCCGCTCGACAGCTGGCCCGACAATGGCAATCTCGACAAGGCCCGCCGTCTGCTGTGGCCGATCAAGCAGAAATACGGCAACAAGATCAGCTGGGCCGATCTGTTCATCCTGACCGGCAATGTCGCGATCGAATCGATGGGCGGCCCCGTGTTCGGCTTCGGCGGCGGCCGCGCCGACGTCTATGAGCCGGAGCGCGACATCTATTGGGGCAGCGAGGACAAATGGGTGAACGAGGGCGTTCAGACCCGCATCGCGCCCGAACATGGGATGCATGAACTCGAAGGTCCGCTCGCCGCGATCCAGATGGGCCTGATTTACGTCAATCCGGAAGGGCCGGGCGGCAACCCGCATGACGACGCGGGCATGGCCCGCGACATGAAGGAAACCTTCGCCCGCATGGCGATGAGCCCGGAGGAAACCGTCGCGCTCACCGCGGGTGGCCACACCTTCGGCAAGGCGCATGGCAATGGCGACCCCTCGCTGCTGGGCGCTGGCCCGGCCGGCGGTGACATCACCGCGCTCGGCTTTGGCTGGGTGTCCAGCCATGAAAGCGGCGGTATCGGCGAACATACCGTCACCAGCGGGATCGAAGGCGCCTGGACCAATACTCCGCGCGAATGGACGGAGAATTATTTCCGCCTGCTGTTCGACTATGACTATGAGCTGGTGAAGTCCCCCGCGGGTGCCAATCAGTGGCAGCCGATCAACCAGAAAGAGGAGGACATGGCCCCGGCGGCCTGGGACCCGAACCTCAAGGTCCCGACGATGATGACCACCGCCGACATGGCCCTGAAGCGCGACCCGGAATTCCGCGCGATCAGCGAGCGGTTCCGCGCCGATCATGAAGCGTTCAAGGACGCCTTCGCCCGCGCCTGGTTCAAGCTCACCCATCGCGACATGGGCCCCAAGGTCCGCTACCTCGGCCCGGAAGTGCCGGAGGAAGACCTGATCTGGCAGGACCCGATCCCCGCCGGCACCATGCCCTCGGACGCCGATGTCGCGGCGGTGAAGGACAAGATCGCCAATAGCGGCCTGACCGTCAGCCAGCTGATCAAGACCGCCTGGGCCTCGGCCAGCACCTATCGCAAGTCCGACCATCGCGGCGGCGCCAACGGCGCGCGCGTCCGCCTCGCCCCGCAAAAGGACTGGGAGGTCAATGAGCCCGAAATGCTCGCCAAGGTGCTCGACACGCTCGACGGCCTGCGCGGTTCGATGTCGATGGCCGATGCGATCGTGCTCGGCGGCGTGGTGGGCCTTGAAAAGGCGATCAAGGATGCGGGCTTCAACGTCCCGGTGCCCTTCACCGGCGGCCGCGGCGACGCGACGGCGGAACAGACCGACGCCGACAGCTTCGCCGTCATGGAGCCGGAGGCCGACGCCTTCCGCAACTATGTCGGCAAGAAGAAGCTGGCGGTGAAGACCGAGGAAATGATGCTCGACCGCGCGTCGCTGCTCGGCCTTTCGGTGCCGGAACTGGTGGTGCTGGTCGGCGGCCTGCGCGTCCTCGGCGCCAATCATGGCGAGCGCGGCCACGGCCATTTCACCCATCGTTCGGGTCAACTCACCAACGACTTCTTCGTCAACCTGCTGGGCATGACCAATGTCTGGAAGGCGGTGGAGGGATCGGACGATCAGGAATTCGTCGCCACCGACCGCAAGGGCGGCCACGAAACCTGGCGCGCGACCCGCGCGGACCTGATTTTCGGCTCCAACTCCGAACTGCGCGCGGTGGCCGAAGTCTATGCCGAGAACGGCCATGAGGAAAAGTTCGTGAAGGACTTCGTCAAGGCCTGGACCAAGGTGATGAACGCCGACCGCTTCGACCTGAAGGCGTAAGCGAACGTAAAAGCCCTCTCCCCTTAAGGGGAGAGGGTTGGGAGAGGGGCAGAAAAAGCCTCGCAGAGACACGGCCGCGACGGACACCCCAGTCGCGGCCGTATCCGCTCAAACAGTTGCGTCCCCGAAACGCCCCCCTAAACTCCCGATATGGAATCGATCGGCGGCGACCTCAACACCATGGCCCCACGGCCATTTCCCGGCTCCCAGCTGGACGCGATCCGAGCCATCTCCACCACCCGCCACTATCAGCCCGGCGATATCGTGTTGGCAGCCGGCGCGCCGCAGGACCGCTTCGTGCTGGTCGAGGAAGGTGAGATCGAGGTCGCCGATCCGGTCACCGGCGGTCGGCTGATGCCCGGCACGATCGGCCCCGGACAGTTCATGGGCGAACTCGCCTTTCTCAACGGCGGCCCGCTTACGCTGACCATGCGCGCCTGTGCTCCCACGCGCACGCTCGAAGCGCTGCGCCCCGACATGCTCCGCCTGATGAGCGCGATCCCCGAAATCGGCGACCATATCCTCACCGTATTCTCCGCACGCCGCCGCCGCATCTTCGAAGCCGGCGACAGCAGCCTCGTCGTGCGCGGAGCCGAGCGCGACCCCGCCGTCGCGCGCGTCGCCAGCTTCCTCCACCGCAACCGCATCCCGTTCCATGAGGAGGCGGACGGCGAACCGCAGGTCCTCTGGTCGGGCAACCCGATCCCCGATCCCACGCCCCGCGCGGTCGCCCGCCATCTCGGCCTCGACCTCAAGGCCCGCTCCGCCGAGCTGTTCGACCTTATCATCGTCGGCGCGGGCCCGGCCGGGGTCGCCGCCGCAGTCTATGCCGGGTCGGAAGGGCTGCGCGCGCTGGTAATCGAGGATACCGCGATCGGTGGACAGGCGGGCACCAGTTCGCGCATCGAAAACTATATGGGCTTTCCCACCGGCATCTCCGGCGCGGACCTGACCTTTCGCGGACAGGTTCAGGCGATGAAGTTCGGCACCTGCTTCGCCATGCCGCGCCGGGTCGAAGCGCTGGCGCGGCGCGATACCGACTTCTGCGTCACGCTCGACGGCGGCGAGGAACTTTGCGCCCGCGCGGTGCTCGTCGCCACCGGCGTGCAATATCGCCGCCTGCCGCTCGACCGGCTCGAAACGTTCGAAGGCGCCGGCATCTACTACGCCGCAACCGAGATGGAAGCACGCCTGTGCGCCCGGACCGAGGCGGTGGTCGTCGGCGGCGGCAACAGCGCGGGGCAGGCGGCCATGTACCTCTCGCGCGTCGCCAAGCGCGTCCATGTCGTGGTGCGCGGCGCCAGCCTTGCCGACACGATGAGCGCCTATCTGCGCGACCGGCTGGAGGCCGACCCGCGCATCACCATCCACACCCACAGCCAGCTCAAGCAGCTCGACGGCGACGCCCATCTCGAACGCGTCGTGTTTACTAGCCCATCGGGCAGCCACGACGTCGATTGCCGCGCATTGTTCATCATGATCGGCGCAGCGCCCAACACCGGCTGGCTCTCGGGCCTGGTCGAACTCGACCAGCACGGCTTCGTCCGCACCGGAAGGGATGTCGGCGGATCGTCCAGCTACGCCACCTCCTGCCCCGGCATCTTCGCGGTCGGCGACGTCCGCTCCGGCTCGGTCAAGCGCGTCGCCAGCAGCGTCGGCGAAGGCTCGGTGGTGGTCAGCGCGATCTGGACCCACGTCAACGCACCCCCGCCGGGCGAGGTCGGGATCGGGGGGTAAAGGGGAGGAACGGGCTCACCGCTGAAACCCGATCTCCCGCACCCGCACCCGCTGCGTCGTTACCGCCCGACCCGCAACAAACTCCCGCAATATCGGCTGCAGAACAGCATTCCCGAACAGGTCGAACTGGTGCGCGGCATTCTCCACCACGACGATCTGCGCATGCGAAAGCCCGCGCGCGATCTCTCGCGCATTCTCCACCGGCGTGCGCGCGTCTAGGTCGCCGACCAGGATCAGCGTTGGCACCGCACTGCGCACCCGCTTGCGATAGGCCGCACCCAGATCGACGGCGGGCCAGGCATCGCGCAGCGCCATCAGCGGAAAGTTGATCGCATTGCCGAGCAGCGCGGTCCGCGCCTGCCGCTCGATCCGCCGCAACCGCGCCGGGCTGCCATGCGAGGCGAGGTCCATCATGTATTTCATCCCCGACCCCAGCCGCCACTGGCTGCGCGCCGCCAGCGCCACCGCGCCCATGCGGCGAAAATCCCCCCCTGCCATTTCGCGATAGGCGGCAGGCAGGGTGGCGAGCGTGCGCGGATCGCCCAGCGCCTGCGCGGTCAGCCACTGCACGTCGAACGCGCCGATGGTGACGCGCTGCGCCGCGCCGTCCGGCCCCGCCACCTCGACCGTCACCGGTTCGCGCAGCAACCGCGTAATCACCGTCCGCATCGTCGCGGGCAGCTCCGGCGTTCCCGCTCGCTCGGCGATGCGCGCAATCACCACATCGGTCTGCGCGGGCAGCTTGTAGGTATGATCGGGACCTTCGGGACTGACCAGAATCAGCCGCGCGACGCTGCCCGGATGCCGCCGCACCGTCGCCAGCGCGAGGTGCGATCCATAGCTGCGCCCCCACAGATGCATCGTCGCATAGCCGAACGCGCGTCGCACCGCGTCGACATCATCGGCATTCTCCGCGCTGGTATAGGATGCCAGCCGCACCCCGCGCGCCGCGAACTGCCGCGCTGCCGCGCGCGCCGCATCCGCCATCACCGGCAACCACAGGGCAGGGGAGCCCTCGGCCTCCAGCGGCAGCGGTACGCGCTCGGGCAGGGCAAGGCTCGGCCGCGACCGCCCGCTCCCGCGCTGGTCGAACGCGATCACGTCTCCGCCCATCAGGTCGAGCAACCCCGCCGCGCGTGCGGCGGAGAGGCCCCTCAGCAACCCGGTGCCGGAATCGCCCGGTCCGCCCGCCAGCACCATATTGACGATCCGGCTCGGTGCGTCCGCCCAGCGCAGCCGCATCACCGCCAGTTCGATCACCCCTTCCGGCGCAGCGCGGTGGCGGCGCTCGGGGACACGCACAAACCCGCGCTCGACCGCCATCGCTCGCCCGTCGGGGGCAACCAGTCGCTCGGTCCGCGCTTCGCCCAGTTGCGGCGCGATCAGCGCGGCGCTGGCGGTGGCCGCGCTGGCCAGCAGCGCCAGCCCGGTCAGCAGCAGGCGGATCATCGCACCCCCTCCGCCATCTGCGTCTCCAGCGCCCGCCGCTTGGCGGTCAGCGCCGTCAGCCGCCGCCGCGCCCGGCTCAGCAGCAGCAGCGCGGCCCCGACCATCGCCCCTCCCATTGCCGCTGCGGCGAACCCAACGGGCATCCCCGATCCGATCCCGATCGCCAACGCGCCCAGTGTGAACACCGATGTAAAGCTAACCGCCATCCAGCCCGCCACGACCTGCTGGCGCGCATACAGCACGCGACGCCGGGTCAGCACCCACAGCGCATAGCCGGTCCATCCCATCCCGATCAGCGACAGCACCGCAAGTGCGGCGCGCGTGCGCAGCGGCAGGTCAGGCTCGGTGATGAACAGCGACAGCGTTACCACCGTCCCGCTCAGCGCCGCGGCCAGCAACAGCGCGTGGGCGACGCGGGGGCCGGGGGATAATTCGGCGCTGACGATCCGCACTTCCGGGGCAGCATCCATCCGGGGGGCAAGGGTCATTGGGTGTCTCCATGCGATTCAAGCGCGCGCCGCAATTGCTTGCGGGCGCGGTGCAGCCGTGACTTGACGGTTCCGGTCGGGATCGACAGCGCGGTGGCGACCTCGTCGATCGCCAGTTCCTCCAGGTAGAAGAGCGTCAGGATCTCGCGTTCGACCGGCGCCAGTCGCGCCAGCCCGCGCTCGACCGCTTCGACGTCGAACGCCGCCTCACTCTCGCCCGCGTCGACATCGTCCTCGGCGGGCAGCGGCATCGCGGCGCGGTATTTGCGGCGCAGCTGGTCGGCAAAGGCGCGATGGGCGATGCCGAACAGCCACGACCGGAACCGGCTTGTGTCCTCGATCCGCCCGATCCCGCGCACCACGCGCAGCCAGACGTCCTGCGTCAGCTCGGCGGCGCCGTCGGCGTCGCCGGTCACACGCCCGGCATAGCCGCTGATCGGCCCGGCCCATCGCCGCACCAGCGCATCGAACGCATCGCGCTCGCCGAGCTGGCAGCGGACGACCAGCAGCTCGTCGGCGAGTCTTGACGCGTGTTGGCTATCGTCCCGCTGCATCGCTCACCTCATCCATGCACCTGTAGTCGGCACATCGCGGAAAAGGTTCACGCAACTGGTGATCAGGCGGTGGCGCCCTCCGCCGCGCCGGGTGCGCCTGCGACCAGATCGATACCACCCCGCGCCGCCGCCCGCCGCGCCACTACAAACGCCGCGGCCACCATCACCACCCCCAGATACCCGACCAGCAGCGAATCCAGCCCCATCATCGCCCACACTATCCACGGGGCCTTGCCCACCGCCACAAATGCCAGCGCATAATGCGCGACCATCAGCGGCAGCATCGCCAGCAGCGACACGATCACCGCATAGGGATAGATGCCGCCGGTCAGCCGGATCGACCGCACAAAGCCGATGCCGGGATTGCCCGCCGCTGCCGCAGTCTTCCACGCCGACAGCAACGGCTCGAACAACAGGCTGACCAACAGGCTCACGATCAGTACGCCCGCCGCGACATTGCCTTCGATTCCCGCCGCATCGGCGATCAACGGCCCGTCCTGTACCGCGATCAGCCAGAACAGGCTCCACGCCATCACCGGCACGAACAATCGCACCGCCACCGGGTCGATCCGCCGTGCCGCAAGCGGATCGTCGCCGAACACCAGGAAGCGGGCGGCCCAATATCCGGTCAGGAACAGCGCGATCACCTTCACATGGCCGATGGTCAGGCGGAGCGCGTCGCCCTCCGCCGCCTTCAGCCCGGCAAGATCGACATACATCCCGGCGCGGATCTCGACGACATGCTGCACCATCTCGACCGCGACAGGGATCAGGAACAGCAACGGGCAGAGCCGCGCATAGCGGCCCGATCGCACGAAAACCTCAATCAGATCGTGGCCCATCGTCATTCCCCTTCGTCATAAGTCAGGATGTCGCCCGGCTGGCATTCCAGCGCGCGGCAGATTGCCTCCAGCGTCGAAAATCGGATCGCCTTGGCCTTGCCGGTCTTCAGGATCGACAGGTTGGCGAGCGTGATATCGACCCGTTCGGCCAGTTCGGTCAGGGTCATGCGCCGCGCGTGCAGCACATCGTCCAGCGTCACGCGGACCGCCATCAGACCGTTCCCTCGATCTCGTCCTGCATCGCCGCGCCCTGCTGAAACACCCGCGCCAGCACGAACAGCAGCAGCACCGCGAGCCAGCCGGTGACCGAAAATTGCCACGGCATGACCTCGCCGGTCGCTTCGCTCAGTTGCGTCGCGAACCAGCCATAGCCCAGGTCGACGACCTGCAGCGCCAGCATCGCCCAGGCGTTCTGCCGCAGCCGCTCGGCATTGACCGGCGCGAACGGGGTGCCGGCCCGCACCGTGTCGATCATCGCGATGATGCGGGTGAAGATCACATGCGCCGGCACCGCCGCCGCAATCCCCACCGCCATCACGCCGACCAGTCCCAGCCGGACCGTCTCGCCGTTCGGGCCGAAACCCTTGGCCAGCTTTTCGGCCATGAATTCGGGCATCGCCAGCAACGCGCCGCCGAACAGCACGAACCCCGCGACCGCGACCCAGTTGAGGACCAGCAGGGTCAGCAGGATGCGCCGGGTGAGGATGAGCATGTCGAGTCTCCTGATTATTGTTATTCGATAAGATACGTATCGAATAACGGCAAGGCAATTTATCGTTTTGCGATAAGATGCGTGAGATCGACCGCATGGATGACGTTCGCCCTGCGCTCGGCTAACACCGGCCCATGACCGATCCCCGTGATTCCACGCTCGACCTGAACCCGAATTACGACGCCAACGGGCTGATCACCGCCGTCGCCACGCACGCCGCGACAGGGGAACTGCTGATGCTCGCGCATATGAACGCCGATGCGCTGGCCAGGACGCTGGAGACCGGCGAAGCCTGGTTCTGGTCGCGCAGCCGCCAGCGCCTGTGGAAAAAGGGCGAGAGCAGCGGCCATGTCCTGCGCGTGGTCGAGGCGCGGATCGACTGCGATCAGGACGCTTTGTGGCTGAAAGTCGACCCCGCCGGCCCCGCCTGCCACACCGGCGAGCCCAGCTGCTTCTTCCGCCGCATTGAGGGCGGCAAGCTGGTGCGCGGGTGAGGGGAGGGGCATCCCAAATTCCTCCCCTGCCCCGCAGGGGAGGTGGCAGCGAAGCTGACGGAGGGGCCGCCCCGCAGAGGGCGGAATTTTGCCTAGTTGTCCGCCGCCGTCTGCGCGGCGGCCCCTCCGTCAGCGCTGCGCGCTGCCACCTCCCCCGTGGGGGGAGGAATGTGTCGACCCTTGCCGCCGCCGTCCTTCTCGCCGCCTGCTCCGGCAGCGGGCCGCAACCCGGGGCATCCCCCACGCCCCCCAGCCTCGAAACCGCCGCGATCGAACGCGGCATTGTCCGCGACCCCGCCAACACCGACGTCACCGGCCTCTACGCCCGCGACACCGACCGGGTCTGCGTCGTGCCCCAGGGCAATGCCTATCGTATCGGCGCGTTCGTCGATTATGGCGACGGATTGAGCTGCACCGGCCGCGGCACCGCCGCGCGCTCCGGCTCCAGCCTTGCGGTCGAGCTCAAGGGCAAGGGCGGCGCCACCTGCGCCTTCACCGCGAAGTTCGACGGCGATCGCATCACTTTCCCCGCCAACGTCCCTGACGAATGCGCCAAACTCTGCGGCCCGCGTGCCAGCTTCGCCGCGCTCGAAGTCGAGCGGTTGAGCGAGTCAGCGGCGGAAGCAGAAGCGCTCCGCAGCGCTGAGGGAACGCGTTTGTGCGGTTGAAGCGGCGCCAGCCCGCTCCTCCACCCGGCCACCCATAAAATACTGTCGCTGGGTGGCCGGGTGGGGGAGCGGGCTGGCGCCGCCATCCGGCGTAAGCTGGATCAAACAAAGTTGACGTTAACGTCAACCTGTCCTAAATTCCCCCCATGGCAACGAAACTGAAGGCCGTGGCCAGCTTCGCCCCGATCGAAGCCCGCCCGGACAAGGAGAGCTTCTCGATCTCGGACCTGTGCGCCGAGTTCGAGGTGACCGCGCGCGCATTGCGCTTCTACGAGGATGAAGGGCTGATCAGCCCCGAGCGCCGCGGGCTCCAGCGCATCTACTCGCACCGCGACCGCGCCCGCCTCGCCTGGATCCTGCGCGGCAAGCGCGTCGGCTTCAGCCTCGCCGAGATCCGCGAGATGATCGACCTCTACGACGTCGGCGACGAACGCCGCACCCAGCATCAGGTCACGCTCGACAAATGCCGCGCGCGCATCGAGCTGCTCCAGCGGCAAAAGGTCGATATCGACGCCGCCATTGCCGAACTCGACGATTTCATCGCGGTCCTCGAAGGCCGCGCCACGCCCATCAAGTGAACCAATAGCCCCTCCCCTTCAGGGGAGGGGTTGGGGTGGGGCAGTCAATGTCTCACCGAGACCGAGACCGAGACCGACATGCTTGGGGCGAGGCCCCACCAACCCCTCCCCTGAAGGGGAGGGGCTCAAGAAGGAAGAGAAGATGCCCCGCTACAACCCGCCCGTCCGCGACACCCGCTTCATCCTCGATCGCGTGCTAAAGATCGACAACTACGCCGACCTTCCCGGCTTCGCCAACGCGACGCCCGACACCGTCACCGCGGTGCTGGAGGAGGGCGGCAGGTTCGTCGCCGAAGTCCTGTTCCCGATCAACCATAGCGGCGACCAGCAGGGCTGCACCCGCCACCCCGACGGCTCGGTGACCACCCCCGACGGCTTCAAGGAAGCCTACCAGCAGTTCGTAGAATCCGGCTGGGGCACCCTCAGCGCGCCGGAGCAGTTCGGCGGCCAGGCCATGCCGCACGTCGTCTCCACCGCGTTCCAGGAGTATATGATCTCCGCCAACATGGCCTTCGCCATGTACCCCGGCCTGACCCACGGCGCGATCGAAGCCCTCCTCGCCAAGGGGTCGCCCGAGCAGCAGGAGAAATACGTCCCCAAGATGGTCAGCGGCGAATGGGGCGGCACGATGAACCTGACCGAACCGCATTGCGGCACCGATCTCGGCCTCATCAAGACCCGCGCCACCCCCAATGCCGACGGCAGCTGGTCGATCACGGGGACCAAGATCTTCATCTCCTCCGGCGAGCACGACCTCACCAGCAACATCATCCACCTCGTCCTCGCCAAGACCCCCGGCGCGCCGGAGAGCAGCAAGGGCATCAGCCTGTTCGTCGTCCCCAAATTCATGGTCAACGACGACGGCACCCTGGGGACACGCAACGCCGTCACCTGCGGTTCGATCGAGCACAAGATGGGCATCCACGCCAACTCGACCTGCGTCATGAACTATGACGGCGCGACCGGCTGGCTGGTGGGCGAGGAGATGAAGGGCCTCGCCGCCATGTTCATCATGATGAACGCCGCCCGCCTCGGCGTCGGGCTTCAGGGCCTCGGCATCGGCGAGGTCGCGTACCAGAACGCCGTCCAGTACGCCCACGACCGGCGTCAGGGCCGCGCGCTCACCGGCGCTGCCGAGCCGGAGGAAAAGGCCGACACCCTCTTCGTCCACCCCGATGTCCGCCGCATGCTGATGGAGGCCAAGGCGATGACCGAAGGGCTGCGCGCCCTGTGCCTGTGGGGCGGCCTCCAGGTCGACCTGTCGCACAAGGCGGCGAGCGAGGAGGAGCGTCAGCTCGCCGACGACCTGATCGGCCTGCTCACCCCCGTGATCAAGGGCGTCGGCACCGACGCCGGCTACCGCATCGCGACCGACAGCCAACAGGTATATGGCGGCCATGGCTACATCGCCGAATGGGGCATGGAGCAGTACGTCCGCGATGCCCGCATCGCGATGATCTATGAAGGCACCAACGGCGTGCAGGCGATGGATCTGGTCGGCCGCAAGCTCGCCCAGAATGGCGGCCGCGCGGTCCAGACCCTGTTCCGCATCGTCACCGAAGAGGTCGCCGCCGCCAAGGCCGAGCCCGAACTGACCCACCTCGCCGAAGCGCTCGAAAAGGCCAATGGCCAGCTTCAGGCCGCGACCATGTGGTTCATGGCCAACGGCATGAAGGACCCCAATCAGGTCGGCGCCGGCGCGTACAGCTATATGGAGCTGATGGGCACCGTCGCGATCGGCCTGATGTGGCTCCGCATGGCCGACGCCGCGGTCGCGGCACTGGCCGAAGGCGATGATGAAGCCGAAGGGGGGCGGGCGTTCTACGAAGCCAAGCTGGTCACCGCCCGCTTCTACGCCGACCGCATCATGCCCAACGCCGGCGCGCTCCGCCGCAAGATCGAAAGCGGCGCGGAGACGATCATGGCGCTGCCGGTGGAGGCGTTTGGGGTTTGAGGGGAGGGGCGGGCGCTTCGGCGCCCGCCCCGCCCTTGACCGCCTGATTATTCCGCTGCTTCAGGCCATTCAGTTGCGGCATCGCGCCTCGAATTGTGCGCGTAGGTTTCCCAGCCAATCTCATAATCGTCGGCCTGATTGCCCCATGCGGTCCAACCGGGCCGTGCGCCCCGAGCAAACAGTTCCAATCGTTCGCCCGGCGAGCAGGCCTCAACGATATCGTAAAATTCGTCCGGCTTGCGGCTGTGCTCGCGTTTGCGCGTCCCAAGCAAGTTAACCTGCCGCCGTCCCGGTGCCAGCGTTCGCGCATTCTTTCCGCGAATGCCAAACAGGCAGAGTTCGGTTACGTTTCGAAAGTAAAAGCCGACGCCGCGTCCGTCTGATCCGCCATCCTTTCGGATTTTATGCCAGACGAGGTTCGACTTATACTCGAAGCCCCATGCCTTCATCACCGCCAAGCCATCGGGCAGCAGCGCGTTCGGTACCCAAAGGTACAAATGGGCCGTGTCCGCAGCAGCGCCCTCAACCGGAAGGTCGCAAATCTCTTGTAGACTCATCGTGCCATATCGCGACAGGCGATGATGCTCAGGCGCCATCTTGCCGGTACGGTTGGTAAACCGCCACGGCGGATCAGCCAAGATTGTCGCGAATTTCCGTCCTCGGATTGCTTTCGCAAAATCCTGTGCGGCGTCGATGCTCATACCGCCTCCTCGATACATTCAGGTTTGATGCCGATCGCTAACACGGGGCAGCTCCCGTTGCGCCCAGCGTTTAATCGATAGAGCAGCTTGCCCATCCACGTGGTCGATGCGCCATACTTGGTCATCAAACCCATTTCCTTGAACACGGAGTTCAACGCGGCGCTGCGTGTCAACAGCACGCCGACATCGATCACGCCACACTGGCTGAACGCGCTCATCGCATAGAGATCGCGATCGAACGTCTGGTCCTTGCTATTCCATTCAAGGTCGAACGCGACGCGCCCCTTCACATAATCGACCTTATGCCCGTCCAGAAAACGCGCCTTGGTCAACTCCCGGCTCATTTTGACGCTGACTGTCTTGCCCTTCGGATTCAAACCGGACTCGCGCCACAAGAGCTTCACCAGCAAGTCGGCCTGGATGGTGGTTTCGTGCCACCCATTCGGTCTGAGCAACGCGGAAACTGCCTTGGGAATCTGCGATTCATTGCCGCCTGCGGTGGCGATGATGTCACGGGTGAGCTTGAATGCGCGCAACGCATCCATCAACTCGTTGAACTCAACCGGATGCGCTTCGGACAGGATCAATGCCGCGTTGCGATACGAGTATACCTCATATTTTTGGAGAATATCGGCTGGAATATAGCGCGCCACAAATTCAGATGGGTCGCCGATATCGCCCGGTCCTGCGGCGATGTCCGGTTCCGCTTCGGGCGCGTCAGGGGCTTCCTCACTCATATTGCTCTTGTGTCCACCGGACAAAAATCGGTCAAATCCAATCTGCCTATCCATCCACAGCGTTGGCGTGTGTGGTTGGCGTGTGTGCGAGATTTTCCTCATATCACGTGGATAGCGAGCCGATAAGAACAAAAATGGAACTCCTGGAGTGTGTGGAGATCGGGTCGGGCATCTCCGCCCTTTCCCCCGACCTCGACTATCTATCGACACGCATAAAGACGGAAACTCTGGGCGATCACGATGTCGACTCCCTCCGCGATTGACAGCGACGACTATGGCCGCACCATCGACATGGCCGCCTTCGGCCACGCCCTCACGCGCCGCCGCGCGGAGATCGAGGCGGAGACCGGGGAGCCTTTCACCGTCCCCCGCAACGAGGGCACCCGTCGCACCGCGTCAAAGCGCGCCCTGCTCGCGGAAATCGACCAGCTCGCCGCTGCCAAGGGCATCCGCTGGTAAGAAGAGTTTGGTTCACGCGAAGGCGCTAAGACGCGAAGAAGGTTTTGTTCGCGCAGAGGCGCAGAGGGCGCAGAGATGGCGAACCTCTTGGCGGCGTCAGCCGCCCTTCATTACATCGCGTCTCGACGAACGCGCTCGCCATAAAGGCCGCTGGCGCGGCACGGCGCCCCTTCTCTCTGCGCCTCTGCGATCTCTGCGCGAACCAAAAAAACCTTCTTCTTCGCGTCTTAGCGCCTTCGCGTGAACCAACTTCCTTCTTACCCCACGACAAGAACAAAAATAGAACTTTCCTACAGCCCCCGTTCCGGCATACCTGTCCGGTCCTCTGCATCACATCAGCAAAGGACCGGCCGACATGAACGCTTTCACCACGCCAGAACCGGCGCCCTACAACCCCGCGACCTTCAACCACGCCGCCTTCCACGACCTCGAACCCGGCGTGCCCGATGCCCAGCGTTACGACGGCTGGACCCCTGAAAAGCAGAAGCGCTTCCTCACCGCCCTGTCGCGCGGCCATAATGTCACGCAGGCGTGCGCCATCGTCGGCATGTCGCGCTCGACCGCCTATGCCCTGCGCGACAGCGCGCGCGGCGCGGCGTTCGCGCTGGGGTGGAAGGCGGCTCAGCTGCGCAGCCGCGATTGCCTCGCCGACGAACTGATGGACCGCGCCTTCAACGGCGTGCGTGAATCCGTCACCGGTGACGATGGCCGCATCACCACGCGGCATCGCCACGACAATCAGCTGGCGTGGAAGATGCTGAACCGGCTCGACAAGCGCGCCGACGCCGCCTGCACCGATGCCGACGCCGCCGCCGTCCGGCTCGCCGCGGCGGACTTCGAACAATTTCTCGATCTGGTCGAACACTCGGCGGCACCGGGCCGCGCCGGCCTGTTCCTCGCCGCGCGCTTCGGGGCGGCGGGCGTGGCGAGTGAGGACGATCTCGCCCCGATCCGCACGCTCGCCCGCGCCGATCGCTGGCTGCGCACCCATGTCGACGACAGCGCCGCCGTGCCCGCCACCGATCTCGACCCCGCCGACCGCGCAAGCTGGACCGACGAACAATGGCGCCGCGCCGAAGCCATCGGCCTCGTCGCCCTCGCATCCGAAACCCCGCCGGAGGAGGAGCCTGACAGCCCGTCGGAAACCCGCGATTCTTGTCAGGATCGTCCGGACAGCGACGCCGAGATCGCGATCTGGTGGGACGGCGAGGACGAAGCATGGCGCACCAGCTTCCCGCCACCCGACGATTTCGAAGGGTATGAAAGCGGCGAACCCGGCACCGAAGACTATAAGCGCGAGCTGACCGAAGAAGAGGAAGCCGCCCTCGAAGCCGAAGAAGCCGCGCAGCGCGCCCCGCGCCTCGCCGCCGCCAACGCCGCCCGCGACGCCTGGCTCGCTCAACACCGCACCGCGGCGGGGGAGGGGGCACGATCCAATTCCTCCCCTGAGCCTGCTCAGGGGAGGGGGACCGCCGCCGCAGGCGGTGGTGGAGGGGCTGCCCCGTAGAGGGCAGAATTTTGTCGAGCTGTTCACGGCCGTCTACGCGGCCGCCCCTCCACCACCGCTGCGCGGCGGTCCCCCTCCCCGAGACAAGCTCGGGGAGGAATAGTCGCGCCACCCCCTTGAGCCTTTCGTCCCACCCGCCATAACGGAGGAATGCTGCTCCCCGAAATCCCGCTCAACCCGCTCGAACGCGGTCACCTCAATGCGATGCGCCTTACCGGGGGGATCTTCTGGACCGTCGCGGCGCTGGTTTCGATCGGTCCGTCCTTCGCGATTTCGACCGGCGTGGACTGGTTCCCCCTCTGGGCGCCGCCGGTCGTCATCGCGTTGCTGGGGCTGTGGACCGTCATCGTCGCCGTGCCGCGCCGCTGGGCGCGCTGGGGCTGGGCCTGGACGGGGCGGGAACTGCACGTCGCATCGGGCTGGCTGGTCCGCCGCCACACCATCGTCCCCGCCGCGCGCGTCCAGCATATCGACGTGACGCAGGGGCCGGTCGAGCGGATCTTCGGCATCGCCAGCCTCGTGCTGCACACCGCCGGAACCGCGAACAGCGAAGTCGATCTGCCCGGCATCACAAAGGCGACTGCCGAGGAAATCCGCGACGCGATCCGCGAACAGCTCACGGTCGACCCATGGTGACGGAGGAATTGCCCGAAGAATTGGGGGACGACGAACCCCGCCGCGTCCATCCGCTGACGATCCTCATCTGGTTCCTGAAAAAGGCGCCCCAGAATGTCGTCGGCCTGCCCGCGATCATCGGCTTCACCTCGGGCCGGGGGTTCGGCTGGATCCTGTTGGCGGCGGGGGTGGTCGGGGCGTTGAGCCTGGTGTGGACCTGGGTGAACTGGCGTCGCTTCACCTATGCGGTGACGCCGCACGAACTGGTGATCGAACGCGGCATCTTGAGCCGTACCCGCCGCTCGATCCCGCTGGAACGCATTCAGGATGTCGGGATCGAACAGGGGCCTCTGTCCCGCATCTTCGGCCTCGCCGAAGTCCGGGTCGAAACCGGGGGAGGGGAGAAGGACGAAGCGGTGCTGGACAGCGTGTCGCTGTCCGAAGCGGCAAGACTGCGCGGAGCGTTGCGCGGAGCCCCGGTCCGCCGCGCGACGGTGGGGCTGGACGACAATGGCGATGTCCTGCCGGAAGAGGACGCGCTGAGCGAAGTCTTCGCCATGTCTCCGCAGCGCGTGTTGCTGCTCGGCCTGTTCAGCTTCTCGCTGGTCTGGATCGCTGCGCTGGCCGGTGCGATCCAGTTCATCGGGGATGCGATGGGCTTCGGCTGGGACGAGGCAACCGATCTGTGGCGAACCGCACGGGGAGAGGTCGGCAACCGCTTGAATTATTCCACCGGCTTCGGCCTGTTCGGGGTGGTGGTGCTGCTCGGGGTCATTACCGGCATCGGCCGCACGGTGTTGCGCGACTGGAATTTCACGCTGCGCGCCGGGATCGGCAGGTTCCGCCGCACCAGAGGGTTGCTGACCCGCAGCGAGGTGGTGGTGGCGATGCGCCGTATCCAGCTTGCTTTGGTCCAGCGCGGCCCGTTGCGCGGCGCATTGGGCTGGAATACGCTGAGTTTCCAGACGCTTGGCGGCAGCAACGATCCCAGCGGTCGTCAGGTCATGGCCCCGCTGGCCCGCGACCATGAAGTCGCCGCGATCATCGACCGGGCGGGCCTGCCCCCCTTCGAAAGGCTCCCCCTCCGCCGCGTCGCCCCCGGCCATGTGGTCCGCGCCGCCCTCACCGCCATGCCCGTTCCGGTGGCGGTGGTCGCCGGGGCGCTGCTGCTGACCCCACTGGCCTGGCTCGGCCTCGCCGTCGCAGTGCCGATGGTCGCCATCGCCCTGCTCCAGCGCAGCTTCCACCGCTACGCCGTCCGCGAATCGAGCCTGCAAGTGATGCGCGGCGTCCTGCTCCAGAATGACTGGATCGTCCCGGTCGAAAATATCCAGGTCGTCACCTTGTCCGAAACGCTGCTTCAGCGTCTGCTGGGCCTGGTGACGGTCCGTGTCGACACCGCCGGAGCCGGCGTCGGAGCCACTCCCGCCGTCGTCGACCTCGTCGCCGAAGACGCCCGAGCCCTGGCCCGCGACCTCGCCGGGCGGATTACTTAGCGGCGGGCGTCGGGGTGGGAGCGGGCGAGATCAGCACCGAAGGCGGCGCGATGACTTCGCCTTTCCGCCGCACCCCGGTCAGCCCGTCGGGTACCGCCCGATCCGGGACCGGTGTCGCCACGACCCGCGGAACCAGCGGCAGCCGCGCAGTCGGGTCGATCGGCACCCGCCGCATACATTGGATCGGGCTGGGCCGCTTGAACTCGGCACAATTCCACAGCGCCTTGCCAAAACCCTGGGTCTTGTCCCGCAAATAGCTGAACGACATCGACTCGAGTTGTGCCGGGGTCAATGTGGCCCCCGCCGGAGGCACCTTGGCCGGATCGGTCCAGCCCAGGAATTTGCAATAGGGCCGCTCGCCACAGGTCCGGATCGCCAACGCCGCAAAAGCATCGGCACCCAGCGACGGGTCCAGCGCGACATGAAAACTGTCCCCGCCGACTGCGATGGGCTTGGGAATCGCCGACTCCGGGATGGTCGCCGGATCGAGCATCAATGCCGGGTCACTGCCTGCGGCGTCCGCTGCTCCGGCATGAAACGGCGATAGCCGCGCCATTTTCGCAATCACCGGCTCGGTGCCCGCATAGCCCCGCCGAAAGGCTGGCGGTGTCCCCCACCAGCCGGTCCAGCGGAAGAACAAGTGGGTGTTGACCTCCGCCACCTTGTCCAGGCTGGCGCTCCAATAGGGCACGACCCAATCGGTATGATAATGCGTCGAATGCCCGACCTTGGCATAGACCGCCCCGGTCAGCGCGTCGCGAGCGATACCCTGTGCCCGCGCCCAGGCGGCGGGGGAGGGGGTACGCCGCATCGCCCCGTCGCAGGTGAAGGTGAACTGGCACCCGGTACGCCGCTCCTCCCCCTGAAACACCACGCCGCACACCGATTTGGGAAAGGCGGGGTGGCGCATCCGGTTGAGCACCACTTGTGCCACCGCGCGCTGCCCCACTGTATCGTCGCCTGCCTCGTACCAGGTGGCGGCAGCGAGGCAGTCGATCGCCCGGCCCCGATCTTCGGGGGTGCCTGTCAGTAGAAAGGGGCGCGCCGCAGGGTTGGGCGCGGCCGAGAAGGGTATCGCCGCGTTGAACGCACGCGCTTCCAACAGCGACAGGTCGGCGAGCAGGACCGGCTCCACGGGGGGTAGCTCCGCCTGGGGCACGACGCGTTTGGGCCGCGCAATCTCCGCGAGCACCGGCGTGGTCACCGTGACGCGCGGCATCGAGAGGATGACTGCAACCGGTCCCGCAACCGCCGCCAGCGCGATCACAGCGAGCACGACCCAAAGCCCGGGCGCGATTCGGGACGGAGAATCCGAAAACGGAGAGGGCGTCACAGGCGCGCAAAATCCTTCAGCGGCGAAAAGCGCCTGCCCTTAGCGCAAAGCGGGGCTGTGGAAAACAGACGACCACAGCCCACCGCGATATCCGTCACGGCTCCGTCTAGCTCCGGAGCGCGTACCTCAGGGCCAGAAGCCAGTCGCCTCGCACAGGTCCCAATTGTCGGCGACCTTCATGCGACATGCACTGTTCGTCGGTCCGCACGCTGCATATTCGCGCTCATAGCGTTTGAAGCAGCTTTCCAGAGCCTTGGCTTGCGGCAACGCGGCTGGCCTGACCGTGGTCCGCACCAGCTTCGCGTTGGCCGTCTTCGCTGTCGGCGCGGTCGCAGCCGCCACCTTGGCACCCGCTGCACGCACTGCACCACTTTTGTCGCTGCCGAACACCATCGGCCACGCCAGAAAAATCGTCAGCATCACGCTGACGCAGATCATTGCATTCCTCACGATTTCCCCCCGGAATCCGTGTTCCCCGACTCGGACAGATTATCCGTTTCGGGACGGAATGCGAGTCATTACGCCTCGGGAAGGAAGTCCGGAACGCTCAGATAGCGCTCACCTGTATCATAATTGAACCCCAGGATCCGCGAACCCGCCGGAAGGTCGCCCAGTTTCTTCGCGATCGCGGCCAGAGTCGCTCCCGACGAAATGCCGATCAGCATCCCCTCTTCCCGAGCGGCGCGGCGGGCGAACTCCTTGGCGTCGGCAGCGTCGACCTGGATCGCTCCGTCGATCGAGTCGGTGTGCAGGTTCTTCGGCACGAACCCCGCACCAATGCCCTGAATCGGGTGCGGACCTGGCTGGCCGCCCGAGATGACGGGCGAGAGTTCGGGTTCGACCGCATAGACTTTAAGGCCCGGCCAGCTTTTCTTGAGCGTCTCGGCGACGCCGGTAATGTGGCCGCCGGTGCCGACCCCGGTCACGATCACGTCGGGCGGGCTGTCGGCGAAGTCGGCCAAGATTTCCTGCGCGGTGGTGCGGACATGCACGTCGATATTGGCCGGGTTCTCGAACTGTTGCGGCATCCAGGCGCCGGGCGTCGCTTCGACGATCTCGATCGCGCGCTCGATCGCACCCTTCATGCCCTTTTCGCGGGGAGTCAGGTCAAAGGTGGCGCCATAGGCCAGCATCAGGCGGCGGCGTTCGATGCTCATGCTCTCGGGCATCACCAGGATCAGCTTATAGCCCTTGACCGCGGCGACCATCGCCAGGCCGACGCCGGTATTGCCGCTGGTCGGTTCGACGATCGTGCCGCCGGGCTTCAGGCTGCCATCGGCCTCCGCCGCCTCGACCATCGCCAATGCGATGCGGTCCTTGATCGACCCACCGGGATTGGAGCGTTCGGACTTGATCCATACCTCAGCATCCGGGAACAGCCGCTGGACGCGGATATGCGGGGTATTGCCGATCGTTTCGAGGATCGTGTTCGCCTTCATGCCTTGATCTCCTCTTGCGGGGAATTGTCGAGCGACGCAGGCGGATCGAAGGTCCGCGCACGCCGCAATTCGGGGAAGATACGCGCCCAAAGCGCAGTTACCAAGATTGCAGCAAAGCCGCCGCCCACGGTCGCGACCAACGGGCCGATCAGCGCGGCGAGAAAGCCGGAGCGCGCCTCCCCAAGTTCGTTCGAGCTGGAAATGAACAAGGTCGAGACCGACCCCACCCGGCCGCGCATCGCATCGGGCGTGTGCAACTGGATCAGTGAGGAGCGGACATAGACCGAGATCATGTCGAATCCGCCGAGTGCGATCAGCGCGGCGATGGACACCAGCACCGCGGGTGCCAGTTCGCTTCCGATCATCTCCGGCCCGAACCAGCGGGTCATCAACGGCCCGGTCCAGCCGAACACGACCGTGGCAATGCCGAAGCCGACGACCGACCACAGCATCTTGACCCCGACATTGGATTTGAGCGGGCGCCAGGACAGAATGACCGCCACGGCCACCGCGCCGATTGCGGGGGCAGCGCGCAGATGGCCGAGCCCGTCGGCGCCGATCATCAGGATGTCGCGGGCATAGATGGGGAGCATCGCCGTCGCTCCGCCCAGCAATACGGCAAACATGTCGAGCGAGATCGCGCCGAGGACCAGACGGTTGCGTCGAACATAGCGGAGGCCATCGACCATCTGGGTGAAGGGGTTGCCCACTTTCGCGATGGCGGTGCGCGGGACCGGAGTCACCAGCATCATCATCAGGAAGGAAAGGACGAACAGGCCCGTGGAAACCCAATAGGGAACGGAAGGTCCCGCAGCATAGAGATAGCCTCCCATCGCCGGGCCGCCGATCGACCCGACCTGCCAGGCAAGCGCGCTGAGCGCGATCGCGGTGGGGAGGGCGGCGGGCGGAACCAGATTGGGCGCCAGCGCCTGTTGCGCGGGGCTGATGAACGCGCGGGCAACGCCCAGCAGCGCGGCGATGGCGAACAGCGCGGGCAGGCTGATCGTTTCCGACCAGGTCAGCCAGGCGAGCGAGGCTGCACAGAGAATCTCCAGCGCGATCGAACCGCGGATAATCCAGCGCCGGTCGATCCGGTCGGCGACCCAGCCAGTGATGAGGGTGAGGGCGAGCAGTGGTAGGAACTGGGCGAGACCGACCAGGCCGAGCTGGAGCGCGGCCTGTTTGATCCCCATCGTCTCACGCGCGATATCATAGACCTGCCAGCCGATGACGACGACCATCGACAATCCCGCCAGCGTCGAGGCGAGGCGGGCGATCCAATAGGCGCGGTAATTGGGGATGCTGAAGGGGTGGGCGGCCATGCTGTCCTGTCCGGCCGCCCATCCCGATGACCGGCAGCTCAGCGGGCCTGTAGGGGCAGTCTATCGGATGGTGCAATGAAGGATTCATTGCACCGACCGGGTCTCGATTTGCCCCGGCCAGCCATAGCAGGCGGGCCGGGGCGGAAATGCCAAATCAAGCGAGCGACACGTCGGCAACCTTGTCGGCATAATCGGCCTTGGGATCGGCACCGAGCAGCATCTTGATGCCGGCGAACAGGCTGTTCTCGTTGAGCCAGATCTGGCCATGTTCGGTGTCGAGACGCAGCAGCTGGAGGTTGGGATCGTCCTTGCCGCCTTCATACCAGGCTGCGACGAAGGGGTTCCACAGCCGGTCGATCGTCGCGCGATCGTGATCGATCGACAGATTGCCATGGATCGTCGCCCACAGATCATGCCCCTTGGACACGAAATGCGCCATTGCGCGATGGCCCTGCGCCAGCGCGGACACCAGGCCATTGTCCTTGGTCGTAAAGAACCAGATCGGTCCGCCTGCGCGATCGGTCTCGCGCAGCGCGGTCATCGGCTGTGCGTGGCCGTCGCGTGCGCCGTCAAGGCCGAGAAACAGGGTGCGATCGTCATCGAGCGCCTTCCAGAATTTGGTGGCGAGTTCCTGAGGGGTGGGCATTGCGCTGCTCCTTGAAATGAAGGTCGCAGCGGGAACGGGCGGGTAAGGGCAGGGGTTCCGCCGCTCCCCCGGATCAGATGAGATTTGGGGGCGGCGGGCGCCGACGGATATAGGCAGTTGCGGGCTGTTGCATCGGAAACCCCGTCTGGATCAGACGACCGACCAGCTGGCGCGTGCGATTGGCGATCGCGATGCGGCATTCGGCTGCGATCTCGTTTTCCTCCACGGGCGCCAGTCCGTCGGAAGTCCGCCGCAAGAGCCCGGCCCCGACCAGCCCCTCGATGTTGCGGGATGCGGTGGCGTAGGGAAGGCCCAGGATCCGGGCGGCGACGCTGGTCCGGATCGCTTGCCCGGTGGCAATATTGCCATTGTCGGTGCAACGACGACGATCCGCCCATTCGATCGCCAGCAACAAGGCCAGCCGGGTGAGATGATCTTCGCGACGCCCGTGGCATTCCACTGCGGCAAGCATGAGGTCGAGCGCGATCCCAGCCCCGGAGCGCGGATCGTAGGTCATGTCGGCGCGGGCTGGAGGAAGCGCGAAACCCACGGTGCGGCAATCCTCGATCAGGCGGACGAGCAGGTCGTGGCCGTAGTCGATCATTCCCGCGACATTGGGGTCGGCAATTGCCTGGACCGAGACGGAAAGCCCGCCGGGTGACCGCGTCAGTATGCCCTGATCGATCAACGCGGTCGCATGTCGCCGAACCGTTTCGAACGGGCGATCCAACGACGCGGCGAGGGCGTTGATACTCACCGGGCGCCGCCGCGCGTGCGGCTGATCGAACGGGCCACAGGCGCGTGCCGCGGCGGCGAAGATCAATGCGCCGTTGAGATTCCCGAACGTCTCCAACGCGCAGGCCATCGCCGAGGCGGTGAATTCAAGGATCAACAGGTCGAATTTGGGGCCATCAAGGGGCTGGTTCGCCTGGTGTTGCGGATCCGGTTCAGCCAGCATCGTCCCAGACCGCGGCAATGCAATCAATGTACGGGCGCAACAAAATCTCTCACTTCCCCCAATAGCGGAGGAGTGAGCGCGAACGCAGAGCGGTGCAACGTGTCAGTTACTCATTTTGCGCGTGCTGGCGGCGCGATGACCGGAATGAGTAGATTGGAAGCGCTGCAATTGGGTCGGGCGGGACCGCGCGAACATTGCTTGCGTAATCAACTCCAACGTTTGGACCCGTCGCTTCGTTACCGGACAAGATTCACGCCGGAGCAGTCCGAAGGGGCGCGGTACGTGACCGCGCCCCATTTTTATCATGCGAAGGCAGGGCGAACCGGCGGGAGCCGCTGCGCCAGGCTTCCGAGCGGCAAGACCGCCAGCCGCCGCATCGGCTGCCAGAAGGCGGACAGGGTGAGCAGGGCCGATCCGATTACCAGCGCGGTCAGTGCCGCACCCAGTTCGACTGCGCCGGCCGTCTGGAACAATGCGTACATTGCATAGAGGACATAGGCGAGGCTGGAGACCAGCAGCGCGCGGCGGTCCACCGCCAGCGCGATCCCCGCAAAGCCGATATAGAGCAGCAGCATGATGGCGGCGATTGCGGGCTGAACCGGTCCCTCAAATACGCCGAGCATGTGGAAGATCGGGTGCGCGATCATCGGCGCTGCGGCGAGGTGGAGCCAGAATGCGACGTCGGCGCGGCGCGTCTTGCGCTCACGGTCGGACATGTCCCAGCGCATCGCGAACAGAAACATCAGCACGCCGCCGCCGAGGACGATCGGCATCGCCCAGTCGCGCGCATCGGGCAGGGTGGTCATGATGAGCGCGAACAGCACGCCGATAACCGCGACCGCCCCGGCAGCGACGGTGATCGGCACCATGAAACGGCCCCAGTGCAGCCACGCGGCGCCCGCCGTCGCGAGACAGACGATTGCGGCGATCCCGCTCGCCACCTGACGTGCCAGCGTTTCGTTGTCGCGGCCCACATAGGCTTCTATCGAATCGATATTGTCGGCGACCACACCGACAAGCATCGCGGCGACGCCGCCGACGAAAGCGAGCAGCAGCAGGATGCTGGGCAGGGCCATGCGGCGCACCCGGGTGAAATATTCGGCGAGGCCCCAGGCGAGTGCGGCGACCGCGATCCCGCCAAGCCAGGGCTTGATCTCGCCCCCGATCCACGCCGCGGCCACCAGCATCAGCGCAGCGGCGATCGCGACGAAAATATCGTTGAACCCGGTCAACAGCCGGAAATGCTCTTCATCCGCGATCGGCGCGGCGTGCATCGTTGCGACATGGTCGCGAAACGCGGCGGCGGACGCGGGGCTCAACACCCCAGCCTCCACCGCGCTGTTCAGATCGGTTTGGCTATACATGACAGTCCCTCCTGTATCCGGAAGACTGCCATAGGTGTATTAGTGTTGCAATACGGCGATTCGGTAGATCAGCCCTGTAGCTTGGCCATGATCGTCATCGCCTGCTCGCCACCCGATTTGGGAACAATCTCCCCCGTTCGGTCGGTGATCTGCGCCCAGTGCGCGGCGACCCCTTCGGGGCTCAGGTCTTCCCCGGTCAGGCGTGCGCCCTGGGTCAGGGTGAGATAGGCCGCCTGGAACACGCCAGCGCCCGCGCCGACAATCGCGTTGCTCGGCGCGTCCTCGCTGACGAGGAACAGCGCCGCCGGGGCGACGCTTTCGGGGGTAAACGCCTTGAACGCGGCTTCGGGGAAGATATCCTCCGTCATCCGCGTCCCCGCAGTGGGCGCGAGCGTGTTGACGCGAATATTGTACTTGGCACCCTCCAGATACAGCGTCTTGGCAAGTCCCAGCAGGCCGAGTTTCGCCGCGCCGTAATTGGCCTGGCCGAAATTTCCATAGAGTCCACTTGAGGAGGCCGTCATGAGGATGCGCCCGTAACTTTGTTCGCGCATCGTCGCCCAGACCGCCTTGGTGGCGTTGGCCGATCCGTTCAGATGCACATCGACAACGAAGCGGAAATCCTCCGGCGACATGTTCGCAAAGCTCTTGTCGCGCAGCACGCCTGCATTGTTGATCAGGATGTGGACGCCGCCGAACGCCTCGGTCGCGCGGGCCACCATCTCTTCCATCTGCGCATAGTCGGTGACACTGCCGCCATTGGCCATCGCCGTACCGCCCGCGGCCTCAATCTCCGCGACCACCGCCGCCGCCGCGTCCGACGTGCCGGTGCCGTCACGCGATGCGCCCAGATCGTTGACGACGACGCGCGCGCCGCGTCGTGCGAGTTCGATTGCATAGGCACGACCTAATCCGCCCCCCGCCCCGGTAACGATCGCGACACGTCCTTCGAAGCCGATGCTCATATCCATTCCCGCATTGACGTTTCCGTTAAGCCATAGGGCCGTTTGCGCGTGCGGCACAAGCAGGCGCAATTTCGTGTCGAATGCGAAATGTGATACGGGATGCGGTTACAAAGTGGGGGAGGACATGGCTGGAAGGCTGATCGGACTGCTCGGATGCCTCCGTGGGCGTCACTACCGATCGTCGCGAAAGGCGCGCCGGGCCGGTGAACATTATGAGAGTGTTTGCGAATATTGCGGTGTGCCGATGCTGCGTTTGCGCAAGCGGCACTGGATCGTGAAGCGGGGGTAGGCCTTTGGGCGCGGCGCGATCGCCGCGCCCAGCAGGGAGGTCAACCGCCGCGCTGGCGGCAATTGTCATACTGCCCTTTCTTGCAGACGGGATAGTCGGCCATCGCGGGGGGCGGGGGATAGGCTTCGCTCGGTGACTTCGACGGCTGGAAAATCACCTGCTGCCCGGGCTGGGGCTGCGCCGACATCGCCGGGGCAGTCGGCTGATAGCCGCCGGTCGGGTCTTGCGCCGCAGGGGTCGCTTCGGTCGTGGTGGGGGCTGCGGGTGCGGCGGCATCCTGCGCGAGCGCGGCACCGCCGGAAAGGGCAAGCGCGGCGGCAAGAGCGATCAGTTTCATCGGGAATCTCCTGACATTCGTTACGCGATCGCGCAACGCGATCGGGGCGTAACGCAATCGGAGCGCAATGCTCGGACCGCCAACGCCTCAGGTCCGGATTTTTTCCCTAATTCCCCGCGTCGAGCGAATAGCCGGCCGAGCGCACCGTGCGGATGATGTCGGGGCGGTTGCCGATATTGATCGCCTTGCGCAGCCGACGGATATGAACGTCGACCGTGCGGCTTTCGATGTCGCTGTCATGCCCCCAGACCGCGTCGAGCAGCCGCTCGCGCGAGAACACCCAGCCCGGATGCTCCAGGAAATGCTTGAGCAGCCGGAACTCGGTCGGGCCGAGCGGTACGACTTCGCCGCCGCGGCGTACCTTATGGCCGACCGTGTCCATCTCGATGTCGCCATAGGTCAGCGCCTCGCCAGCCAGTGCAGGGCGCACGCGGCGCAGCACCGCGCCGACGCGCGCCACCAGCTCGCGCGGACTGAACGGCTTGGTGACATAATCGTCGGCGCCGGTTTCGAGACCGCGGACGCGGTCCTCTTCCTCGCCGCGCGCGGTGAGCATGATGATCGGGACGTTGGCCGTTTCGCTCATCCGGCGCAGGCGGCGGCAGACCTCGATCCCGGAAAGACTCTCGACCATCCAGTCGAGCAGGACGATGTCGGGCGCGCTTTCCTTGGCGAGCAACAGCGCTTCTTCGCCGTCCGGCGTGTGGCGCACGTCGAAATCCTCACGCTTGAAATGATAGGTGAGGAGTTCGGCGAGTGCGGCATCGTCCTCGACCAGCAGCATACGAGCGCGGCTCATCTCAGGCCTCCGGCACTTCGATCGTGTCGCGATCGGCCATGTAATTGCCGGTCGCGGCGAAATAGACCATTTCGGCGACGTTGGTCGCGTGGTCGCCGATCCGCTCGATATTCTTGGCGACGAACAGCAGGTGTGCGACTTCGCTGATCGTGCGGGGATTTTCGACCATATAGGTCACGAGCGTGCGGAAGATACTGTCGTAGAAGTCGTCCAACCGGTTGTCGCGCTCGCACACGCGGATTGCGGCCTCGGCATCGCGGGCGGAGAAGGCGTCGAGCACGTCGTGCACCATCTCGCTCGCCATGTTCGCCATGGCGGGCAGCAGCGAAATCGCCTCGATCCGTTCCGCGCCGGGTGTGTGGACCAGCGGCACGCGCTTGGCGATATTCTTGGCATAGTCGCCGATCCGCTCGACCACGGCGGCAATCTTGAGCGCGGCCACGACCTCCCGCAGATCGTCGGCCATCGGCGCGCGCAGCGCGATCACGCGGACGGCGAGCTTCTCGACCTCCGCCTCGATTGCGTCGATCGCCTTGTCCTTCTTGCGGACATCCTTGGCCAGCGCGGTATCGTTGCGTTCCAGCGCCAGCATGGCATCGCCGATCGCCTGTTCGGCAAGCCCGCCCATCTGCGAGATCAATGCGCGCAGATGCTTGATATCCTCGTCGAACGCTTTGACCGTATGTTCGTGGCCGGTCACCATTATCCGTACCTTCCGGTAATATAGTCTTTGGTGCGCTCCTGACGGGGCGCCGTGAATATCTGGTCCGTTTCGCCATATTCGACAAGCGTGCCGAGGTGGAAGAACGCGGTGCGCTGGCTGACGCGCGCGGCCTGCTGCATGTTATGCGTGACGATCACGATCGCGTATTTGCCGCGCAGCTCGTGGATCAGCTCCTCGATCTTCGCCGTCGCGATCGGATCGAGCGCGGAGCAGGGCTCGTCCATCAGGATGACCTCGGGGTCGACCGCGATGGCGCGTGCGATGCACAGCCGCTGTTGCTGCCCGCCCGACAGCGCGGTACCGCTGTCCTGCAGCCGGTCCTTCACTTCCTCGAACAACCCCGCGCGGCGCAGCGACCGCTCGACGATCTGGTCCATGTCGCTCTTGGATCGCGCCAGCCCGTGGATGCGGGGACCATAGGCGACATTCTCGTAGATCGATTTCGGGAAGGGGTTCGGCTTCTGGAACACCATGCCGACGCGCGCACGCAGCTGCACTACGTCCATCGACTTGTCGTAGATGTCCTCGCCATCGAGCGTGATCTTGCCCTCGACCCGCGCGCTGGCGACGGTGTCGTTCATGCGGTTGAGCGTGCGGAGGAATGTCGACTTGCCGCAGCCCGACGGCCCGATGAATGCGGTGACATTGTCCATATCGACGTCGATCGACACGTCGTTGATGGCCTGTTTCTCACCATAATAGACGTTGACGCCACGCGCCGACATCTTGGGTGTGCTGCCATTCTGCGCCGGTGCGGCGCTGTCGATGGCGGTGTGTGCATAATCGGCTTGGGTCATTACCAGCGGGTCTCGAATCGGTTGCGAAGATAGATGGCGACGGCATTCATCGCGAGCAGGAAGATCAGCAGGACGATGATCGCGGCGCTGGTCTTTTCGACAAAGCCGCGGCTGACCTGATCGGACCAGAGGAAAATCTGCACCGGCAGCACCGTCGCGGGATCGAACACGCCGCCCGGCGGGGTGACGATGAAGGCGCGCATTCCGATCAGCAGCAGCGGCGCGGTCTCGCCCAGCGCACGCGCCATGCCGATGATCGTGCCGGTCAGGATGCCCGGCAGCGCGAGCGGGAGAACGTGGTGGAACACCACCTGGATTCGGCTCGCGCCGATACCGAGCGCTGCGTCGCGGATCGATGGTGGCACCGCCTTGATCGCGTTGCGCCCGGCGATCACGATAACCGGCATGATCATCAGCGCCAGCGTCATTCCGCCGACCAGCGGTGCGGAGCGGGGGAGGTGCAGGAAATTGAGGAACACGGCGAGGCCGAGCAGACCGAAGATGATCGACGGGACCGCGGCCAGATTGTTGATCGAAACCTCGATCAGGTCGGTCCAGCGGTTTCGCGGGGCATATTCCTCAAGATAGATCGCCGAGAACACGCCGATCGGAAATGCGATCATCAGCGTGATGAACATCGTCAGCAGCGAACCCTTGAGTGCGCCCCAGATGCCCACTCCGGTGGGATCGGTGGCGTCCGATCCGGTCAGGAAATCGATGTTGAACCCTTGAGTCAGCGTCCCCTCGTCCCGCAGCCGCGTCGCGACGCGGGTGACCGCCGGATCGTTGCCGTCGCCCTTGGCAGCCAGCGCAATCGGCGAGGAGGCGGGGACGTCGATCGATGCGCGCCCCTGTAGCAGTTCCGGCCGCGCCTTGAGTTCGTCGCGCACCGTCACCCATGCGCTTTCGGAGATATAGTCGGGGCCGTCAGGACCGAACGCTGCAACGGCGGCGTTGGCCACGACATCGTTCAGCCCGGCGCTGGCGAGCGCGAGATCGGCGCCCTTGCCGCGCAATTGCTCGGGCGTCACTTCGAGTGCGGCAGCTTTGAAATCGATCGGCAGCGCGATTTCCGCACGCTGGAATCCGCCAATGCCCTGCCACAGCATCGTGACGAGCAAGAAGGCGAGGAAACCGGCCGATCCGATGACCGCCGCCAGCCCCCACATGCGGAAGCGACGCTCCCGGGCATAGCGGGCGCGGATACGCTTCTGCATCGAATCGCTCTTCCAGCCGGTCGGCGCCGCGGATGCGGGCTCCTCGGGGCGGGTGGGGAGCTGCGGAACGAGGGTCTCACTCATAGGCTTCGCGATACTTTTTGACGACGCGCAGCGCGACGATGTTGAGGACGAAGGTAATCATGAACAGCGTCAGGCCCAGCGCGAATGCGGCAAGCGTCTTGGGGCTGTCGAACGCGGTCTCGCCGGTCAGCAGATCGACGATCTGTTTGGTGACGGTGGTCGCGCCTTCGAACGGATTGAGCGTGATATTGGCGGCGCCGGACGCTGCCATCACCACGATCATCGTCTCGCCGATCGCACGGCTGACCGCGAGCAGGATGCCCGCGACCACGCCGGGCAGTGCGGCGGGGATCAGCACGCGCTTGATCGTCTCGCTGGTCGTCGCGCCCATCGCCAGGCTGCCGTCGCGCATCGCGGTCGGCACCGCCGCGATCGAATCGTCCGCCATCGACGAGACGAACGGGATGATCATGATTCCCATGACGAGGCCCGCCGACAGCGCGCTTTCCGCCGAGGCGAACTGGAAGCCCAGCATCACCGCGAAATCGCGGATCAGCGGCCCCACGGTCAGCGCGGCGAAATAGCCGTACACGACCGTCGGCACGCCGGCGAGGATCTCGAGGATCGGCTTCATCCAGGCGCGGAAGCTGCGCGGCGCATATTGGGTGAGGTAGATCGCGCTCATCAGTCCGAAGGGGATGGCGATCAACATCGCGATGACTGCGCCGATGAAGAAGGTGCCCCAAAATAGTGGGAGCGCGCCCAGATTCGCGCCGGGATCGTCGGCGCGGATGACCTGGGGGCTCCAGTTCAGGCCGAACAGGAAATCGGTGACGGGGACGATCGAGAAGAAGCGGACGCTCTCGAAGATCAGCGAGAGGAAGATGCCGAGCGTGGTCAGGATCGCGATCAGCGACGCGACCAGAAGCAGCAGCATCACCGCGCGTTCGAACCGGGTGCGCGCGCGGAAATCGGGCTTCACACGGGTGAAGGCGAGCGCCCCGAACGCAAAGGCGAGGATCAGCGCAATCGCGGTGCCGATCCAGTTATAGCGGGTGATCGCCTCCGCATAAGCGGGCGCAAGCTGTTCCGCGACGGGATAGAAGGCGCCCTGGCTGCTCCCCTGGGCGAGGCTATAGGCTTCGTTGAGGATCGTCTCCCGTTCGAAGCCGAAACCCGGAAGCTGCGCCGCAGCGGGGCTGGCCAGCACCGATTCTGTGATCAGCCCCGGGCTGATATTGGCCCACACGACGATGAAGATCAGCGCCGGGACGACCGCCCAGGTGGCGACGTACCAGCCATGTTGGCTGGGCAGACTGTGCAGCCGCCGCGCTGCGATACCGCGGGACAGTCGCGCCGCGCGGGCACGCGCCGTCAGCCAGGCGATCAGGCCAAGGCCGAGGACAAGGAACAGGAGAGCGAAAACGTTCACCGGTCGAAGCCGCCTATCTGGTGACGAGGGGTCAAGCGAAGAGGCGCGGGACTATTCAAGGTCGCTGCGCTGCATCGGCGTGCCCTGTGCGATCGTCTCGCTCGCCTTGGCGCGCGCCGCGTCGGACGAGGCGATCATGCCGCGCTTGGTCAGCGGGCCTTCGGGATCCCACATCTTGGTGTACTGAGCCAGGAATTCGTTGATCCCCGGAACGGCCTTCAGATGCTGTTTCTTGACATAGATGAACATCGCGCGCGCGCCGGGATACCGGCCCGACGAGATCGCTTCGTAGCTCGGCTCGACGCCGTTGACGGGTACGCCCTTCAGGCGACCCGCATTTTCCTCAAGATAGGAATAGCCGAACACGCCGATGGCGTTTGGATTGGCGGCCAGCTTCTGGACGATCAGATTGTCGTTCTCCCCCGAATCGACATAGGCGCCGTCCTCGCGGACGCGGGTGCAAAGCTCGGTGGCCTTGTCCTTGTCCGTCTTCTCGATCTCCTTGACCTCGGGATAGGCTTCTTCGCAGCCGGGGTGCATGATGAGTTCGTGCAGCGAATCGCGGGTGCCGCTGGTCGCGGGCGGGCCCATGATCGAGATCGGCACGGCGGGCAGCGCCGGGTTGATGTCCGACCACAGCTTGGCGGTGTTGGGCTTGCCCATCGGGTTGGCGGCGAGTGCGCGATAGGCTTCGGCGAGCGTCAGCTTGATCTTCGGCCCGTCAACCGACTCGGCAAAGGCAATGCCGTCCATTCCGACCTGAACCTCGAGGATATCGGTCACGCCGTTGCGCTGGCACAGGTCGAATTCGGATGCCGTCATCCGGCGCGAGGCGTTGGTCATGTCCGGGTGCTGCGGGCCGACGCCCGCGCAGAACAGCTTCATGCCGCCGCCGGTGCCGGTCGACTCGATCACCGGCGCCTTGAAGCTGCCCGAGTTGACGAACTGCTCGGCAACCATCGTGGTGAACGGATAGACGGTCGAGGAGCCGACGATCTTGATCTGGTCGCGCGACGCCTGGCCACCCCCTCCGCCGCAAGCAGAGAGCGAGAGCGCAGAAAGCGCGATCAGGGTAAGGCGGCGCATGTGAAGATCCCCAAGGATGACGTTCGATTCGGTGAGACCGGCTATCGGCCCCGCTCGCGCGGCCTCTGTTGCAAATCCGTGACGTTATGATGACACAGGCCCGGGAATCGGGCCAGAAACAGGGGCGGTTGGAAGCAAAATGGTGACCGTCGTCCCGTCCCCGACCGTGCTGGCGATGTCGAGACGCCCCCGGTGGCGCTCGACGATATGCTTGACGATGGCAAGACCCAGACCCGTGCCGCCCGCCGCGCGGCTGCGGCTCGAATCGACGCGATAAAAGCGTTCGGTGAGGCGGGGAAGGTGCTCGGGCGCAATCCCTTCGCCCTCGTCGCGCACCGAAAGCCGCACCATCGCGGTCCCGGCCCGGCGCAGACCGACCGTGACGGGATGGCCGGGGCGCCCATATTTCATCGCATTGCCGATGATGTTGTGGAGCAGCTGGGACAGCTGGACCTGATCGCCGCGCACGGGGGGAACCGTCTCGATCTCGAGCGCGATGTCGGCGGCGCGATCGGGGGCGAGCGCGGCAAGCTCGTCCTTCACCTGGCCGATCAATTGGGCGAGATCGACCGAATGGTCGGGCGCGCGATATTTCTCCGCCTCGATCCGCGACAGCGACATGAGGTCGTCGATCAGCCGCTGCATCCGGCGCGCCTCGGTATCCATCACCTTGAGAAAGCGCGAGCGCGTTTCCGGATCGTCGGCGGCATCCTCCAACGTTTCGATGAAGCCGAGGATCGAGGCCAGCGGGGTACGCAATTCGTGGCTGGCATTGGCGACGAAATCGACCCGGATGCGATCGGCGGCATGGGCGCCGGTCCGGTCGCTCAGATGCACGATCCGTGTCGCGGGGGACAGAGCACGGACGCGCATTTCCCAACGCTGATCGTGCGTTCCCAGGCCGACCAGATGGATCGGTCCGCCCGGAGCGCCGTCATCGGGACTGAGCAGCCGTTCGGCAGCGGCGGGATGGCGGATCGCGACGCGCACATCCTCCCCCAATATATGCTCGCCCAGCAGCGCGCGCGCCGCCCGGTTCGCGCTCGCGACCCGTTGCGCCTCGACCAGCAGCATCGGTTCGAACACCGCCTCGATCGCGTCGGCGATGCGGACCGGGGCGGCCGGTCCGACGGTGTCGGGCGACAGCGGAGCGCTCGTTTCCTCGGGCGCGGGCGACGCGATCAGCGCCGCGAGCGCCGAGCCGACCAGCGCGATCGCTCCCGCCTCCGCGCCAGCGGCGAGCCATGCGGTGATCGCGGTTGCGAGGATCGCGACAAGGGCGAAGGAGGTGCGTGGTTGGGTCAAGCTCGGCATGATCCCGCTCTAACCGATCCCGACGAACGCTGCGAGCGCTTGCGCCGGATTCACCTTTATGAAAGGCACATGTGCGAGGGAAGGAACATCATGGCCGAAACCACGCCTCCCAAGGGACCCAGCCGCCGCGCACTCATGCTCGGTGCCGCGAGCGCGTCGGCGATCGTGTCGATCAAGCCGGCGCTCGCCCAGAGCGCGGGATCGGTGCTCAATTGCGAAATTCCGGTTCCCGATGCCGGGCGTGCGGGCAATTACATCGCCGCCGACGGATCATTGGTTCCTGCGGGAACGCAGGGCGCGTTTCCGCCGGCGGGCCGCGCGTTTCGGGGAGAAGAGGTGAAACAGGCGCTGAACGGCGCGAACCTGCCCGGCACGACCTATGACCAGAGCCGTGCCTATACCAATTACATCCGCCGCCTTCAGCGCGGGACGAGCGGCTTCACCTGTTTCGCGTCGCTCCAGATGCCGCGCGGGTAATCCCCGCTGTGCGATCTCCCTCAACCGTCATCCCCGCGAAAGCGGGAGCCCATCTCCCCGGCCTTTTAGGCGACCCACGGCTGTGGTCTCGTTGGGCGACGACAGAAGATGGGTCCCCGCGTTCGCGGGGATGACGATATGGGAACAGCCATAACCCGATACCGCGCCGCGTCCGTAGCGACGCTGCGGATCGAGCCGCTCGATGCGCTCACCCTGATCTATCACCGCGCGTCGGGCATCACCCATCTGGTCGATTCGCCGGTGCCGGAGCTGCTCGCCGTGCTTCAGGCCGCGCCGTTGACGCTCGACGCGACACTGGCGGCGCTGACGCAGGCGCACGACCTGATCGATCCCGACCGCAACGCCTTGGCCGCGCGGCTCGACGAGCTGGTCGATGCCGGACTGGTGGAGCGGCTGTGATGCGTCACCACGCGATGCTGCGAATCGGGCCGGTGGGTTTTCGCATCGGCAGCGACTGGCGCGCGCCGATCGCCGCGCTGAACGAGCTGTATCGAGACTATCCGCCACCGCAGGACGGCATCCCCGATTTCACCGTGCGGCTGTTCGCCGCGCGACCCTGGCGCCGCTGGCTGCGCCCGGCGGTGCATCTGGGAGGCGATTTCGTGATTCCGGAGGCTGCGCCACTGCCGCTGGCGCAAGGGATATTGGCCGGCGAAATGGCGATGAACCTGCAAATGGCGCTCGGCCAGCGACGCTATCTGCTGATTCACGCATCGGCAGTGGAGAAGGACGGGCGCGCGCTGCTGATGACCGGTGAGAGCGGGGCGGGCAAATCGACGCTGGCTGCGCTGCTGATGGCGCGCGGGTGGCGGCTGATGGGCGACGAGTTCGCGTTGCTCGACCCGGCAACCGGGATGCTGCACGGCTTTCCGCGGCTGATCAGCCTCAAGAATGAGGCGATCGGGGTGATGGAAGCGGCGTTGCCCGATGCGCGCTGGGGGCCGTTGCTGGCAGGGACGCCGAAGGGCGATATCCGCCATCTCGTCCCTGATTCCCGTGCAATCGCGGCAATGGACGCGCCGGCAAAGCCCGCGCTGATCCTGTTCCCCGCGTTCGGCCATGCTGTCGCCGAACGCGTCTTGGAGCCGAGCGAGTGCTTCGTGCGGCTGACGCAAGCCTCGACCAACTATGTCGCGCTGGGAGAGGCGGGGTTCGACGCGCTGACCGGGCTGGTGCGCGGCGTGCCGGCGCGGGCGATCGACTATCCCGATACCGCTGGCGCAATTGCGCTGGTCGAGCAGTTGTGGGGGGAGCGGGCGTGAGCGGCGCGATGGTCGCCCGCGCACTGCGCGATCCGGCGTCGGTGCTGGCGCTTGACGCCCAAGGCTGGACCGAGCTTCTGTGCGCGGCGCGGGCGGAGACGTTGATCGGGACCCTGGCGCACCGCGTCGAGGGGCTGGCGATCCCGCCAGCGGCGGCGCGGGTGCTGGCAGACGCGCGGGCGGCGGCAGAGCACGGGCGGCTGGCAGCGCTATGGGAGGCGGAGATGGCGCGGCGTGCGCTGGCGTCGTCCGGCATACCTGTCGTGCTGCTCAAGGGTACTGCCTTTGTCGCGGCGGGGCTGTCGGCAGGGCAGGGGCGACAGATTGGCGATCTCGACATCCTGGTTCCGCGCGAGCGGATCGAGGAGGCGGAGGCGTTGCTGCTGGCGGCAGGCTGGGAATGGGTGAAGCCCGATCCCTATGACGCCACCTATTATCGCCGCTGGATGCACGAGCTGCCGCCGCTGATCCATCGCGAACGCGACCGGATGATCGACGTCCACCACACGATCCTTCCGCTCACTGCGCGGGTGACGCCCGACGCGACGGCGCTGATCGCCAGCGCGGTGCCGTTGGGCAATGGTCTGTCGGTTTTGCCGCCCGAGGGGATGATCGTGCATGGCGCGGCGCATCTGCTGGCCGATGGCGATGTGCAGGGGGGGCTGCGCAATCTGTGGGATATCCGCTGCCTGCTCGACGAGTTCGGCGGCGACGGGTTCGATCTCAAGCTCGCCGCCTGTGCCGCGCACCATGGGCTGACGCGCGAAGTCGAGCGCGCAGTGCGGCTATCGACATATCTGTTCGGAGAGGGCACCGCGCCCGCGCTTGCCGACCGTCCCTATATCCGCCGCCTGCTCGCCCGCGATGGATGGGGACGGCGTACGCGCAAGCTGACCGAGCTGGCTTTCTACCTGCGCGGTCATTGGCTGCGGATGCCGCCGCTCATGCTGGCGCGGCATTTGTGGACGAAGTGGCGCTCCGGCTATCGCCCAGCCGGATAAGCGCGGGCACCAGTTCGTCATAGCCGTCGATCACCGCATCGGCGCCGAGTTCTTCTACGGGCTGCAGCAGGAAGCCGAAGCTGACGGCGATGTTGGGAATGCCCGCATTTTTCGCGGCCATGATGTCATAGATCGAATCGCCGACAAACGCCGCACGTCCGCCCCCACAGCGCGCTACCATTTCATGGATCGGGGCGGGGGAGGGTTTTGAATTGCCTTTGCCCATCGTGTCGCCGCCGATCACGCACGCAAAGCGCTGGTGCAGCGCCATTTCGCGCACCAGCCGTGTCGCAAACCGTTCGAACTTGTTGGTAACGATGGCGAGCCTGACCCCGCGCGCCTCCAGATCGTCCAGTGCCTGTTCGAGTCCCGCAAACGGCACCGTGCCGTGGGAGAGATTGTCGCCATAGAATTCCAGCAGCGCCGGATAGGCTTTCGCCATCACCGCTTCGTCATAGCCGCCCGACTCTGTCAGCCCTTGCTTCAGCATATTCTTCGCCCCGCCGCCGATCATCGTCTTGATGCGGTCGGGCGACAGGGTGGGGCGATCCACCGATGCCAGCGCATGGTTGGTAGCCGCGAGCAAATCGGCGCTGGTGTCGAGCAAGGTGCCGTCGAGGTCGAATCCGACGATATTGAAGGGGAAATCGGTCATCGCCGGTCAAATGCCTGTACCGCTATGGAAATTGCAACATCTTCATGGCAGGGGCGCGGGCCAGGGGAGTATTGCACCTATGACGACGCGCCCGATCGCCGCGATCATCCTTGCCGCCGGAAGCGGGACGCGGATGAAGTCCGATACGCACAAGGTGCTGCATCCGATCGCCGGAAAGCCGATGCTGCTGCACCTGACCGATGCGTTCACGGCGGCAGGCGCGGCGGAGAAGGTCGTCGTGGTCGGCGCACGGCGCGAGCAGGTCGAGGCGGCGGTCGCCTCGCTCGGCGTGCGGATCGCGCATCAGGCCGAACAGCTCGGCACGGCGCACGCGACGCTGATGGCACGTGAAGCGCTGGCGGGGTTTGACGGCACCGTGATCGTCGCGTTCGGCGACACGCCCTTCCTGTCGGCCCAGACGATCGCGGCGATGGCCGCGCGGCTCGATGCGGCCGACGCGCCGCGCGTCGCGGTGCTCGGCTTTCGCCCCGACGATGCCAAGGCCTATGGCCGGATCATTGCCGACGGCGACGGCGTGATCGCCAAGATGGTCGAGTTCAAGGACGCCACGCCAGATGAGCGCGCGGTCGATCTGTGCAACTCCGGCGTCACGGCGGTGCGCGCCGCCGATCTGTGGCCGCTGCTCGACCGGGTGGGCAACGACAATGCGGCGGGGGAATATTATCTGCCCGACATCGTCATGCTCGCGCTGGCCGATGGCGATCGTGCGGTGGTGGTCGAGACCGTTGCCGATGAGGTGATCGGGATCAACAGCCGCGCCGAACTGGCCTATGCCGAGGACCGCTGGCAGGCGGCGCGGCGGGCGCAGGCGATGGCCGATGGCGCGACGCTGACCGCGCCGGAGACGGTGTGGTTCGCGCACGATACGGTGCTGGGCCGCGATGTGACGGTTGAGCCGAACGTGGTGTTCGGGCCTGGCGTGAGCGTCGCGGACGGCGTCATCATCCGTGCCTTTTGCCATATCGAGGGCGCGAGCATCGCGACCGGCGCGGAAGTCGGCCCCTATGCCCGGCTGCGCCCCGGCACGGTGCTGGGCGAGAAGAGCAAGATCGGCAATTTCGTCGAGACCAAGAAAGCTGTGCTGGGCAAGGGCGCCAAGGCCAATCACCTGACCTATCTGGGCGATGCGCAGGTGGGCGAGGGCGCGAATATCGGCGCGGGCACGATCACCTGCAACTATGACGGCTTCTTCAAATATCCGACCGTGATCGGGGCAGGGGCGTTCGTCGGGTCGAACAGCGCGCTGGTCGCCCCGGTGACAATTGGGGAGGGCGCGATCGTCGGCGCGGGGAGCGTGGTGACCAAGGATGTCGAGGCCGATGCGCTCGCGCTGGTCCGCCCGGAACAGACCGGCCTGCCCGGCTGGGCCAAGCGGTTCCGTGCGGCGATGGCTGCACGAAAGGCAGCGAAATGACCGATATCTACGAAGGAAAACCGTTCCTGAAGCTGCTCGACGCCTATGTGCTTGATGCGATCGGCGCGCTCGATGCGGACAGCGATGCGGCGCTGACCGCGATGGAGCCCAAGTTTCGTGAACTGTTCGGCGGGACTGGTGACTGGCGCAGCATCGTCGTTCAACGGATGCAGTTTCCCGAGGGCATGGCCGGCGCGATCAACGAGGTCTGGACCAAGGGCCGGGTGAAGTTCATCGCCGCACAGGGGCATGAGCCGGACCCACTCGAATTCATGCGGAGCTTTGTCGATACCAACTTCCCGCATTGACATGATATCATTATATGATATCAGGCGGTCAATGACTCGCATCCTTGCCGATCTTCCCGATGAGGACATCAAGTGGCTCGACGCTCAGGCGGCCGAGCAGGGCAAATCGCGTGCCGCAGTGGTCCGTGAAGCCATCTCGGCCTATCGCGCCGAAGCGAGCAAGGACTGGATCGCGCGCGGCGCTGGTTATTGGAAGCACCGAAAGGATATTGGCGATGCGGTCGAGTATCAGCGAGAGATGCGGCAAGATCGCGATCCGCACTCGTGAGCGATCCGTTTTTTGACACGAATATCCTGATCGACTGGCTGCTCGATCGACCGCAAGCATCGCTCGAACTGTCGCGCTATCCGCGCCACCGGATCAGCCGCATCGTCTGGACCGAAGTGCTGGCCGGTGAGCCCGCAGCGACGCGGGAGGAGGTCCGCGCCTTGCTCCAACCGTTTGAAATCGTGGAGCTGGATCAACGCACTGCGATGGTCGCAGCCGATATCCGTTTCAAGAGCCGGATGAAATTACTGGACGCCATGATTCTGGCTGCGGCTCAGGTCAATGGCGCCATCCTCGTCACCCGCAACACCAAGGATTTCCCGGCGAACATGCCGGGCATCCGCGTTCCCTATACCCTCTAGAGTCGAGAGCAGACCCCATGTGTGGAATCGTTGGAATCCTGGGCAATGACGCTGTTGCCGACCGGCTGCTCGACGGCCTGAAGCGGCTGGAGTATCGCGGCTATGACTCGGCGGGCATCGCCACGATCGTTGATAGCGGCATCGCGCGTCGCCGCGCATCGGGCAAGCTCGTCAACCTCGGCAAGGTGCTGGCCGAGGACCCGCTGCCCGGCAATGTCGGCATCGCCCATACCCGCTGGGCCACCCATGGTGGTCCTACCACCAACAATGCCCACCCGCACGCCACCGGCGAGGTCGCTTTGGTGCACAACGGCATTATCGAGAATTTCAAGCCGCTACGCGAAGAACTGCTGGCGCGCGGCCGCGTGTTCGAGAGCGAGACCGATACCGAGATCGTCGCGCATCTGGTGAGCGAGCAGGTCGAGGCCGGGCTGGACCCGGTCGCGGCGGTCAAGGCGGTGCTCCCCCGCCTGCACGGCGCCTTCGCGCTCGCCATCCTGTTCCGCAGCCATCCCGACATGCTGATCGGCGCGCGGCTCGGTTCGCCTTTGGTGGTGGGCTATGGCGAGGGAGAAACCTATCTCGGTTCCGACGCGCTCGCGCTCGCGCCGCTGACCCAGCGTATCTCCTATCTGGAGGAGGGCGACTGGGTCGTCCTCACCCGCGACGGCACGCAGGTCTATGACGTCGAGAACAACCCCGTCGAGCGCCCGATCGTCAATTCGGGCGCCTCGGGCCAGCTGATCGACAAGGGCAACCACCGCCATTTCATGGCGAAGGAGATTTACGAGCAGCCCATCGTCGTCGCGCAGACGCTGCGCGGCTACCTCCAGCGGCTCGAAGAGGAAGTGACACTTCCGATCCCCGAATTCGACCTGTCGGCGATCCGGCGCGTCACCATCGTTGCCTGCGGAACCAGCTATTATGCCGGCATGGTCGCCAAATACTGGTTCGAGCAGTTTGCGCGCGTTGCGGTCGACATCGATGTTGCCAGCGAGTTCCGCTACCGCGCGCCGGTGATGGAGCCGGGCGGCTTGATGATCGTCATCAGCCAGTCGGGGGAGACCGCGGACACGCTCGCCGCCCTGCGCCACGCCAAGGCGGAGGGGCAGACGATTGCGGCCGTCGTCAACGTGCCGACCAGCACGATGGCGCGTGAGGCCGACCTGCTGCTGCCCACCCATGCCGGGCCGGAGATCGGCGTTGCCTCGACCAAGGCGTTCACCTGCCAGCTCGCCGTCCTCGCCGCGCTCGCCGCCAACCTCGCCAAGGCGAAGGGGCGGATGACGCGGGAGGAGGAGAAGGAAATCGTCCTTCACCTCGCCGAAGCCCCCGCCGCGCTCAACGATGCGCTGAGCCGGGATGAGGCGATTGAGGCGATGGCCGGCAGCGTCGCGGGTGCGCGGGACGTGCTCTATCTTGGCCGTGGCACCGACTATCCGCTTGCGATGGAAGGCGCGCTGAAGCTCAAAGAGATCAGCTATATCCACGCCGAGGGTTATGCGGCGGGCGAGATGAAGCACGGCCCGATCGCGCTGATCGACGAGAATGTGCCGGTCATCGTCATCGCGCCTAGTGGCCCGTTGTTCGAAAAGACGGTCAGCAACATGCAGGAGGTGCAGGCGCGGGGCGGCAAGGTGGTGCTGATCTCCGACGCCGAGGGGATCGCCGCGGCGGGCGACAATTGCCTCGCGACCATCGAGATGCCGCGCGTCCACCCGCTGATCGCCCCGATCGTCTACGCGGTGCCGGTACAGTTGCTCGCCTATCACGTGGCCGTGGCCAAGGGCACCGATGTCGATCAGCCCCGCAACCTCGCGAAGTCGGTGACGGTCGAATGACCTGAACCGCTTGCGTCGCGCTTGACCGGGGGCGGCTGACGGGCGAGGCTGCGCAGTGCAATTGGAGACAGATGTGACCGCGTACCTCATCTCGCTGATCGCCGCGCTCGCGGCCGCGCCGGTCCAGGACAAGCCTGCGCCGGACGATACTCCCACGATCGTCATCACCGGACAGGTCGACAGTGCCCGGCGCGACTACGAAGCGTGCCTGGCGCGCAAATGTCCGCCGCTTCAGGATATGGCTGCCTCGCTCCGCTATGCCGAGGCGCTGTTCGTCGAGGGCGCATATCAGGATGCGCGCGGCGTGCTCCGCGGTGCCACGGGGCGCAATCGTCGTCATGCGGAGGCGCATCCGCGGGAAGTGTCGGCACTCTATCGCGCCGCATCGCGCATTGCCGCGCATCTGGGCGAAGGCAAGGAATATGAGCGCCGCGCGCACGGCATGGTCCGCGCGCTCAAGGCCGGATTGCCCGCCGAGGCGCCCGAAGTCCTGCTCGCCCAGATCGAGGTCGCGCGGACCCAGACCAGCCTTGGCAATATTCCGGCCGCAATCACGGTGCTGGAGGCGGCGCATGACGCGGCCGAGCGGTCGGGGCAGAAAGCCGTACAGGGGATCGCGGCAGTACGGCTCGCTGCGCTCGTGCATCTTCGCGGAGGGCGCGGCGATGCGCGGCGGCTGCTCGCGCCGCTGCTCGAATGGGACGAACCGGCGATGGCCCAGATCCGGCTGGCCGCGCGCATCCTGTCCGCGCGGTTCGACCGGGCCGAGGGCAAGCCCGACAATGTCGATGCGCTGATCGCGACGTTGCGGACCCAGCCGGGCCAGGCGCCGATGCTGTTGAAGATGGAGCCGCTCACCATCGACTGGTACGATCCGCGCGGCGGCGCCCGGCAGGGAATTGGCGAGACCACCACGGTCCGCGCCGAACATTGGAACGAGCCGAAGGTCGATAAACGCTGGGCGGATATCGGCTTCTGGGTTCGTCCCGATGGCAGCGTCGACGATATCGAAGTGCTGCGCGACAGCAATGCGTCGAAGGACTGGATCGATCCGGTCGTCGCGCAGATCAAGAGCCGCGTCTATGCGAAGTCCAGCGCGGCAGACGGGCCGGGCATGTACCGCGTGGAGCGTTTCACCCTTACCGCGCTGTGGGGCACGGTGACAGGCACCCATCGTCGCGTTCGGGAACCCCGCTTCCGGGTCGAACGGCTCGATATGACCACAGAACCCGCACCAACCGGGGATTCGAGCGGGTAGGTGCCCGCTTGCCCGGGGCGGTCAATCCGGTCATAGCTTCCAGACAGTGATTTCCGCCGTTTCGGCGCCCAACGCGGAGGACCGAGTGACCCTGATCCCCGACGTCGCACTGGCGGACAATACCAGCCAGCGATTGCCCTGCGTCGTGATCCTGGACGGCTCGTCGTCGATGGCGGAGGGTGGCGCGATCGATGCGCTGAACGAGGGGCTCCGGCTGCTCGAATCCGATCTGAAGGCCGATGATGTCGCGCGGCAGCGCGTCCGCATCCTCGTGCTGCGGATCGGCGCCCCCAACGATGTTCAGGTCGTGACCGACTGGGTCGATGCGATCGATTTCGAAGCGCCGGAGATCGAGGCGAACGGCACCACCCCGCTCGGCCTCGGCGTGCATCGCGCGCTTGAGGAGATCGAGGCGGAGAAGGAACGGTATCGCGACAACGGCATCCCCTATAACCGGCCCTGGCTGTTCATCCTGACCGATGGCGAGCCGACGGACCTGGGCTGGGAACGCGCCGCCGCCGAATGCCGTGCCGCCGAAGAGGCAGGGCGGGTCAGTGTGTTCGGTGTCGGCGTCGGAGATGCCGGTCTGGACAAGCTCGCACGCTTCTCGACGCGCCAGCCGTTGCGGCTCAAGGGCCTCGCCTTTCGCGAATTTTTCCTCTGGCTCAGCCGCAGCGCGCGGGTGGGATCGCAGGCGGCGCCGTCAGATGCGATCCAGATGGCGCCCCCGTCCGATTGGGCGGTGGTCCCGGGACGGAGCTGAGCGGGTCCTATGAAACCGCACTGGCGCTTTGTCGGAACGTCAGTTGCCGGGCCCAGCCATGCCGCAGCGGGTCAGCCGTGTCAGGACAGCCATCGGGTCAAGACCACCCCCAACGGCGCGCTGATCGCGGTGGTGTCCGACGGGGCGGGGTCGGCGCTTTACGGTGGCGAGGGCGCGGCGACGATTTGCGAGCGCGTGATCGCGCATCTCGAACCCGCGCTGGACTGGGGAATGATGTGCCGCAGCCCGTTCGGACAGCTGGCGGCCGCGTGCCGGGCGGTACGCGACGCGGTGATCGACGCGCGGATGCATCTCGCCATGGCCGCGCAGGATAGCGGCGTGGGGATCAACCATTTTCACGCGACGCTGGTCGGGGTCGCGCTGGTGCCGGGGCAGGGGGGATTGTCCTTTCATATCGGCGACGGCGCCGCGCTCGCGCTCGCCGATGACTGGCGCTGGCGGCTGTCGGCTCCGGCAAACGGCGAATATGCCGACACCACCTATTTCTTCACCGAGCCCGATTGGCGCTCCCGTCTGCGCTTTGCGCGGATTGAGCCGGGGTTCGAAACCATATTCGTGATGACCGATGGCGTCACCGACATCGCGCTCCAGCAGCGCGGCGGCGCGAGCGAACCGCATCGGCCCTTTTTCGAGCCGATCGCGCGGTTCCTGGCGGATGCCAGCGTCGAAGATGGCGAGCGCGCGCTGCACGCGACGCTCGACAGCCCGGCGGTTCGCAGCCGCACCACCGACGACAAGACGCTGGTCTGGGCCAGTATGCGCGCGGGATGAGCGGGGTGGCCTACTTCATCGGGCGCGAGCCCGGCGCGGCCCGCATCCGGCTGGGGGAGAGGCTGGGCGAGGGCGCCGCAGGCGCGGTCCATACGGTACGCGGACAAAAGGGCGTCGCCGCCAAACTCTATCACCCGGGCAAGGGTCTCGACGCGCTGGAGCGCAAGATCGACGCGATGCTCGCGCGACCTCCCAAGCTGCCCCCGGTGGAGCATGAGGGGGTCGCCTATCCGCAGATCGCCTGGCCACAGGGGAAACTCTATGACGGACAGGGCAAGTTCGTCGGTTTCCTGATGCCGGAGATCGACTTTTCGCGCTCCACCAGCCTGGTGAACCTGCTCCAGCGGTCCAGCCGCCGTGCGGAGAAGCTGTCCGACTATTATGGCTATCGGGTCCTGGTCGCCCGCAATCTCGCATCGGTATTCGCGCAACTGCATGGCGCGGGGCATCACATGATCGACATGAAGCCCGCCAATCTGCGCTTCTATCCCGCGCTCAGCTGGATGGCGGTCGTCGATGCCGACGGGTTCAGCATCGCGGGCCGCAATCGCCGCCTGCCCGCCGATCAGGTCAGCGACGAATATATCGCCCCGGAAAGCTGGCGGCGACAACCGGCCGAACTGGGCGAGCCGCAGGACCTGTTCGGCCTGGCGGTCATCATCTTTCAACTGCTGAACAACGGAATGCACCCGTTTGCGGGCAGCGGCGATGCCGGGCAGGCCAGCGATCTGCAAAGCCGGGTCCTGGCGGGCCTGTATGGCTACGGCCTCACAAAGATCGACGGCGCACGTCCCGGCGCGGCGAGCATTCACAAGACCTTTCGCCGGTCGACCCGAATGTTGTTTGATCGCGCCTTTACCACGACCGACGATCGTCCGACCGCTGCGGAATGGCGCGACCATCTCGACGGGCTGGTCGGGATGCTGATCCCGTGCGAGGCAAAGCCGCTGGAACATGCGCATTTCGGGTCGGGGTGCGGCTTTTGCGCGCATGAGGCGCGGTTGCAGTCCGCAGCACAGGTGCATCGCGAGCGGGAGCAGAGGCGTGCCCGTCGCGCCAGCGCACAGGCACGCGCCCGTCGCCCGGTGCCGCTTCACGGTTCGGGCGTCCCCGGGGTGCCCTGGCCCGGCACGATCGCACAATCACGGCGGGCGAATGCAGTGCCGCTATGGCAGTCGCGACCGGGCCTTGCCGGCACGGCCGGGTCCCGGCCCGGATCGCGCACGGCGGCGCTGGTCGCAATCCTGCTGCCGCTGCTCGCCCTGGGCGGGGCGATTGGCGGCGCGGCAAGTTTCTCGCGACAAGACCAGCGGACGGAAACCGATTTGTGGAACGCCGCCTTCATCGTCGATGCGCGGTCCATGAAGGACGTGGATAGCGACCCGGCATCCATGGAGGAAACCGCCAACGACGCCGGCTCCGGGCCATGCGCGTCGCTATCCGGCTGGATCGAGAAACGCCTGTGCGAACGCCCGCAGCTGGCGGCGGCGGAACGGCAGGTCACGGCGCAATTCGAACGCACCGCCGCGCGTCACAGCGGCTGGGCGCGCCAGGCCCTCACCGACGAACATCTGCGCTGGCTCGAACGCCAGGGCCGCTGCGTGCTGATGCCGGATCCTGACCCCTGTCTTGCGGAAAGCTATGCGGACCGCCTCGCTGCACTGGAGAAGCGCGACGCCAGTTGAGGGGAGAGGGACTGGAGCGGGTGAAGGGAATCGAACCCTCGTCGTGAGCTTGGGAAGCTCCTGCTCTACCATTGAGCTACACCCGCAATCTCAGTGCCTTAGCTGCCCTTCGGGTCCGATTTGGCTCTTTTCTGGCTCCGAAACCCCGAAGTTTCTATCTATCGGCGCGCGCCCGTTAGCAAGGCATTTTTGGATGCTGCATAGCTATCATGAAAATTAAAGCCCCCAGCTTTGGCTGGGGGCAGGATCATTCATTCGCAGCTCGTAGCCTCGTAACCGAACGCTCGTTGCTAATCCGGCTTCCAGCTGTCGCGCGGCTAAGCAGACTTACGCACAGCATGTTGAGACTCACGCCTTGGATATCTGCAAGCCACATGAGGCGGTGGTGCTCAGGGCGCAAATATGCCGCGACAACGCAGCATGATTTCGCCTTTTCACGCCTCATCAAATGTGCGGGATGCGGGGCGGTCCCTGATCGGTGAGCGGCAAAAGGGCCACGTCTACTCCCGCTGCCATTCCGTCCCGTGTCGCGGCACATCGCTTGGCGAGCTCCAGATACAGGCCGAACTTCGAACCCTTCTCTCGTTGCTGACCTTGGACGACGGGGAGATTGGGGACTTGAGGGACTTATATGAGCATTCCCGCAAAGGAGATCGTGCGGAACGTGCTGCTGCGGTCGCGCAGGCCAAGCGTGCGCTCGGGCGCTGCAACGATCTACTGCTACGCCTGACCGACGCCTTCTTGGATGGGACCGTCGAACCGGAGTTGTTCGAGAGGCGGAAAGCCAAGCTCCTCGCGGAGCGGCGTGACCAGATGACCTGATCGAAGCCCCATCTGCTGAGGGAGAAACGCTGACCGTACTCAAAAAGGTCGAACTCGGAAGAATGGCTTTGCACAAGGCTGAAATGGGGAACGGAGAGAAAACGCGCGAAGCGGTCTCAATGGTGATGTCGAACCTTGTTGCGCAGAGAAAGCAGCTAGGGTTTGCGCTGCTATTTCCTTTCGACCGCCTCCTCGAAGAGCGGATTTGTTCGCATGGTGCTCCGTATCGGGCTGAACCTCGAACCACTACCACTTACTTTCGAACTTCCTGCCTCGCTCAAGTGATCGCGCCAAAGACAGCCGGGAGCTTCAAACAATTTCTGGCACAGATTGCAAACAGCCGCAGTTCGCACTGACTCAAAAGCGATAACCCGCGCGAGGTGGGTTCGGGTCACTCGTTTTTCCGGCCGGACGAATCCTAGTGAGATGTTTTAAAGTATCGCGATCCAACCTCTTTCACTACTTTTTCAAATTGCGTACGAGCGCTATACATTTCGTCGAGAATTTCCTTCTCTAGATCGTCCCGCAATGCTTCTGGCGCGTCCGGGACGCGAGCCAACCTTTCATTTGCAGCTGCTAAACGCCTGCGATACGCGTCAGCAGCATCCTGCATGTCACTGTAGGCTTGCTCGGGGAAAGCCATCACGTCCTCCATGTATCGATCTATCACTTTCCGGGAGCGCACGCCACGTCTGCAGTGTCGGTATCGAATTCAGACACTCCGGGATTTGGTGTGATGCTCTGGCTTTCAATCGATCCGTCCTCCCGCATAACGTACGTGCGATCCGCGTGCTTCCACACCTCAGGTCGATGCGAGATAACAACGAGCGTACGAGAGGCGCGCTTGATACGGTTCAAAATCCTATCTTCCATATCGACACTTAAACTCGCCGTCGCTTCATCCAAAACAAGTATTTTGGGATCACCAATGATTGCCCGGGCTAGCAGGATTCTCTGTCTCTGCCCCCCCGACATGCCGACAGTTTTCTCTGAGACCGGGGTGAGAATACCCATCGGCAAACTTTTTACAAACTCCTGCAGCTCAACTAATTGTAGCGCCTCACCAATGTCCTCATCACTCAAATTATTTCTATAAAAAACTATATTATCGCGAATGGAGCCTGAAATAAGTCGATCGCTCTGCAACACGGCATCCATTCCAATCGCTGATCCCGTAAATGGCTGCCCATCAACTGTTATCACTCCAGAGTTTGGGCGGTGTAGACCAACTAGTATCTTGGCTAGGGTAGACTTGCCACTTCCCGACGCACCGCGAATTAAAACGCACTGACCGGGCTCCGCATCAAGAGAAATCCTATCTAAGATTACACGATCGAGGCTACCGTATGAAAATGAAACTGAATTGAGAGAAATGAAACCCTTGTCCACAGACACTGTCGCCGGAGGGTCGCTCGGAGCATGTGGAATAAGGTCCAGACAGCGCAAGACATGTGTCCGCGCTTCACGTTGTTGAAACTTTAAGTGTATTAGGCTCCCAACGGAACTAGTGAAAAGATCTTTATAGACGCCGAGCGCTACAAAGGCGCCTATCGTGTACCTACCCTCCCCCATTAACGCTGCGGCCCAAGATACGAAGATCAAAGTCTCTGCGGATTTGAGTAAGTTGGTAGTGGCGGCCTTCCAGCCACGAATAACTTGACCTTTGCCCTCGGCCAATGTGGCGCTCTTGCTCAATGCTACAAAGCGGGCCTTGGCTCGCGCAGGCGAGGCTGACCGGCGAATTGTTGGAATTTGAGCGAGCGTTTCCATTAGAAAGTTTTCACGACGCTGGCTAGTTTCGACGACAGTCGCAAGGTTTGCACGTTGAAGATCTGAAAACAGTAGGCCGAATAGGCTGATCACCGCTAACGAACATAGGCTAGGTACCGCTAGCCACGGCGATGTAAGAGTGAGGACCAGAACTCCCGCAACGAATGAAACAATCGCTGTGCCGAAGCTGCGATATGCTTCAACTTGGTTGATTAGATATGAATTCATCGCGCGTACCTTACCAGCAATCGCGGTGCTCGAATTATTTTCGAACCACGGCGCCGGCTTAGCAATAATCGCTGCGGCGGCGTGACGAGTTCCAAGACCTAGGAGGGTTTTGCGCGCTTTCCAATCCGTCACCTCCGCGAAGAAGGTAGCGAAGAGGCTGGCGATCGTGATCACTGCATATCCAATAAGGACCTTGTAGCCGAAAGACGCCGCTCCTAGGCTCGCAGAGTTATCGATCAATTGCATCGAAATAAGCGGCAATGCGAGGGCCATGATTTGAGAGACGCCAAAAAGCGTTAGCAGTCGGGAAACGCTCGCACTGCTCATTTTCCAGTGCGCCCCGAGTCGGGGGGCGTGTTGGGTTCGACAGTTCGCGCTGACTTTTGATGGCGCGGATGCATCGACGAGTATTCCGAATCCGTGACTAAGCCTTTTCAGAGACGCGTGAGTCCTAAATGACCATCCTGTCTGAGGATCATAGACGTTGAACCGACTACCACGTCTGCTCTCAAGAACGACATAATGACCCTGCTTTAAAAGAAGAGCTCCAGGTGTTGGATAGCTTTCCGGGCGGGCGGTATCAAAGAATATCACATCAGCCGCGTAGCCAAAGCTCCGAATACCGTCTCGAACCTGCCTGAGATCAAGGCCACGCGATGTAGTACCAAGGCGATTCTTTATCTCTACCAGCGTCGTTGGGCGTCCAAAACGCGCGAGCACTGCAGATATTGCGACATACCCGCAGTCGGCAAGTTCGCTCTGGGGTTCCACCAGGGGACGACGACGAACAGCAGCAAGCGCCCAGGGGATATTGGCAATTGTACTGCCAACTCGCTTTAAGCGAACCATCCGTCGTTACACTTCGTGTCCACCACCGCCACCACCGCCACCGGTGCAGGTCCGAAAGTTCGTAGATCCCGCACAAATGGTGCTATTGGCGCATGCGGTATTTATTGTGAAAGCACACGACGCATTAACGCACGCCGTCGAATTAGTAGAATTATCACACACCATGTTCGCGCCGCCGCTCAGCATAATGTCATATCTTGATACATCCTCAATGTCTGCATCAGTCAGAATTACGCGACCATCGCCATCGAGGCATATCTCAAAATGCATGCTTCAACTCCTATCTCAACCTTCAAAGACGTCGCGCAAGAGCTAATTCTCGTGAGGGCCCCCACCGCCGCCACAGGTGCGATTTTTCGTTCCTGTGCAGTCGAAAGAATTGGTGCATGTAGTGAGATTTGTTGAACCCCCACATGAGAATGTATTAGTGCACTGATGGTTAGTCGTACCCGCGCACGAAAGCGAGTTCGCGCCACCTGCGATAGCCGTCTCAAACTCCCGAACACGCTCAAGATCGCTATCGGAAAGGGTCATTCGCCCCAGAGGATCCAACTGTATCTTCTGAGCGGGATCGCAATCCGGTTGCATCATGCTTCACCTTTCGTGTCATGTCTCTTTTAAATTAGTTTTCATGAGGGCCGCCACCGCCGTCCCGGCATTGGCCGTTCGTTGCACCGCCACATGCGCCTAAGTTGCTGCAAGCTTGATTAGTCGAGGTGGTACAAGAAAGCGTATTAGAGCAGGACCCGTTGGTGCCATGACACGTCATGTTGGTAGTCCCGCCCGCCGTCACGCCTGCGCTGATGGATACGTTTTCGAGAATCGTTTCGTCTTCAATGATGTATCGGCCGAGTTCATCAAGGCGCATCAGTTGCTGCATGTCTATCTCCGCTGTCATGCCACTGCATTTTGAATCAACTACGCGACTGACTCAGCAGAGCGCTGATTGACTAGAGCCTGAGTCATATCGGAGAGCGGGCAAGCCAAGTCCCTCGGTTCCAGGGTTCCCACCCCGCGAACCCAAGGTTGGAGCTTGCTGTTGTCAATGGACAGGCTGCCGTCGGGATTCACTCGTCCGATGGTGTTGCGATCATCATTCAATGCTACGGTACATTTACCGATTCTGCCATCTGCACGGATTAAGAGAGAGTTGGGCTTTGCCGCGTAGCAAATGTAACGCGGCGCGGGCGCTGTACTGCCTGAAGGGCTCTCGCCATTCGCTGAGGCGCAATCGAATTCGCCTCGATTAGCCGCTCTGCGACGCAAATCGGACTCAATCTCCTTAAGCTCCTTCATCGAAACCGGATTCAGGACCGTTTGGCCCCCTTCACCCCCCAAATCCCTAAGATGCTCGAAATCTAGCGAAAACCTGGAGTCGTCACCGAAATTGTCAGCAATTTCCTCAACTAACTTCTCAAGCGACGAGCGATTGTCGCGGCGGACATGTATACGAAGGACGATACTGAATTGCTCAGAAACGTCCCTCATGGCCAATAGGTTTTGCCAAATACGATCGAATGTGGATTTACCGTTCGCCAGTCTTCGCACAACATCGTGTCCCGCGCCCCAACCGTCCAGGGTAATCTGAAACGAACGCTGCTCAAGATGAACCAACTCCGTGAACAAGTCCGGCGAAAGAAGAAACGCGTTTGTGGTCATGCCGCTTATCAGCGAAACCTCGTGTTCATCGCACCGCGCTTTTGCATGGCGCAGAAGCCGAAGGACCACATCCCGTGCGACCAACGGTTCGCCGCCGAACCATTCAATCTTGAGTACTTTGAGAGATTCGACTCTACGATCGATGTAGCGCTCAAGCGATTTAATTGTCGTTTCAGACATTTTACCGATGGCAAAATCTTCGTAGCAGTATGTGCACCGAAAATTGCACTGCTCGGTCGGTAATATGAACAGCTCTTGGATGGCAGGAGTTAGGATTGACGCAATCTGCTGCGCGGGGAACTCATCGTTTCCGAGCGAAAAATTTGCGTTCATACCTGAATTCCCCCTAGCTCGAAACTTGGCCCCCACTCTACATTAAGTAAAAAGTGACAGGGCTAACGGGGGCGGTCAAGTAGATTGTTCCATACGCTTTTAGCCATTATTTGTGGTCTTATAGGTTATGTGCGACTTGCCGATTGGTGTCGCGCCGCCCAGATTTTGCTGGAGGTCCCGTAGGAGGTGCGGTGTTTGGCCAGTTGCTGCGGAGCTTGGTGCTCGGTAAGGTGGATATGATCGCAAAGGGGCGCAGCGTGCATACGGCAAATTGGGGCCCATGAGTGTAGCTGGTTGGTTCCTTCTCGCGAGCCAGCTGGGCGCGACGCCAGAGGCGAACGCGCAGTCGACTGCGCCATCTCAGAGTGCGCCCGGGCCCGACGATAGCGAGGTTGTAATCGTTGCAACTAGTGGGGATCAGGTACTTATTGATCGTAATGTGTACGAAATCAGAGATACACCTAGTACTCAGACGAAGGCCGTCATTGAAATTCTCAGGATGTTACCCTCCGTATCCGTTGATGCGGGAGGACGCCTACAACTCCTCGGCGACAATAACGTACGGGTGCTGGTTGATGGGCGCCCGCCGCCAGGCGGTATCGGATATATACGTACACTGCAGGCGAGTCAGATTTCCCGCATCGAAATTATTACCAATCCCTCTGCTCAATTTTCGTCGGAAGGAACGGCGGGAGTTATCAATATCATTACCCGGAAGTCCTTTGGTCGAGGGCTGAAGGGGGCTACAAACGTCTCTGGGAGCTCGCTCGGAGGATATGGGGCTCGGCTGTCTGCGACTTGGGGCGATAGCCTCTGGTCGATATCCGGATCGCTCGTTGCTAGTCACGGGGTCGAAAAGGCCAGCCGTAGTCTCGAACGCACGCCTCGCGATGGGGTGTCTGGTCCGGCGGTTGATCGAGCAGAGATTGAAACGACTCGTTACAATCAGGATCTGATAAGTGCGCGATCATCCATTCAGCGGAAGTTCGGAGTTGGCAAGAGTCTCACTCTCGCAGCAACTATATCTCATACCGCAAACAACAGTGCGGGCCGTGCCGATATATCGTCGAATCAAAATTCCTTTATCCCGTTCGTTCAGTTCACGAGCGGGGCTGGAACCGCGCGCAGTACTCAACTCGACCTGACCTATAGCGCGGCTGGCCGCGAACCAGGCGAAAGCTTGAACGTGTCGATCTCGTACGGCATGAATGTTTTGGACGCCGAAACGATCTTCCAAGACCGGCGCCTCATCGATGGACGCGATTTTTTTCGCGCACAGAGCGCCAGTTACAGAACTGGCGTCGCGAAAGTGGATTACACGCGTCCAGTTCTATCAAAGGGAGTCTTGTCCGCGGGAGCTGAAGCGTCCCTTAATCATGGGACGATGGGAGCGGCTGCGTTCGGGGAATCCTTTACCGCCCCGGCCCGATCCGTGACATCTGAGGTCGCTGCCGATTGGTCAGATGTTGCGGGTTACCTCACGTACCAACATACCTTGAAGAAGTGGAAGGTGCTGTTGGGATTGCGCCTTCAGCATCGCGCCTACTATTTTCACGCGCCGCAAAACGGAGCTAATGGCGTTTTTGTTGCGCCGAGTCTGCATGTGGAGCGGGAGATCGGTTCGAAAATTTCGGTTCGTGGAAGCTACACGCGCCGAGTCGATTGGCCGGAATACAACTACCTCAGCCCCGCCATTCAACTTTCTAGCTCAGTCACAGGTCGGATTGGGAATCCCGATCTCGAACCGGTGATCACCAGCGCCTACGAATTGAAGGCTTCCCTAACGGCAGGGCGGCAGATTATCGATGTGACGGGATATAGTAGGCAGGGTAGCGGCGTCTGGTCTGACATTTCAACGCTAGGCGCCGATGGTATTATACTTTCTCGTCGTGTAAACGCCGGCACGCAACAGCGCTATGGCGGGGAAGTTTCGCTCCGCGGACCCATCTCGAAGAAACTGAAATATACCGTAACCATCGATGCAGCAAGTGAATCTCGGGAACGCTTTGATTTAAATGCGCTCGTAAGACGTAATGCAATTTTCACATATGGCTCCAATATACAGATTGAATACGCTGACAAAGATTCAAATCGCGCTGGATTTGATCAAATATCGTTAGGCATGTCTCTTGTGGGTCCCCAGGGAGATCTTCAATCTAGGGCCGATGCATTTACGTCAGGATATATTACTTGGACGCGAAACATCTCAGATAGATTGTCAATGACATTTCATGTCAATAATCCCATTGGCCGTTCTAGGTACTATCTGAAATCAAGCTCAGCAGATTATTATGAAAGGCAATATGGATCATCGTTTGCTCCGACTTTTAGATTAACTATAGGCTATCGTATTGAGCCTAGTAAAAAGTAGATCATCTAATGAAAGCCGCGCCGGGCAAGGCTCACGCCTCAAAAATTCGAGTAGCCTCAGAGAGCTTCACTTGCCTAGCTGAGCGAAGGAATGTGGCGGTGCGGGGAGCGGGTGCACCACGTGAAGAAGGTCCGCTCCACCCGATAGACGTGAAGCTGCATGCTCGGCGTCGACGCGAGTTTGTCGAGCACGCGACGGATGTCGCCGTCAGTAATCTCCGCGACCTGCTTGTGCTCGATTCTCCCCAAGTGCTTCTTGAGGATGAGTTCGACCTTGTGCGCCCAGCTGTTCGTTGAGGCGGGGTCGTAGTGATTGGTGAGGAACTCGTCGCGGGCGTCCTTAACGGTTTTGCTCACTGGCTTCGGATCGCTTGTGGGGGCGGCAAGGAGCCGCTTCGCTTCTGCTCGCGTCCGCGAGCGACATGTCGCCATACTTGCCGGTCGAGATGCGCTCGCGGGTGCGCCCGCGCATCACGGTCCATGTTTTTGATCGTTTGCCGACCCGGACGCCGAAACCGGGCGTCGTCGTGTCCCAGTAGGTGGCGTGCTTATCCGAGCCTTTGAGCGCCTTGACCGACAAGTCCGTCAGATGAAGATTTGGCACGTTCTGGCTCCGATTTGTCTCCGCAATGTGAGGCGTAGGAGCGAGAAAGAATGTGCCAGATGAGAAGGTTAAATGCACGTAAGTTTTTGACTTACTTGCATTTTGAGAAGCTATGAGAAAGCTTGCTCAGCTGTGCAGAATGCTTGGGAAGCTCCTGCTCTACTATTGAGCTACACCCGCGAGGCGCGCTGAAATCCCGCATTCGCGCCGGATGTCAAGCGCTCTCCGGTTCAGTCGATCGTTCGTGCCAGTTCGCGGTTGAGCCACAGGGCGACGAGCGTGCCGACCGCGCCCGACAGCAGATAGGCGCCCGCCGCGAGCAGTCCGAACTCCGCCGACAGCCACAAGGCTGCGAGCGGCGCGAAGCCGGCGCCGAACAGCCAGGCCAGGTCCGATGTCAGCGCGGAGCCGGTATAGCGGTGGCGCTGGTGGAAATTGGCCGACAATGCGCCGGAGGACTGGCCGAAGGACAGGCCGAGCAGCACGAAGCCGAGCAGCATGAACGCGGCCTCGCCCGTCTCGCCCATCTCCAGCAATTGCGGGGCGAAGCCGCTGAACGCCGCGATCGCTGCGGCGGTGGCGGCGAGAACGGTGCGGCGACCGACCCGGTCGGCGAGATAGCCCGACGCCACGATCGCGCCGACGCCCAGTGCCGCCGCAACCGCCTCGATCAACAGGAAGCGAACCGGTGATTCCTCGGTGAACAGGAACACCCACGACAGTGGGAAGACGGTAACCATGTGGAACATCGCGAAGCTCGCCAGCGGAGCGAAGGCGCCGATCAGGATCACCCGCCATTCGGAACGGACGGTCTCGAGCAGCGGCGCGGGTTGAAGTTCGCGATTCTCGAACAGGCGCGCATAATCGGGCGTCACCACGATGCGGAGCCGCGCGAACAGCGCCACGACGTTGATCGCGAACGCGACGAAAAAGGGGTAACGCCAGCCCCAGGCGAGGAAGTCCTGCGCGGGCAGCACCGCGATCAGGAACATGAAGAGCAGGCTGGCGACGATCAGGCCGAGCGGCGCCCCCAGCTGCGGGATCATCGCATACCAGCCGCGCTTCCCCTCGGGCGCATTGAGCGCGAGCAGCGAGGCGAGCCCGTCCCACGATCCGCCGAGCGCGACGCCCTGGCCCATGCGGAACAAGGCCAGCAGCAGCGCCGAGGAAATGCCGATCGATTCATAGCCGGGCAGGAAAGCGATGGCGGCGGTCGATCCGCCGAGCAGGAACAGCGCGATGGTGAGTTTCGCACCCCGGCCATAGGCACGGTCGATCGCGGTGAAGATCAGCGTCCCGACCGGCCGCGCCATGAACGCGAGTGCGAAGATCGCGAACGACCAGAGCGTACCCTGCAGCGGGTCGAGGTGCGGAAATACCAGCGCCGGGAACACCAGCACGGAGGCGATGGCATAGACGAAGAAGTCGAAGAATTCCGACGTGCGCCCGACGATCACCCCGATCGCGATCTCGCCCGGATCGACGCGATGCCCGTCGCCCGGCCCGTCGGCATTGACCGCGCGGGCGTCGCGTTCGGCTTCGGTCGTGGGGACGGTATCGGCATTCATTCCAGTCTTCCCGCGGACAGGGCGCCAAGGCGGCGCGACTCAGTGGGCAGGGTAAGGCATGGCCTTCCCGGCATAAGAACGCAGTGCGGCATTGATGGGCATCAAGGGATTGGACAAAATGTCCTATGTCCGGCGCAGGGCGGGGGCCCTAGGCCGCGACCCATGGCCCAGACTTCCGCCCGATTCCCTGTTGTTGCACGTGCGCTGACCGCGCTCACCCTGCTCCCGCTGCTCGGTGGATGCGGGATGGTGGTGCTCGATCCGGCGGGCGATGTCGCGCGGCAGCAGGGTAACCTCATCCTCGTCTCGACCGGGCTGATGTTGCTCATCATCCTTCCGGTGATGGCGCTGACGGTGTTCTTCGCCTGGCGCTATCGCGCGTCGAACAAGGAAGCGACCTACAAGCCTGACTGGGATCACTCGACCCAGCTCGAGCTGGTGATCTGGGCCGCGCCGTTGCTCATCATCATCTGCCTTGGCGCCCTGACCTGGGTCGGCACGCATCTGCTCGACCCCTATCGCCCGCTCGCGCGCACCGCGCCGGGCCAGCCGGTCGCCGCCGATGTGAAGCCTCTGGAGGTCCATGTCGTCGCGCTCGACTGGAAATGGCTGTTCATCTACCCCGAACAGGGCATCGCCAGCGTCAACGAACTGGCGGTGCCGGTCAATCGCCCGATCCGCTTCCGCATCGCCTCCTCCTCGGTGATGAACAGCTTCTACGTCCCCGCGCTCGCCGGGCAGATTTATGCGATGCCGGGCATGGAGACCAAGCTGCACGGCGTGTTCGACCAGACCGGCGAGTTTGTCGGCTTTTCCGCCAATTATTCGGGCGCTGGCTTCTCCAATATGCGCTTCGGCGTGAAGAGCCTGGAACCCGCCGCGTTCGACCGCTGGGTCGGCGAAGCGCGTGGCAGCGGAAAGCCGCTCGACCGCGCCACCTATCTCAAGCTCGAACAGCCGAGCGAGAAGGAGCCGGTGCGCCGCTTCGCCCAGGTCGAGCCGAACCTGTTCGAGCGCATCGTCAATCTGTGCGTCGAGCCGGGCAAGATGTGTATGCACGACATGATGACGATCGACGCCAAGGGCGGGCTCGGCCTTGCCGGCGCCTACAATGTCCGCGATCTCGCCTATGACAAGTTCGCCGCGCGCGGGACGCTGCCGCCGGGCGACGATCGCTATGTCGCGGCGGTCTGCACCACGCCGATGGTGCCGGTGAACGCGCCCGAGGCCAAGCCTGTCGATCTCGCCCCGCTGACCGGTGCCGGTCTCTCCCGCGCGCGCCAGTCGGTGCCGCCTGCCCGTACCGCGATGACCGATCCGGTCCCTCCCGTTCTCCCCGAAAGCTGAACCCAGTGTCCGATCCCACCGCGCATCCCGTCCCGTCGGTCGATCCGATCTTCGGCCGCCTGTCGCTCGACGCGATCCCGATTCACGAGCCGATCCTGATCGTCACCTTCGCGGTGGTCGCGATCGGCGGCCTCGCGATGCTCGCTCTGCTGACCAAATACCGCCTGTGGGGCTATCTGTGGAAGGAGTGGTTCACCAGTGTGGATCACAAGAAGATCGGGATCATGTACATGATCCTGGGCCTCGTCATGTTCCTGCGCGGCTTTGCCGATGCGATCATGATGCGGCTGCAACAGGCGATGGCGTTCGGCGGGTCGGAGGGGTATCTCAACGCCCATCACTACGACCAGATCTTCACCGCGCATGGCGTGATCATGATCTTCTTCGTGGCGATGCCGTTCATCACCGGCCTTATGAACTATGTCGTCCCGCTCCAGATCGGCGCGCGCGACGTCAGCTTCCCCTTCCTCAACAATTTCAGCTTCTGGATGACCACTGCGGGCGCGGTCCTGTGCATGATCTCGCTGTTCATCGGCGAGTTCGCGCAGACCGGCTGGCTCGCCTATCCGCCGCTGTCGGGGATCGCCTACAGCCCCAATGTCGGCGTCGATTATTATATCTGGTCGCTGCAGATCGCAGGCGTCGGGACGACCTTGTCCGGCATCAACCTGATCGTCACCATCCTCAAGCTGCGCGCGCCGGGCATGGGACTGATGAAGATGCCGGTCTTCACATGGACCTCGCTGTGCGCCAACATCCTGATCGTCGCCAGCTTCCCGGTGCTGACCGCCGTTCTCGCGCTGCTCGGGCTCGACCGCTATGCCGGCACCAACTTCTTCACGAACGACTTCGGCGGCTCGTCGATGATGTACGTGAACCTCATCTGGATCTGGGGTCATCCTGAGGTCTACATCCTGATCCTGCCGCTGTTCGGCGTGTTCAGCGAAGTCACCTCGACCTTCTCTGGCAAGCGGCTCTTCGGCTACACCTCGATGGTGTACGCGACGGTGGTCATCACCATCCTGAGCTACATCGTCTGGCTCCACCACTTCTTCACCATGGGGTCGGGTGCGAGTGTTAACAGCTTCTTCGGCATCACCACCATGGTGATCTCGATCCCGACGGGGGCGAAGCTCTTCAACTGGCTGTTCACCATGTATCGCGGCCGCATCCGGTTCGAACTGCCGATGATGTGGACCATCGCGTTCATGCTGACCTTCGTCGTCGGCGGGATGACCGGCGTGCTGCTCGCGGTGCCGCCTGCGGACTTCGTGCTGCACAATTCGCTGTTCCTGATCGCGCACTTCCACAACGTCATCATCGGTGGTGTGCTGTTCGGCCTGTTCGCGGCGATCAATTACTGGTGGCCCAAGGCGTTCGGGTTCAAGCTCGACAAGAAATGGGGCCTCGTCTCCTTCTGGTGCTGGGTGGTCGGCTTCTGGCTCGCCTTCATGCCGCTCTACATCCTCGGCCTGATGGGCGTGACGCGGCGGATGCGCGTGTTCGACGATCCCTCGCTGCAGATCTTCTTCATCATCGCCGGGATCGGCGCGGCGGTGATCGCGGTCGGCATCGCTGCGATGCTGGTCCAGTTCGCGGTGAGCATCTGGAAGCGCGAGGAACTCAAGGAGGAAAGCGGCGATCCCTGGGGTGGCCGCACGCTCGAATGGGCGACAAGCTCGCCCCCGCCCGAGTACAACTTCGCCTTCACCCCGCGCATCCACGACCTCGACGCCTGGTACGACATGAAGAGCCGCAATGCCGGTCGTCCGGTCGAGGGCTATCGCGATATCCATATGCCGCGTTCGACCGGGGCAGGGGTGATCCTCGCGGGGATCAGCCTGGTGATGGGCTTTGCGCTGGTGTGGCATATCTGGTGGCTGGTGATCGCGGCGTTCGTCGCGCTGCTCGCGACCGCGATCATCCATACCTTCAACTATGACCGCGACTTCCATATCCCGGCGGCGACCGTCGCCGAGGTGGAAGACGCCCGCACCCGCCAGCTCGCGGCGCTGGGAGCCTGAAGATGACCAGCGCAACCCTGACCGCCGACGACACGCCGCCCGTCTTCTACGAGCTGGACGAGCATCCCCACCCCGAGGGGCACAGCACCATGCTGGGCTTCTGGATCTACCTGATGAGCGATTGCCTCATCTTCGCGATCCTGTTCGCTTGCTATGCCGTGCTCGGCGGCAATTACGCCGCGGGGCCGGGGCCGAAGGACCTGTTCGACCTCAAGCTGATCGCGCTCAACACCGCGATGCTGCTCTTCTCGTCGATCACCTATGGCTTTGCGATGCTGTCGATGCAGTTCGGCAAGGTCCGCGCGACGCAGGGCTGGCTGGCGGTCACCGGGCTGTTCGGCCTCGCCTTTCTCGGGATCGAGCTCTACGAATTCGCGCACCTGATCCATGAAGGCGCGACGCCGCAGCGCAGCGCCTTCCTCTCGGCCTTCTTCACCCTGGTCGGCACCCACGGCCTCCACGTCACCTTCGGCCTCGTCTGGCTGGTGACGCTGATGGTGCAGCTGGGGCGCAAGGGGCTGATCCCCGCCAACCAGCGCCGCGTCGCGTGCCTCGGCATGTTCTGGCACTTCCTCGACGTCATCTGGATCGGCGTCTTCACCATCGTCTATCTCATGGGAATGCTGTGATGAGCGACCCCCACGGTCCTGACGGCCATCACGCCGTCGCCGAGCTGCCGCACGCGACATTGCGCGATTATGTGATCGGTTTCGTCCTGTCGGTGATCCTCACCGCGATTCCCTTCTGGCTGGTGATGGCCATGCCGCTCAGCGCCGGGGTGACCGCTGCGGTGATCATGGGATTCGCCATCGTCCAGATCGTCGTCCACATGGTATTCTTCCTGCACATGACGCCCAAGGCGGAGGGCGGCTGGTCGCTGACCTCGCTGGTGTTCACGATCATCGTGATCTTCATCATGCTCGCCGGGTCGCTGTGGGTGATGCACCACCTCAACACCAACATGATGCCCCAGCATATGGAGCAGCAGGTTCCGTGAAGCCGCGTCGCGCCGTCCTCGCGGCGCTGTTGCTGCTGCTCGCCGCCGGGTTCGTCGCGCTGGGCATCTGGCAGGTCGAGCGCCGGGCGTGGAAGCATGCGCTGATCGACGCGGTCGAAACGCGGAGTATCGCTACGCCGGTTGCGGCGCCGGGGCCGGGCGCCGAGCCGCAAGCCTATCGCCGGGTGCGTGCGACAGGCCGTTTCCTGCATGACCGCGAGACGCTGGTCCGCGCGGTGAGCGAATTGGGCAGCGGCTATTGGGTCATCACCCCGCTCGACACCGGCGCCTTCACCGTCCTCGTCAATCGCGGATTCGTGTCCCAAGATCGGCGTGAGGCGGCAACCCGCGTGGCAGGCAACCCGGCAGGGGAGGTGACCGTCACCGGCCTGCTCCGCATCACAGAGCCGGGCGGCGGCTTTTTGCGAAGCAACGATCCCGCGAACGACCAATGGTATTCACGCGATGTCGCCGCGATCGCCGCCGCGCGGGGCCTGTCGAACGTCGCGCCATACTTTATCGACGCCGATGCAACGCCCAATCCCGGCGGCTATCCGGTCGGCGGCCTCACCGTGCTGCGTTTCCCCGACAATCATCTCGGCTATGCGCTAACCTGGTTCGCGCTCGCCCTGATGTCGGTCGCGGGGGCATGGCTGGTGTTGCGCAATCGCAGCGTTCCGCCCAACAAGGAGGCGTGACCCGGCAGATCATCCTGCCGCCCGCCTTTCAACCGGCGGATGCGGGGCGGCGCAACATGCTGCTGCTCACCCAGCTGCGCTGGCTCGCGGTCGGCGGGCAGCTGGCGACCGTCGCCATGGTCCATTTCGCGCTCGGTATCGATCTGCCGTTGCTCCAGCTGTTGATGTCCACCGCGACGCTCGCCGCGCTCAACATCGCCAGCCATGTGCTGATCGCCAGCGGCACGCGGTTCAGCGATGGCGCGCTCGCCGCCGCCTTGTTGTTCGACGTGGTGGCGCTGACCGTGCAACTCAGCCTCTCGGGCGGCATCACCAATCCCTTCGCGGCGCTGTTCCTGCTTCACATCGTGCTCGGCGCAGTGCTGCTGCGCCCGCCCTATCCCTGGGGCATCGTCGTCGCGACGCTCGCCGCGCTCGGCCTGCTGGCGGTCGATCCGACCCCGCTCGTCCTCCCCGCCAACCTTCCGGTCAGCCCGGCGACGCTCTACCTCACCGGCGGCCTCGTCTGCTTCGTGCTGATCGCGGTGCTGCTGGTGATTTTCATCGGCCAGATCAGCCGCAATCTGCGCACCCATGACGCCGCACTCGCCGCCGTCCGTCAGCGCGCGGCGGAGGAGGACCATATCGTCCGCATGGGCCTGCTCGCATCGGGCGCCGCGCATGAGCTGGGAACGCCGCTGTCGCTGCTCTCGGTCGCGATCGGCGACTGGCGGGCGATGCCGCGCCTCAAGGGCGATGCCGAGCTTCAGGAGGAACTGGCCGAGATGGACGGCGCGGTGCAGCGCTGCAAGGCGATCGTCAGCGGCATATTGCTGTCCGCAGGCGAAGCGCGCGGCGTCGCACCACAGGTGACGACGATGCGCGCCTTTCTCGACGATATCGTCGCCGACTATAGCGCCAGCCTGGTGCCCGGCGCGCTACGCTATGACGACTGCTTCGGCGAGGACATCGCGATCGTATCCGATCCCGCGCTGCGCCAGGTGATCGGCACCGTCATCGACAATGCTGCCGAAGTCTCCCCGCGCGCGATCGCGATTACCGCGCGGCGCGAGGGGGAGGCGCTGGCGCTGGAGATCGCCGATCGTGGCCCCGGCTTCGCACCCGAAATCCTCGACACCTTCGGTCAGCCCTATCGCTCGACCAAGGGGCGGCCCGGCGGCGGGCTGGGCCTGTTCCTGCTCGTCAACGTGCTGCGCAAGCTGGGCGGGGAGGCGAGCGCGGAGAACCGGCTCGACGGCGGTGCGCGGGTGCGCATCCTCCTCCCGCTCGCCGCGCTGGCGATGGAGGGCAGGGGATGAGCGAGACCCGCCTGCTGCTGATCGTCGAGGACGACGCCGCCTTCGCCCGCACGCTCAAACGCTCGTTCGAGCGGCGCGGCTATGCCGTGCTGTGGGCGGCGAACCATGAGGAGCTTGCCGCGCTGCTTGCCGAGCATCGCCCGGACTATGCGGTGGTCGACCTCAAGCTCGGCGGCGCATCGGGCCTCGCCTGCGTCCAGACGCTGCGCACGGGCGATGCCAGGATGAAGATCGTCGTCTTGACTGGGTTCGCCAGCATCGCCACGGCGGTGGAGGCGATCAAGCTCGGCGCCAACCATTACCTCGCCAAACCGTCCAATACCGACGATATCGAAGCCGCCTTCTCACGTGCCGAGGGTGATATCGACGCCCCCGTGGATGGCCGCACCTCGTCGATCAAGACCGTCGAGTGGGAGCATATCCACCAGACGCTGGTGGAAACCGACTTCAACATCTCCGAAGCCGCCCGCCGCCTCGGGATGCATCGTCGCACGCTGGCGCGGAAGCTGGAGAAGCGGCAACTGCGCTGACCCCGCTCTTGCCGATCGCGCCCCGGAACGGCATGGCGCGGCGAGGAGAGGAAAGCCCATGCGACTGCGTTCCCTGTTGTTCGTCCCCGGCGACCGGCCCGACCGGATGGAAAAGGCGCTCGGCACCGGCGCCGACGCGCTGATCCTCGATCTCGAGGATTCGGTGACGCCCGAACGCAAGGACGCGGCGCGTGCGGCCGTCGCGGATTTCCTTGCCAGGCACCATGAGGGGATCGCCCGTTGGGTCCGCATCAACCCGCTCGATTCCGGCATGGCGCAGGACGATCTCGCTGCCGCACGCGGGGCGGACGGCATCGTTCTGCCCAAATCGGCGACCGGCGCCGATGTCGCCGCGCTCGACGCGATGCTTGGCGGGGTCGCCGCGCGCATCCTCCCGATCGCGACCGAAACGCCCGCCGCGATCTTTGGCCTGGGCAGCTATATCGGCTGTTCGCCGCGTCTCGCCGGTATCACCTGGGGCGCGGAGGACCTCCCCGCCGCAATCGGGGCGCAGTCGTCGCGCGAAACCGATGGCAGCTACACCCCGCCCTATGAGATGATCCGCGCGCTCACCCTGTTCGGCGCGCACGCCGCCGGGGTCGCGCCGATCGAGACGGTCTATCCCGATTTCCGCGATCTGGACGGGCTTGCCGCCTATTGCGCCCGCGCGATGCGCGATGGCTTTGCCGGCATGATGGCGATCCATCCGGCGCAGGTAGCGGTGATCAACGCAGCCTTCACCCCGTCCGAACAGGCCGTCGCTCATGCGCGCGCAGTGGTCGCCGCCTTCGCCGCCAACCCCGGCGCGGGCGCGCTGCAACTCGACGGCAAGATGATCGACGCGCCGCATCTCAAGGCGGCGCGCGCCCTGCTCGCCCGCGCGGGAGAGGCATGACGCCGGGCTTTCATCGCGAGGACTTGGACCGGCTGGAGGCGGCGGGGCGGCTCCGCGCGCTGACCCCGCGCGCGGGAATCGACTTCGCATCGAACGATTATCTCGGCCTCGCCAGCGACCCGCGACTGCGCGACGCGGTGACCCACGCGCTGGCACGCGGCGTTTCGGTCGGATCGGGTGGGTCGCGGCTGCTGCGCGGCAACGATCCCGAGATTGCGGCGCTGGAGGCCGACGCGGCGCAGATGTTCGGCGCGGAGGCGTGCCTCCATTTCGCCACCGGCTTCGCGGCCAATGTCGCGTTGCTGGCGACGCTCCCGCAGCCGGGGGACGTCATCGTCCATGACGCCATGATCCATGCCAGTATGCATGATGGCCTGCGCCTGGCCCGCGCGCCATCGGTCGCGGCGGGGCATAATGACGCGCAGGCGGTGGACGATGCGATCCGCACCTGGCGCGCGGACGGCGGCACGGGAACCCCCTGGATCGCGTTCGAGACGCTCTACTCGATGGATGGGGACCGCGCGCCGGTCGCCGATCTCGCGGCGGTCGCGGCGCGGCACGACGCCATGCTGCTGGTGGATGAAGCGCATGCCACCGGCGTCTGGGGAGCCAACGGTCGCGGGCTGGCCGAAGCGCTGGAGGGCGCGGAGAATGTCGTCGCGCTCCACACCTGCGGCAAGGCGCTGGGCTGTCAGGGCGCACTCGTCACCGGCCCGCGCGCGCTGATCGATTTCCTCATCAACCGCGCACGCCCCTTCATCTTCTCCACCGCGCCCTCGCCACTGCTCGCCAGCGCCGTCCGCACCGCGCTGCGCATCGTGCGGGACGAGCCCGAGCGCCGCACTCGCCTCCACGCGCTGATCGCCCATGCCGAAGCCGTGCTCGGCCCGCATGGCGTCACTGTGACTGGAACACAGGTCATGCCGCTGATGATCGGCGAGGACAAGGCAACGATGGCCCGCGCCGCCGCATTGCAGGCCGGTGGCTTCGACGTGCGCGGCATCCGCCCGCCCACCGTCGCCCCCGGCACCGCGCGGCTGCGCATCGCGCTGACGCTCAACGTGACGCCCGACGATATCGATGCGCTGGCGGAGGCACTCGCATGATCGTCGTCACCGGCACCGATACCGGCATCGGCAAGACCGTCGCCGCCGCCGCGCTCGCGCTGCGGCTCGGCGCGAGCTACTGGAAACCGATCCAGGCGGGCCGCAAGAGGAGAGCGACCGCGAGACCGTCGCGCGTCTCGCCGGGGTCGAAACCCACCCGGAAGCCTATTTTCTTGAAACCCCCTGTTCCCCCCACCGCGCCGCCGAGATCGACGGGGTAACGATCGACCCCGCGCGCCTTGCCCCGCCGCCGGGCCGTGTGGTGATCGAGGGGGCAGGGGGCGCGCTCGTCCCGGTCACCCGAGATCTGCTCTACGCCGATCTGTTCGCGCGCTGGGACCGCCCGGTGGTGATCGTCGCGCGCACGGCGCTCGGTACGATCAACCACAGTCTGATGACGATCGAGGTGCTGCGTGCGCGTGGGGTGAAGGTCGCTGGAATCCTGTTCTCGGGCGAGGACGTCGCGGACAGCCAGGCGACGATCTGCGCGATTGGCGGGGTGCCCTTGCTCGGTCGCCTCCCGCATCTCGACCCGCTGACCTCCGACACCCTCCGCGCCGCGGCTGCAACCCTCGATCTCGGGCCGATCGCATGACCTCGCCCGTCTGGCATCCCTTCACCCAGCATGGCCTGGGCGAGCCGGTGCCGCTGGTGACGCGTGCCGAAGGTGCGATCCTCCAAACCGCCGATGGCCGCCGCGTGATCGACGCGATCTCGTCCTGGTGGGTGACGACGCACGGCCATTGCCATCCGCGCATCCTGGCGGCGATCCGCGCACAGGCGGAGAAGCTCGACCAGCTGATCTTCGCCGGCTGGACCCACGAACCCGCCGAAACGCTGGCGCGCGATCTCATCGCGATCATGCCGCCCGCGCTGACCAAAGTCTTTTTCTCCGACAGCGGATCGACCAGCGTCGAGGTCGCGCTCAAAATGGCGCTCGGCCATTTCGCCAATCGCGGTGAGGATCGCAGCCGCATCGTCGTGATGGCGGGCAGCTATCATGGGGACACGATCGGCGGCATGTCGGTCGGCGCGCGCGGCGTGTTCAACAAAAGCTATGCGCCACTGTTGTTCGATGTCGACGTCATCCCCTTTCCCGAACCGGGCGCGGAGCAGGCGACGCTCGACACGCTGGAATCCCTGTGCCGCCAGCGCCCCGCTGCGCTGATCGTCGAGCCGCTGATTTTGGGGGCTGGTGGGATGCGTATCTACCCGGCCGCCGTGCTGCGAATGATGCGCGAGATTTGCGCGGCGCATGGCGTTTTGTTCATCGCGGATGAGGTTATGACCGGCTGGGGCCGCACCGGCACGCTGCTGGCTTGCGAGCAGGCGGACGTGGTTCCGGACCTGTTGTGCCTGTCAAAGGGGCTGACCGGCGGCTCGCTTCCGCTCGCAGTGACCCTTGCGACCGACGAAATTTTCGCCTCGCACCTTTCCGAAGACCGGTCGCGTATGTTCTTCCATTCGTCCAGCTACACCGCCAACCCGATCGCCTGCGCGGCAGCGGTCGCCAATCTTGCGATCTGGCGTGAGGAGCCGGTGCGCGAGCGCATCGCGGATATCGCCCGGCGTCAGGCGGAGCTCAGCGTCCCGCTCGCCGAGAAGGTCAGCAATCTGAGGCAGATCGGAACCATCGTCGCGATGGAGGTCGAGCAACCGGAGGGTAGCTATCTCTCCGCCCTCGGCCCGCGCCTGACGGCGCATTTCCGCGAGCGCAACGTCCTGCTCCGCCCGCTCGGCAACACGCTCTATGTCATGCCGCCTTATTGCATCAGCGACGACGATCTCGCGCGCGTTTACGCGGTGATCGGGGAGGCGATGGAGGGGATGTAGCTAGCCCCAACGCCCGTTTGCCCTGAGCTTGTCGAAGGGCCGCAGCCCACGACCATGCAGTGCAGGAGCGGTGCTCCAACAAGCTCGGCACAAACTAAGAGCGGGACTCAAGCCGCGCGCAGATCGGTCAGGAACGCTTGCACCGCCGCGTCCAGCGCCCCCGCCTCGGCATGAATCCGTTCCGCCAGCCCGCTCATCTCGTGCGCGCTCTGTGTCGCCGAACCCGCGCTGCCGCCGATCGCCGCGACATCGTCCGCGATCAGCGCGCCCGCGCTCACCGTCTCGTCCACGGTCATCGCGATCAGCCGCGTCGTCTCGCTCTGCGTCGCGACCGCATGTTCGACCGTGTCGCACAGCCGAGCCATCGTTGCGATCGCGCGCTCGACCTCGCCATGGCCGTCGGCGACCTGGGCGATGCCGGAGCAGATTTCGGCGACATGCGCGGTGATGCGACCCGCAGCGTGGCTCGCCTGGGTCGCGAGCGCCTTTACCTCGTTCGCGACGACGGTAAAGCCGCGCCCGGCCTCGCCCGCGCGCGCCGCCTCGATCGTCGCGTTGAGCGCGAGCAGGTTCACCTTGCCCGCAATCTCGCCGATCAGTGCGATCACCGCGTCGATCGACCGCGCCGATGCCATCAATTCGCGCATCCGCATGCCCCCATCGCCGACCAGCCCCACCGCATTGTCGGCGGCGGCCTTGGCGCGGGCGGTATCGTCGTTGATCGCGGCAAAGGCATCGGCGAGTATGCGGCCGCGTTCGGCGACGCCGGTCATGCTGAAACTGGTCTGTGCGGCGGCCGAGGCAACGGCGGTTGCGCGATCACCCGTGTCTCCGGCGCGCGTTGCGGTGGCGCGCGCATTCCCGCCGATCCGCTGCGACAAATCGGCCAGCGTCCGCGCGAGCGTCGCCACCTGTCCCTCGAACCGGGCGGAGGCGGCTTCGATCCGTTGTGACCGGTGCATCCGGCCGCGCGCCTGGGCCAGTTCGCGCTCGACCGCCAGGCTCACGATCCGCCGGTTCGCGACGACGGCGAACAGCCGCCCGTTATGCGTCAGCACCATTCCTTCCTGGCCGCTGGCTGCGCGATAGGCGTCCAGTACCGCGCCGATGTCCTGATCCACCTCGGCAGTGGGACAGGGGCGGACATGCGCCGCCAGCCCGCTGCCATAAGCGGGGTTGCGCATCAGCGCATGACCGAACGGGTTGAGCAACAGGCGGCGCACATCCTTTTCGAACAGCGCCCCCACCGTGCGATGCCCGGGATCGACCACCGGGAGCAGCCGCAATTCCATATTGGTCTGGAACATCTCGATCGCGGTGAACAGCGTGTCGCTCTGCCGCAAAAAGGGCGGGGTGCGCTCGGTCGTCGACAGCCAGTCGCGGGTACTGGGCGCATCGGGCTGCGGCTCGGAACTGTCGGACAGGAACATGGGGCTGTCCTAGGAAGGGGACGGTAAATGCGGCGTTAGCCGGGCGTGACACTATGATGACAAATGGCGGTTTTTCGCGGGTTTCGCGTGACTACCCTTCCAGCTCCGCCCGGTGCTGTGCGACCAGCGTCGCCAGCCACTCCGAAAAGGCGGCGACCGGGGCGAAATGCCGCGTCTCTTCATGCGTCACCAGCCAGAAGCTGCGCCGGATCGCGATATCCGGCAACAGACGGGCCAGGTCGGGATCGGCATCGCCGATGAAACAGGGCAGCACCGCGATCCCTGCACCCGCCGCCGCCATGCGATGCTGCGCATTGATGCTCGACGAGCGAAGCTGCGGCGGTGGGGCGCCGGGAATCTCGTCGAGATAGCGCAGCTCGGGCGCATAGAGGATGTCTGGGACGTAACCGATCAGCCGATGGTGGCGCAGCTGGTCGGGCGTCGTCGGTACGGGGTGTCGCTCCAGATAGGCCCGCGCTGCATAGAGGCGCAGGCCGTAATCGGCGAGCTTGCGGGTCAGCAGCGGCCCGCGCCGGGGCCGGGCGAGGAGCACCGCGATATCGGTCTCGCGCCGCGTGGGGTTGAGGAAGCCGCTGCTTGCGACCAGATCGACCGACAGGCCCGGATGCGCGTCGGCCAGCGCGCCGAGATGGCGGCTGACGAACCATGTCCCGAACCCTTCCGATACGCTCGCCCGCACCGTACCGCGCACCGGCCCGCCAGCGTCCCGCTCGCCGATCGCGGCGGCGGCACGCTCCATCGCACGCGCATGGGTCAGCAACCGTTCGCCCGCCGGGGTCAGCGACTGGCCATCCGGCCCCTGTTCGAACAGGCGCTCGCCCACCGCCTGCTCCAGCCGCCGCAGCCTCCGCCCGGCGGTGGTCGCGTCGATCGACAGGCTCTGCGCGGCCTTGGCCAGTTGCCCGGTGCGCGCGATCGCAAGGAAGATGGGAAGGTCGCTCCAGTCCATGACCTGCAAATATGCAGGTGCCGCCTGCATGTCGATGGGTTGCCGGTGGGATGCCCACAGGTGCATCACCCTCTCCAAAGCAGGAGAGGCCCATATGCGCGAGATCACTCATTTCATCGGCGGCGGAGCGACCGCGGGCGCCGGCACGCGCCGGTCGGACATCTTCGATCCCAACAGCGGCACGGTGCAGGCGCAGGTGACACTCGGCGTGCAGGCCGATCTCGACACCGCGATGGCCAAGGCGATGGCCGCGCAGCCCGGCTGGGCCGCCACCAACCCGCAGCGCCGCGCCCGCGTCATGTTCAACTTCAAGGCTTTGGTCGAGCAGAACATGGACGAGCTGGCGCATCTGCTCAGCTCCGAACATGGCAAGGTGATCGCGGATTCGCGCGGCGACGTTCAGCGCGGGCTCGAGGTGATCGAATTCGCCTGCGGCATCCCGCATCTGCTCAAGGGCGAATATACGCAGGGCGCCGGCCCCGGCATCGACGTCTATTCGATGCGCCAGCCGCTCGGCGTGGTCGCGGGGATCACCCCGTTTAACTTCCCGGCGATGATCCCGATGTGGATGTTCGGGGTCGCCATCGCCTGCGGCAATGCCTTCATCCTCAAGCCCAGCGAGCGCGATCCTTCGGTTCCCGTGCGCCTCGCCGAGCTGATGCTCGAAGCCGGCGCGCCCGAGGGCGTGCTGCAGGTCGTGCATGGCGACAAGGAAATGGTCGACGCGATCCTCGACCACCCTGAGATCAAGGCGGTGAGCTTCGTCGGCTCGTCCGACATCGCCCATTATGTCTATCGTCGCGGCGTCGAGGCCGGGAAGCGCGTCCAGGCGATGGGCGGCGCCAAGAACCACGGCATCGTCATGCCCGACGCCGACCTCGACCAGGTGGTCAACGACCTGTCGGGCGCGGCCTTCGGCTCGGCGGGCGAGCGTTGCATGGCGCTTCCCGTGGTCGTGCCGGTGGGCGAAAAAACCGCGATCGCGCTGCGCGAAAAGTTGCTCCCGGCGATCGAGGCGCTGCGTGTCGGCGTCTCGACCGATGCCGAAGCGCATTACGGTCCGGTCGTCACCGCCGCGCACAAGGCGAAGATCGAAAGCTACATCCAGATGGGCGTCGACGAAGGCGCCGAACTCGTCGTCGATGGTCGCGGCTTCACGCTGCAGGGCCATGAGGACGGCTTCTTCGTCGGCCCCACCCTGTTCGATCGCGTGACCCCGCAGATGCGCTCCTATCAGGAGGAGATATTCGGCCCGGTGCTCCAGATGGTGCGCGCCGACAGCTTCGAGGACGCGGTGCGCCTGCCGAGCGAGCACCAGTACGGCAACGGCGTCGCCATCTTCACCCGCAACGGCCATGCCGCGCGCGAATTCGCCGCGCGCGTCAATGTCGGCATGGTCGGCATCAACGTGCCGATCCCGGTGCCGGTCGCCTATCACACCTTTGGCGGGTGGAAGCGCAGCGCGTTCGGCGACACCAATCAGCACGGCATGGAGGGGGTCAAATTCTTCACCAAGGTGAAAACCGTGACCCAGCGCTGGCCGGATGGCGGGGCCAATGGTCTTGGGGGCGACGCGGCGAACGCCTTCGTCATTCCCACCATGGGATGATCGGCATGCGCGCCCGGGTTCGAGAATCCCTTAAGCCCGTGCTAACCATCTTCCCGAGTCTGCGGGGGATGCGGCTTGGTACTGGTGTTCAGGGTTTTGCTGGCGGTTGCGGCGCTCACCTTCATCGCGTGGGCGGCGCCGCTCGCGCTGTCGGCGAGCGAGCCTGAGCGCGTGGACAAGCGCATCGCCATCACCTTCGACGATACCCCGCGCGGAGCGGGCGCCTTCCTGACGCTGGAGGAGCGCGGCCCGCGTCTGATCGCGGCGCTGGAGCAGGCGGGGGTGCGCCAGGCGGCATTCTTCATCAACCCGTGCCGCATCCAGAGCGACCGCGATGGCGCGCTCGTCCGCGCCTATGAAACCGCCGGGCACGTGATGGCCGACCACACCTGCACCCACCCCGGCCTGTCGCGGGTCAGCGCCGAAACTTACCTCGCCGATATCGACAGGTCGCAGGCATGGCTCCGCACCCGCCCGACCTATCGCCCCTGGTTCCGCTTCCCGTTCCTCGACGAGGGCGGGAGCAATCGGGAGAAGGCGCAGGCGGTGCGCGACGGCCTCGCCGCGCGCGGCCTCAGCAATGGCTATGTCACCGCCGACGGCTATGACTGGAATATGGAGCGGCTGACGATCGAAGCGAAACGGGCAGGGCGCACGATCGACATGGCGCGGCTGCGCGATCTCTATGTCGAAACCCATGTCGGCGCCGCCGAGTTCGCCGACAGCCTTGCCGTCCGCGCGACCGGTCGCCATCCGGCACAGGTGCTGCTGCTCCACGAAACCGATCTCGCCGCGCTGTTTCTGCCCGACATGGTGGCGGGGCTGCGCAAGGCGGGTTGGACGATCGTCACCGCGGACGAGGCGTTCGACGACCCCATCGCACGCCGTACGCCGCAGGTCGATTTCGCCAACGGCACCCGCATCCAGATGCTCGCCTGGGAAAAGGGGCTTCAGGGGTCGCGCTGGTACGATCGCACCGACGGCCCCACCGCCGACCGGCTGTTCGAGGCACGCGTGATGCGCCCGCCCATCGCCACCGGAGCCGCCGCGCAGTGAAGCTGGTCACCGCCCTGATCGCCTGCCTTCTGCTCGCGCTCCCCGCCACCGCGCAAAAGCGGATCGCGCTCAGCTTCGACGACGCGCCGCGCGGTGCGGGCGCGTTCCTCGATCCCGATACGCGCGCGAAGAAGCTCACCGCCGCGCTGCGCAAGGCGGGGGTCAAGCAGGCGGTGTTCTTCGTGAACCCCGGCACTATCGGCCAGCCCGGCCATGGCGACGGCCTCGCCAATCTCGATCGCTATGTGAAAGCGGGCCATGTCCTCGCCAATCACGGCTGGTCGCACCTCAAGCTCGCCAGCACCGAGACGCAAGCCTATCTCGCCGATCTCGACCGCGCCGAAGCCTGGCTCAAACCGCGCCCCGGCTATCGCCCGTGGTTCCGCTTCCCGTTCCTCGACGAAGGCGGCAAGGACAAGGCCAAGCGCGACGCGATCCGCGCAGGGCTGAAGGCGCGCGGGCTGACCAACGGCTATGTCACCGCCGAATCTTCCGACTGGAATATCGAAGCGCTGGCGATCGCCGCGAAACAGGCGGGCAAGAACATCGACATGAAGGCGCTGCGCGACCTCTATGTCGAAAGCCATGTCGAGGCGGCGGAGTTCTACGACGCGCTCGCGTTGAAGACGCTCGGCCGCTCCCCCGCCCATGTCATGCTGCTCCATGAAACCGACATCGCCGCGCTGTTCATCGGCGATCTCGTCAAGGCGCTGAAGGCAAAGGGCTGGACCATCGTCACCGCGGACCAGGCCTATGCCGACCCGCTCCGCGACGCCGCACCCGACACGCCGCACGCGCAAGGCACGTTGATCGAGGCGCTGGCATGGGAGAAGGGCCTCCCCGCGCCCCGCTGGTACGACCGCAACGACCTGCGCATCGCCAACCCCCTGTTCGCGCGGCGCGTGCTGGGGGAGGGGGAGTGAGCGCGCTACATCGGCTCCTGACGCCCGGCGAGTTCGTCTTCCACCACCCGCTGTTGCGGCGATCCATAGCGGGGTTTTGTGTCCTTCACCGAACAGTTGTCCGAACCCTCGCACATGCTGACGGCCAGTCCGTTGAGCGTTCTGCCGGTTTCGCAAGCGCCGAGCAGAAGCAGGGGGGCGGCAAGAAGCAAGCGAAACATTCAATCCTCCGATTCGATAAACTTGTCGGATCGCGTGACGCTATCGACAGTTCAAACGACAGATTGTGACCAGACAATGACCGACCAGCAATTCGAACTCACCCCCCAATTCGACCTGACCGAAGACCAGCGCGCGATTCAGGAGATGGCGCAGCGCTTCACCGCCGATGCGATCACCCCGCATGCGGCGGAGTGGGACGAGAAGCACATCTTCCCGCGTGACACGGTGAAGGCCGCCGCCGAACTCGGCTTCGGCGCGATCTATGTGTCGGAGGAAAGCGGCGGGATCGGCCTCGGCCGGCTCGAATCCGCGCTGATCATGGAGGCGATGGCCTATGGCTGCCCGGCGACCAGCGCCTTCATCTCGATCCACAACATGGCCGCGTGGATGATCGACCGCTTCGGCTCGCAGGCGGTGAAGGACAAGTACCTCCCGCAACTCGTCACCGCCGACTGGCTGGCCAGCTATTGCCTGACCGAACCGTCCTCCGGCTCCGACGCCGCCGCACTCAAGACCACGGCAAAGCGCGACGGCGACGATTTCATCGTCAACGGCAGCAAGCAATTCATCTCCGGCGCGGGCGAGAACGAACTCTACGTCACCATGGTCCGCACCGGCGTGGACGGTCCCAAGGGAATCTCCTGCCTAGCGATCGAAAAGGACATGGCGGGCGTCAGTTTCGGCGCGAACGAGCGCAAGCTCGGTTGGCATGCGCAGCCGACGCGACAGGTGATGTTCGACAATGTCCGCGTGCCGGTCGAAAACCTGATCGGCGCCGAGGGTGAGGGCTTCCGCATCGCGATGATGGGCCTCGACGGCGGCCGTCTCAACATCGGCGCCTGCTCATTGGGCGGCGCGCAGCGCTGCCTCGATGAAGCAATTGTCTATACAAAAGACCGCAAGCAGTTCGGCAGCGCGGTGGCGGATTTCCAGAACACCCAGTTCACCCTCGCCGACATGGCGACCGAGCTCGAGGCGGCGCGCGCTCTGCTCTACCTCGCCGCGGCGAAGGTCACCGCCAACGCGCCCGACAAGACCAAGTTCGCCGCGATGGCCAAGCGCTTCGCCACCGACACCGGCTCATCGGTGGTCGACCGCGCGCTCCAGCTGCATGGCGGCTACGGCTATCTCATGGATTACCCGATCGAACGCTTCTGGCGCGATCTGCGGGTGCATTCGATCCTCGAAGGCACCAATCAGGTCATGCGAATGATCGTAGGACGGGAGCTGACGCGGCAATGAACGATGTACTGATTTCGACCGAGGGCAAGGTCGGCCGCATCCGGCTGAACCGGCCCAGGGCGATCCACGCGCTCACCACCGGCATGTGCGAATCGGTCCTCGCCGCTCTTACCAACTGGCGCGAAGACACTGCGGTCGACGCGGTGATGATCGACCATGCCGACGGGCGCGGTTTTTGCGCGGGCGGCGACATTCGGATGCTCGCGGAAAGCGGCGCCGACGATGGGGCGGCGGCGCGCGACTTCTTCCGCGCCGAATATCGCATGAACCATGCGCTGTTCACCTATGTGAAGCCGATCGTCGCCTTCATGGACGGTATCACGATGGGCGGCGGCGTGGGCATCAGCCAGCCCGCGCGCTACCGCGTCGCGACCGAGAATACCAAGTTCGCAATGCCCGAAACCGGTATCGGCCTGTTCCCCGATGTCGGCGGCGGCTGGTATCTCTCGCGCCTCGCGGGGCGCGTCGGCCAGTATCTCGCGGTCACGGGCCACCGCCTCGACGGCGCCGAATGCCTCGCGCTCGGCCTCGCCAGCCACTATCTCCCTTCGGAGACGCTGGACGCGGCCAAGGCGCAGATTCTCGCCGATCCGCAGGCGATCGACACGCTGCTCGACGGACTGTCCGTGGCGCCGCCGCCAGCGAAGATCGAGGCGCACCGCACCGACATCGACCGGCTGTTCGCCTCCGACACGCTGGAGGACATTCTTGCCGCGCTCGCCAGCGACGGTGGGGAGTGGGCCGCGCAGCAGCTGATGACACTGAACGGCAAGTCGCCGCAATCGATGAAGGTCAGCCTCAAGCTGCTCCTCGACGGCGCGACCATGCCGACCTTCGAGGACGAGATGCGCCAGGAGTTCGCAGTTGCCACCCGCGTCGTCCAGCGCCACGACTTCATCGAGGGCGTCCGCGCGCTGATCGTCGACAAGGACAACGCCCCGCGCTGGAACCCCGCAACGCCCAATGGCGTCAGCGACCACCTGATCGACCAGATCTTCGCGCCGCTGCCCGAAAACGCGGCGTGGACGCCGCACTAACCGTCATCCCAGCGAACGCTGGGGTCTCTTGCCGCACAAGACCCCAGCTTCCGCTGGGGTGACGAACAGGAAGCCAGATGACCGACTATCAAACGATCCTCGTCGAACAACGCGACGCCGTCACGCTGGTGACGCTCAACCGCCCGCAGGCGCTCAACGCTCTGAACAGCGAAGTCCTGTCCGAACTGCTCGACGCGATGGCCGCGTTCGACGCCGACCCCTCGCAGCGCTGCGCCGTCCTCACCGGCAGTGAAAAGGCGTTCGCCGCGGGCGCGGACATCAAGGAGATGCAGGCGCAGGGCTTTGCCGACATGTACGGTCACAACTTCTTCGCCGGCTGGGACCGGTTCACCCGCACGCGCAAGCCGATCATCGCCGCGGTGTCCGGCTTCGCGCTCGGCGGCGGGTGCGAGCTGGCGATGATGTGCGACTTCATCCTCGCCGCCGATACCGCCAAATTCGGCCAGCCCGAAATCAAGCTTGCGGTCGCCCCCGGCATGGGCGGATCGCAGCGCCTGACCCGCGCAGTGGGCAAGGCCAAGGCGATGGAACTATGCCTGACCGGTCGCATGATGGGCGCCGAGGAAGCCGAGCGCGCCGGTCTCGTCAGCCGCATCGTCCCCGCAGCCGAGCTGCTCGACGAGGCACTCAAGACCGCCGCGACCATCGCCGCGATGGCCCCGCTCGCGGTGCTGGCGAACAAGGAAATGGTCAATGCCGCATTCGAAACCGGCCTCGCCCAGGGCGTCCAGTTCGAACGTCGCCTGTTCCACGGCCTGTTCGGGTCACAGGATCAGAAGGAGGGCATGGCCGCCTTCGTCGAAAAGCGCCCGGGCAACTGGACGGGGAAGTGAGTGCAACTTCCCTCTCCCGTCGGGAGAGGGTTGCGCAGACTTGGCAGCTTGCTGCCTAGTCGTAGCTGGGTGAGGGGATCCCGCTATCGAGGGCGGGTCCCCTCATCCAACCTCCGCTAGGCGCTGAAGCGCCAAGCTGCGGTATCCTTCTCCCTCCGGAGAAGGTTTGAGAGGATGATACATGGCACGCATCGGATTTATCGGTCTCGGCAATATGGGCGGCGGCATGGCCGCGAACCTGGCAAAGGCGGGGCATGACGTCCGCGCCTTCGACCTCAGCGAAGACGCGCTCGCCCGCGCCAAGGCGGCGGGATGCCTGCCGGTCGAAAGCGCGGCGGCTGCCGCAAAGGGTGCCGAGGCCGTCATCACCATGCTCCCCGCGGGCAAACATGTCGCTCAGGTCTATGAAGACAGCGTGTTCGGCGCGGCCGACACCGGCGCGATCCTGATCGACTGCTCGACCATCGACGTCGACACCGCGCGCCGCGTCGCCGATGCGGCGGGGGCCAAGGGGTTGCTTGCGGTCGACGCCCCCGTCTCGGGCGGGATCGCCGCAGCGAGCGCCGGAACCCTCACCTTCATGGTCGGCGGCGGCGACACCGCCTTCGAACGCGCCGAGCCCTTCCTGTCGGACATGGGCAAGGCGGTGATCCATGCCGGCGGCAATGGCGCGGGGCAGGCATCGAAGATCTGCAACAACATGCTGCTCGGCGCGACGATGATCGCCACCTGTGAAGCGATGCTGCTCGCGCAGAAGCTCGGGCTCGACCCGCAGACCTTCTACGACATCGCCTCGGTCTCGTCCGGCTCCTGTTGGTCGCTCAACACCTATGCGCCGATGCCAGGCGTCGGTCCGCAATCGCCCGCCGACAATGACTATCAGGGCGGCTTCGCGGCCGGGCTGATGCTCAAGGATCTCAAGCTCGCGATGGAGGCGGCGGGCACCGTCCATGCCGACACCCCGATGGGCCAGCGCGCCGCCGAACTCTATGCGAAATTCGCGGATGAGGGGAATGCGGGCATGGATTTCTCCGGCATCATCAAGATGCTGGAGCGGTAAAACCTTATCCGCGCGCGGACCTGTTCCCCGGCGAAGGCCGGGGTCCAGGATCGGCGGATTCGAGACGGCGCGATTCAGCCAACAAATCTACCGCGACTGGACCCCGGCCTTCGCCGGGGAGCGAGCTTCGTTCCTACTGGCAGCTCGACCCAGGCCCAGCATCCAGGTCCAGGCACCGCCCGTCGATCTCGTCGCTGTCCACCGCCAGCCCGATCACACTCGCCAGCGTCGGCAGGATGTCCACCGTCTCCACCCCATTGGGCTGTTCGAACGGCGCCATCCCCTTGCGCCAGAACAGGATCGGCACGCGCCGATCGTAATCCCAGATGCTGCCATGTGTCGCGACCGATCCGCCGGGGACGGGGATCGGCGTGATCCGCGGCTTCAGCACGACATAGAAATCGCCCGACCGCCCGGGATAATAGGATGCCCGCACCCGCTGGAGCAATGTCCAGCTTTCCGGCGGGCCGCTCGGGCTGGCCGTCGCCATGATCTCCGCCCCGCTGAACACCGCTGCAACCTGAGGATGCGCGCGATAGGCGTTCATCGCCGCGTCCATCACCTTGGCCCGCTGTTCAGGGGGAAGCGCCGGGTCGACATAGATGTCCCCGAAATTTCCGCCCCATAGCAATCGCTGTTCGCCCAGCCCCAGCTTCGCCGCGACCGTCTTGCCCATCGCGCGCGCGGTCAGCACGCCTTCGGCCCGTGCCGCTTCCGGCAGGCCGTGCATCCGGTTGCGCTCGGGCAGGTCGTGGCCGCCATGATCGGCGGTGAGCACCAGCTGATAGTCCACCCCGCTCGCGTCGAGCAGCTTGAAGAAATCGCCCAGGTCGCGGTCGAGGCTGGCGAGCTGCAGGCACATCTCCGTACCCTGCGTGCCATAGCCATGGCCGACATAATCGGTTGCCGATGCGCCGACGATCAGCAGGTCGGTCGCCGTGCCGCGCCCCAGTTTCATCTGTTCGAATTGCGCTGCCGCCAATGCCAGCACCGCCCCGTCCATCTCGGGCGAGGCGCGAAAGGCGCGCGCATCGCCCGCCTCGCGTGCAAAGCGCCCCGTGCCGACGGTGCGGCTCCCGGCGGTGACGGCGATGTCCTTGGGCTTGCAGAAATCGGGCAGTTCCAGCGCGGGCTGGGCGAGCGCGATCCGCGCCGCGATTGCCGCATTGGCGCGCGCGACCAGTGGCGTCTCGGGCGTCCCCGCATAGCTGACAAATCCCTTGCCGCCCCACCACCAGGTCTGGTCGGCGGTCTTGCCGCCCATCATCACCGCCGCGCGATCCTTGCCCGCGACCGACACCACGCGCGTGGCCGGATTTGCCGCCTTCATCCGGTCGCCCAGCGTCGGGACCATCAGATGGACGGGTGAGACAGTGTAGCGATCCGAGCTGCTGTCCGGAACGCGCTCATCCTCGGCGCAATAGATGGTCTTGTCCTTGCGCGGTGTCTTCAGGTCCATCCAGTCGTTGGCGACGATCCCCGTGCGCGCCGGGCGGCTGCCGGTCAGGATCGTCGAATGGCCGGGGCAGGTCTCGGTCGCGGCATGGCTTTGGTAGCCCGAGGGAAATACTCCGCCGCGCGCCAGCCGCGCCAGCCCGCCGGTGAAATATTGGCGATATTCCGCGAACAGGTCGGCGGAGAACTGGTCGACCGAAATTGCCACGATCAGCTTGGGCGGGGTTGCGGGGGCGGGGGCGGGTGCCACATCCTGCGCCAGAGCGGGCGTGGCGATGAGCATGGCAGTGGCGAGCAATCGAGCGAGCATGAACCCTCCGGCATGGCAAAGTTGGCCGCGCCCGCTATGTTCGCTCCTTCCCGGTACGGCAAGGATGCGTAATGCGCAGATTCGGTTTCGCGTTGATGACCTGGCTGCTCGCGCTCGCGGCGCTCCCCGCGCTCGCCCAGCCCGCAGCGCAGGACAATCTCTCGGTCGAGCTGATCGCCGAAACCGATACGCCCGCGCCCGGCAGCACGGTCACGGTCGCCTTCGTCGCGAAGCCCGACCCCGGCTGGCACGGCTATTGGAAGAACCCGGGCGATGCCGGTCTCGATACCCGGCTCGACTGGACGCTGCCGCAGGGCGTTACCGCAGGCGAGCTGCGTTACCCGGTCCCGACGCGCCTGCTGATCGCCGGGATCATGAACTATGTGTACAAGGGCAGCTATACCCAGCTGACCACGCTTAACATCCCTGCCGGGCTCGCCCCGGGCACCGCGCTGCCGATCAGCGTGCGCGCCGATTACCTCGTCTGCACCGACGAAATCTGCGTCCCCGAAACCGAAAATCTGACGATGCAACTCACCGTCGGCGATGGCAGCATCACCCCCGAGCGCCGCGCCCGTTTCGACCAATGGCGCCGCACCTTTCCCAAGCCGCTCGGCAGCGAGGCGAAGTTCGCGGTTGCGGACGGAATGCTGCGCGTCGCAATCCCCTTCCCCGCGAATGTGCCGCTCGGCAAGGACGCCTATTTCTTCCCCCAGACGCTCGACGCGATGACCTATGCCGAGCCGCAGAAGATCACCCGCGACGGAGATACGCTGCTGATCGAGGCAAAGGCGGGGATCACCGTCCCCGACCGCCTCGAAGGCGTGCTCGCGACCGGCGACCGTGAAGGCTTCGCGCTCACCGCCGTCCCCGGCACGGTGAGCGCCGCCACGAGCGGGGCAGGGGGTGCCGCGATCGACTGGTCCGCCGCCTTGCTCGCGCTGGGCGGCGCGCTGCTCGGCGGGCTGATCCTCAACATCATGCCCTGCGTCTTCCCGATCCTCAGCCTGAAAGCGCTGAGCCTCGCCAAAAGCGGCACCAGCGAGGCCCATGCCCGCGCCGAAGCGCTGGCCTATACCACAGGCGTCGTTCTCGTCGTCGTCGCGCTCGGCGGCCTGATGCTCGCCCTGCGCGCGGGCGGCGCCAGCGTCGGCTGGGCGTTCCAGCTCACCGATCCGCGCGTCATCCTGTTCCTGCTGCTCCTCGTTCTCGGCATCGCGCTCAACCTTGCCGGGCTGTTCGAGCTGATGACCCCCAAATTCGCCGGACGCCTTGCCAGCGGTGGCAGCGGCGGTGCCTTCATGACCGGCGCGCTCGCCGCGTTCATCGCCACGCCGTGCACCGGTCCGTTCATGGGCGTCGCGCTCGGCGCGGCGCTGGTGCTGCCCTGGTATATCGCGCTGCTGATCTTCCTCGGCCTCGGCCTCGGCCTCGCCTTGCCGTTCCTGCTTCTCGGCTTCGTCCCCGCATTGCGCCGGATGCTGCCCAAGCCGGGCGCGTGGATGGATATGTTCCGCAAGATCCTGTCGATCCCGATGTTCCTCACCGCCATTGCGCTCGCCTGGGTGCTGGGCGGGCTTAAGGGCGTCAACGGCATGGCCGTCGGGCTGATCGTCGCGCTCGCGCTTGCGGTGGCGCTGTGGATCGCCGGACGACGACAGGCACGCGGCACCGGCACCGGCCCTGCATGGGCTGCCGCCGCGCTCGTCACCCTCGCCGGCATCTGGGCGGTCGCCGCGATCGAAAAGCCCGCCGCCGCACAGGCAAGCACCGGCGCCCAGCCCTTCAGCGAAGCCCGCCTCGCGGACCTTCGCGCCCGGAACAAGCCCGTCTTCGCCTATTTCACCGCCGACTGGTGCGTCACCTGCAAGGTCAACGAAAAGGGCGCGATCGAGACCGATGCGGTGCGCGACGCCTTTGCCAGGGGCGGCGTCACCGTCCTTGTCGGCGACTGGACCGATGGCGACCCTGCGCTCGGCCGCTTCATCGAACGCCATAACCGCGCGGGCGTACCGCTCTACCTCTGGTACCCGGCCGGCGCGACCGAGCCCCAGGTCTTGCCCCAGTTGCTCACACAGGGCATGTTGACCGGGCTGACGGGGGGTAAATAACCGCAGATCAAGGAGATGAGCCGATGCACCGACTGATCCCGATTGCCGCCGCGACGCTTGCGGCCCTTGCCATCCCCGCCGCCGCGCAACAGGCCAACGGCCAGAAGGCGACCGATTTCAAACTGACCGACGCCACCGGCAAGACCGTCCAGCTCAGCGATTTCAAGGGCAAGACCGTGGTGCTGGAGTGGAACAACCCCGGCTGCCCCTTCGTCCAGCGGCATTATGAAGGAAATATGCAAAAGACCCAGGCCGCGGCAAAGGCCGGCGGCGTCGTGTGGCTGACCATCAACTCGGGCGCCCCGGGGAAGCAGGGCCATATGACCGGCGCCGAAGCGCAGAAATGGGTCGGCGAGAAGAAGGCCACGCCTGCCCATTACCTGCTCGATCCCAAGGGCGTGGTGGGCAAGGGCTATGCCGCCAAGACCACCCCGCACATGTACATCATCGATGCTGCGGGTGTGCTGCGCTACCAGGGCGGCATTGACGACAAACCCGCCGCCCGCGTCGAGGAAATGGGAGCGGCCCGCAACCACGTCCTCGCCGCGCTCAATGAGATGAAGGCCGGCAAACCCGTCTCGGTCGCGCAATCGACGCCCTATGGCTGCTCGGTCAAATATGCCGGGTGAGGTGAGCTTTCCTTCCCTGTGATAGGGGGCAGGGAAGGAGAGAAGGCCGGGGGAAACCCCGGCCTTTTTTGTTGGAGGGGAGGGGCCCGCCGTCGCAGGCGGTGGTGGCGGGGTGGCCGCGCAGACGGCCGAAAGCCGCTCGACAAAACACCGCCCTCTACGGGGCAGCCCCACCGTCAGCGCTGCGCGCTGCCACCTACTTGCGGGCAGCGAGGAACAATCGCTACTCCCCGCCAAATCGCTCCCACAATTTAGGATAGCGTTTGGCAAGGTCGGCGGGGTCCTCGCTGAACGCCGCGCCGCTCGGCTCGTTGTCGTAAGCCATGTCCGCGATCACCGGCATGTCATTCCAATCTCGCCCGGTTTTCTCCTGCCACGCTTCACGCGCGACGTATGCGAACTCTTCAAATTCATAATCGCCTCCACCACCCGGAGCCAACAGGTCAGCTAAGCTGTCGGGGCTGGCGACTACTTTATCGAAGACGGACCGACCCTTTGATATCAACCAGCAACGAAAATACTCGAAGCCATCGTCTGATGCGCCGCCATTTGCCAGATAAGCAGCACCCCACAAGTCCCACGAATATGACCGGCGCATCGTTTCATCAAAAATGCGCTCAAAATCTGCAATTTGCGAAGCGGATAAGCGGCTAAGGGATGCTCGCAAATCAGCCAGTTGAGCGTCGGGATCTGCCTCCAACGCCGCAGAATGATCTACTAAAGCCCAGAAACTCTCTTGGGTAAGAGGGCCTGATCCTACCACCAGGGGAGCAGGCGTGCCGTCACTCGGTCGGGCCTCAGTCACCCCGCCACCAAATGCGCGGACGGCCAAGAAGATAAGGCTGGCTAGCAGAAGCCCCCAGATGATCATCGTTTTCAAGCCGCTCTCCTTCCCTCGATTTACCTGCATGAAAGTGGGTCAGGTTTGCAACGACCGGTTCGTGGAATCCTGCCGACGGCACGAGCCGGGAATGGGCCGTAAGTCGTCAGTCCGAACAGAGTCGTTCCGTGTAATTTTGCATAAGACATGTTGGATTTTTCATGGTTTGTTCCGAGCATGTCCTCATCTTTCTTTTTCGTCCAGCCCGCGCCCTCGCGTCGCGGAGGCGCGGTCGGCTCGATCCAATCGCCTGACAGTCGCCTCACCGTCGCGCAGGCGTCGCGTCCCAGTCGCATTCCCATCCCAAATCCGTCGCGTCGCAGTCGCATCGCCCCAAGACACCCCCTTTTTTTGTCAGCTTCGTCTGTCAGCCCAGCACCTCACCCCCTTGTGCAACGCAGCAAAGCATTGCAGCATGGAACTTGTCGCACCGTTCGACACTTGGGAGGCTTGATGGGGAAAGGCCGCGCGTTCGACGAGATCTGGGGTCATGGCGGGCCGGATGCGCCGCGTCCCGACTTTGCCGAACTGTCGCGCTGGATGGCCGAAACGCCCCATGCCGAACTCAACCGTCGCCAGCAGGCTGCAGAAGCCACCTTCCGCCAGCTCGGCATCACCTTCGCCGTCTATGGCGAGAGCGAAGCGAGCGAACGCATCATCCCGTTCGACATCGTGCCCCGCATCTTCCTGCACGACGAATGGCAGCGCCTGTCCGAGGGGCTGGTCCAGCGGGTCGAGGCGATCAACGCCTTTCTCCAGGACATTTACGGCGAGCGCCGCATCCTCAAGGAAGGCGTGCTGCCCCCCGAACTGGTGCTGCTCAACCCGCAATTCCGGCCCGAAGTGGCGGGGATCCGGCCGCCGCACGATGTCTGGGCGCATATCTGCGGGATCGATCTCGTCCGCACCGGCCCCGACGAATTCTTCGTGCTCGAGGATAATGCCCGCACCCCGTCGGGCGTGTCCTACATGCTCGAAAACCGCGAGGCGATGATCCGGCTGTGCCCCGAACTGTTCCGCAGCTTCCGGGTCGCTGCGGTGGACAGCTATAGCGACATGCTGCGCGAAACCATGCGCTCGGTGGCGCCCGAACGCAGCGGTACCACCCCCGTCTGCGTCGTGCTGACCCCGGGGCACTTCAACTCGGCCTATTACGAACACAGCTTCCTTGCCGACACGATGGGGGTGGAGCTGGTCGAGGCGGCCGACCTGCTGGTCGATGACGACATCGTCTATATGCAGACCATCGCCGGGCGGGTGCGGGTCGACGTCATCTACCGCCGCATCGACGACGATTTCCTCGATCCGCTGGTCTTCCGCCCGGATTCGATGCTGGGCGTGCCCGGCATCATGTCGGCGTATCGTGCGGGCAATGTCGCGCTGATCAACGCGCCGGGCAACGGCATCGCCGACGACAAGGCGATCTACAGCTACATGCCGGAGATCGTGAAATTCTACTCGGGCGCCGAAGCCAAACTGCCCAATGTCGAGACCTGGCGCTGCCGCGAACCGCAGGCGCTGAAATACGTCCTCGACCATCTCGATGAGGTGGTGGTGAAGCTGGTCGACGGATCGGGCGGTTATGGAATGCTGGTCGGTCCGACCGCGAGCAAGGCGGAGATTGAGGCGTTTCGCGCCGCGCTGATCGCCGAACCGCATCGTTATATCGCCCAGCCGACGCTGGCCTTGTCCACCGTGCCGACGCTGACCGAGAGCGGCCTCGCCCCGCGCCATGTCGATTTCCGCCCCTTCGTCCTCACCGGCTCCGACGGCGTCCGCGTCGTTCCCGGCGGCCTGACCCGCGTCGCGCTTAAGGAAGGATCGCTGGTCGTCAATTCCAGTCAGGGCGGCGGGACCAAGGACAGTTTCGTCCTGCTGCCAAAGGGGCAGAGCCAGCAGCAGACGCAGGTGCAATCCTGATGCGGATGCTCTCGCGCACTGCGGCGTCGCTTTACTGGCTCGGCCGCTATGTCGAGCGCGCCGACTTCACCGCCCGGCTGATCGAGGCGACGGTGCGCCTCGATGCGCTGTCGGCCAGCCCGGCCGGCGAGGCCGCCTGGGCCAGTGCGCTTGCCGTCACCTATAACGACAAGGCGTTCGCCGCGACCGGTCACGCGATCAGCCCGCAGCCGGTTGCGCATTTTCTGACGCTCGACATGGGCAATCCCGGCTCAATCGTTCGCTGTCTCGAACAGGCGCGTAACAATGCCCGGGCAGTTCGGACCGCGCTGACGCGCGAGGCGTGGACTGCGATCAACCGGTTGTGGCTGCTGTTCGCCAAACGGGTCAGTCCCGGCGGCACCGCGACGACGCTCAGCCTGGTCGAAGGCGTGATGGCCGAGGCGCGGGGTTTTGAGGGCGCGATCCACCGGATGATGGCGAACGAGGCGGCGATGCTGATTCAGCTCGGTGCGGCGATCGAGCGGTCGGACAACACCGCGCGGCTGCTCGACGTCAAATATCACCTGTTGCTGCCAGAGGGCGAGCGGGTGGGGGGCCTCGTCGATCGCGACCAGTGGACCACGATCCTGCAAACCGTCTCGGCCGTCACCGCCTATCGCTGGCTCTACAGCGACGGGCTGCGCCCATCGAACGTCATCGATCTGCTCATCACCCGCGCCGAATTGCCGCGCAGTCTGGCGGGATGCGTCGAGGAGGTGGTGGAACAGCTCAACGCCCTCGCCAAGCGCACCGGGCTTCAGGGCGAGGCTGACCGGATGGCGCGCGCGCGGATCGCGCGGATGCAGAAGACGCGCAGCCATGAGGTGATCGTCAGCGGACTGCATGAATATCTTCAGGCATTCATTCGCGAAAATGCGATGCTGGACGCTGCTATCGCGCGCCAGTTCCGTTTCATCTAAGGCTGCGCCATGCGTCTCGCGATCGACCATCAGACCCGCTACCGGTTCAGCGAGCCGCAGGGACGGCTGGTGCAGACGCTGCGGCTGACGCCCGGCGACACGCACGACCAGACCGTGGTGGATTGGCGGATCGACGTCGATTGCGACGTCCGCCTGCGCGAGTCGGTCGATGGGTTCGGCAACCGCGTGACGATGCTGTTCGCCGAAGGGCCGCTCGACGGGATCGACATCACCGTCGCGGGACAGGTGCTCACCACCGAATCCAATGGCGTGGTACGCGGGAGCGCCGAGCCGCTGCCGCCCGAGATTTTCCTCCGAACCACGCCGCGCAGCATGGCCTGTGCCGCGTTGATCGACTTTGTGAGGGATGGTCTGGGCGCGGGCGGAAGCGACCTCGATCGCCTCCACCGCTGGAACCTCGCGCTTGGACAACGCTTCCCTGATGTCCCCGACCGCCCCGACACCGGAGTCACCGCCGCCGAGGCGATGGCCGGCGGCAAACCGGATTCGCGCGATCTGGCGCATATGTTCCTTGCCGGGGCGCGCGCGGCGGACTTTCCGGCGCGTTATGTCAGCGGCTATCGCCAATGTCCGGCCGGCAGCTGCGCACCGCATGGCTGGGGGGAAGCCTGGGTCGATCGCTTGGGCTGGGTGGGGTTCGATCCCTCGGCGGGGATCAGCCCGGACGCCAATTACGTCCGCGTCGCCGTCGGGCTGGACGCGGCGGGGGCGGCGCCGGTCGCCGGTATCCGGCAGGGGGCTGGTGCTGAAGTAATGACGGTGGAGGTTCAGGTCGAACGCATGGCAGGCGACGCCTGAGCGCGGGTCAGGCGAAAGCGGGCTGTTTCTCGGCGACGGGTGCCGCCGCGTCCTCTTCCAGCCGCGACCAGCCTTTCGGGCCGAGCACTTCCATCGGCCGGTACCGCGTCTTGTACGCCATCCGCTCGCTACCCTTCACCCAATAGCCCAGATAGACATAGGGAAGGCCGGCGTTCCGGGCCCGGACGATGTGATCCATGATGATGAGGTTACCCAGCCCCTGCCGCTCCGGCCGATCGGCGGCAAAGAAGCTGTAGATCATCGACAGACCGTCGGCCTGCTGATCGGTGATGCAGGCCCCGACCAACTCGCCACCCCGTTCTGCCGGCTCGCGATATTCGATGACATAGGTGCTGACCGGCGACTGTTCGACCATGTCGGCATAATCGGTCTCGTCCATCATCGTCATGCCCCCGCCGGGGTGGCGGGCGGAGAGATAGCGGCGCAGGAGCTGATATTGTTCCTCCGTCGCCCAGGGGCGACACGCGGTGACCTCAAGGTCCGAATGGCGACGGATCAGCTTGCGCTGGGTGGCATTGGGCCGAAACTCGCCCGTGACGACGCGAACCGAAAGGCAGGCGTTGCAGCCGACGCAGCTTGGCCGATAGGCGACCGACTGGCTGCGGCGAAAGCCGATGCGGCCCAACGCATCGTTCAGTTCGCCGGCATGGGCGCCATTGAGTTCGGTGAAGATCTTCCGCTCCTGGCGCCCCGGGAGATAGGGGCAGGCCGAGGGGCTGGTCACGAAAAATCGGGGAAATCGGGTCAGTGCCGTCACGCTTTCAGCCCCCTATTGATCGTTCGCGCCGGGTTGGACTGGGGGCATTATGAAGCGGTCGAATCGTGATGAAAAGCCGATTTACCATGAAAGAGGGTTAACGGTGCGCTCATCATTTTAAGGGGTTGCGGGGGTGTGAAAGACGCGCCGCCCCAACGTTATAGCGCGGCCGCGACTCGGTAGGATAGGGCCGCGGTCAACGGTTCGTCGTGCGTGCGATTCGCTTCGTCCACAAGCTGTGGACAACGGGGATAAACGTCAGGCGAGTTCGATCGCCCGCACGTCATAATCCGCGTCCTGCAACGCCGCGATCAGCCGTTCGAGATGGGCGCGGTCGCGCGTCTCGCATTCGACATCGAGGCTCAATCCCTTGGCGGGCAGGTTGGTGAAAATCCGCTGGTGCGACAGTTCGAGGATGTTGACCGTCTGCTCCTGAAAGATCCTAGCGACCTGATAAAGTGCGCCGGGGCGATCCTGAAGCCGGATGCGCAACCGAGCGAGGCGGCCCGACCGGGCGAGGTCGCGCAGCAAGACATTGGCGAGCAGCCGCGTGTCGATATTGCCGCCGCACAGCACGATGCCGATCGTCCGGCCGCGAAAGCGGTCGGGGTTCGAGAGCAATGCGGCGAGGCCCGCGGCGCCCGCACCCTCGACCACGGTCTTTTCGATCTGGAGCAGCAGGCTGAGCGACTCCTCAAGCGCGCGTTCGCTGACCAGCAGGATGTCATCGACCAGAGCTTCGACGATCTGCGCCGTCACCGTGCCGGGGTCGCGGACCGCGATACCCTCGGCGAGCGTGTCGCCGCCGATCGGCAGGCTGGTTCCCTTGATCCGGTTGTACATCGACGGGAAGAGTTCCGCCTCGACCCCGATCATTTCGATCGCGTGGTTCGCAGCCCTGGCGACGGTCGCCATGCCCGAGATCAGACCGCCCCCGCCGATCGGGATGATCAACGTGTCGATGGCGGGGGCGTCGGCGAGCATTTCCAGCGCGACCGTCCCCTGACCTGCGATGATGCGGGCGTCGTCGAACGGGTGGATGAAGGTATAGCCGTTCTTCGCCTCAAGCTGGCGGGCATGGGCATAGGCTTCGTCGAACGTCTCGCCCTCCAGGATCACGCTGGCGCGGTGACCTTCGGTCTGCATCACCTTCACCGTCGGGGTGGGCTTGGGCATCACGATGGTGACCGGAATGCCGAGCCGGTTGCCGTGATAGGCAAGGCCCTGGGCATGGTTGCCCGCCGAGGCGGCGATCACGCCCTTTGCCCGCGCCGCATCGTCGAGTTGGAGCAGGGTGTTGAGCGCGCCGCGCTCCTTATAGGCAGCGGTGAACTGAAGATTCTCGAACTTCAGCCAGACATCGGCGCCGGTGAGGTCCGACAGCGTCTTGCTGTGCAATGTCGGCGTGCGGACGATCGAACCCGTAATCCGCTCGGCCGCCATCTGGACATCGGCCAGTGAGACGGGGAGGGGATGGGGATCGGACGCTGCCTGAGTTGCCATATCGAGACTTTCGTGATCCCGGGAACGGCCGCCGGGTCGGTCGGGGCGCCCTAGACCATCTGGCGCGGCGGGGGAACACCGCCTATTCGAAGGAGCCGACAAGTCCTGCTTTTTTCCCCGCCGCTTCCGGAGACCCCCGTGCGCCTTCCCGTTTCGCTTGCCCTGATCGCCGCGCTGTTCCTGCCCGCGCCCGCTTCTGCCGACGCGCTGGTCGAGAATGTCGATGGCATGACGCTGGACGCGAAGGGCGAGCTGGTGCGGTTCAACGGCATCGTTATCGGCACCGACGGCAAGGTGGTGAAATTGCTGAAGCGGGGCGACAAGCGGCCCGACCGGCCCGACTGGAAGGAAGATCTGAAAGGACGCACCGTCATTCCCGGCATGGTCGATGCGCATGGCCATGTAATGAGCCTGGGTTTCCGCGCGCTGGCGCTCGACTTGTCGGCGACGCGCTCGCTTGGCGAGGCCCAGGACGCGATCCGGCGCTATGCGGCGGAGAACAGCACCCGGCGCTGGCTGACCGGGGGCGGATGGAACCAGGAAGTCTGGGGTCTTGGCCGCTTCCCGACCGCCGCCGAGCTGGATGCGGCGACCGGCGATGTTCCCACCTGGCTGGTCCGCGCGGACGGACATGCCGGATGGGCCAACAGTGCGGCGATGAAGGCGGCGGGGATTACCGCGACCACCAAGTCTCCCGCAGGCGGCCGGATCGAGATGGTGGCGGGCAAGCCCGGCGGGGTGTTCGTCGATGCCGCGATGGCGCTGATCGAAAAAGCGCTGCCCCAGCCAACACCGCGCGACCGCAACGCCGCCTTCATCAAGGCGCAGGACATTTTGTTGTCGATGGGGGTCACCGCGAGCGCCGACATGGGGACGACCATCGACGATTGGATGACCTATCGCCGGATGGGCGATCTCGGCATCCTTCGTATGCGGATCATGAGCTATTCGGACGGTGTCGATACCGCGTTGCAGGTGGCAGGCAGCGGGCCGACGCCATGGCTGTACGGCGACAAGCTGCGGATGGGCGGGATCAAACTTTATACCGACGGCGCGCTGGGATCGCGCGGAGCGTGGCTGAAAGCACCTTACGCCGATGCGCCGGGCAATAGCGGGCTCCCTTTCCTGACCGATGCGCAATTGCTCAATTCGATCAGCCGGGGCGCGATGGACGGGTTCCAGTTCGCGATCCATGCGATCGGCGACCGAGCGAACCAACAGGTTCTGGATGCGATCGACGAGCTTTCGGACACTTATAAGGACGGTCAGCGCTGGCGGATCGAACATGCCCAGATCGTCGATCCCGCCGATCTGCCGCGCTTCGGCAAACATGGCATCATCGCGTCGATGCAGCCGGTTCATCAGAGCAGCGACCGGGCGATGGCCGAAGCTCGGCTTGGCGCCGAGCGGCTGGCGGGAGCCTATGCGTGGAAGTCGATGCTGGCCAACGGCGCGCGCCTCGTCTTCGGATCGGACTATCCGGTAGAGAGCCCCAATCCGTTCGAGGGATGGGCGACCGGATTTACCCGGCAGGATGCGCAGGGCCAGCCGTTCGGCGGGTGGCGCCCGGAGGAGGCGGTAAGCCGCGAACAGGCGTGGCGCGCCTTCACGATCGATGCAGCCTATGCCGGGTTCGGCGAGAAGAAGTTCGGTCATCTGGCGCCGGGGATGCGAGCGGATTTCATCGTGATCGACCGCGACCCGCTCCTCGCTTCGCCCAGCGATCTGCGCAGCACAACGGTGCTGGAGACCTGGGTCGGCGGAGAGCGGGTGTTTCAGCGGGCGGCGCAGCGCGGCGAGGGCGGCCGATAGGCTGACAGCCGCGTCCGACGAAACTGACAAAAATCGCGGGGTTTCGGCGTGACAGGACGGCAACGCGCCGACGTTGCGCCGCATACGCGCCGCCTACGCGACACCTGCACGACATGGAGGCGAACGGCGGGATCGGGCCGGCACGAGAGGGAGGGCGGGCGCATCGACCAGTCTACGCGCCGGGCGCTGCGGTGTAGGAAAGTTGATTCTGCCCGGCTGATGCTCAGAAGTTACCGGCCCCTCACAGTGCGTGTCTGACCGCCGCCTCAAAGACCCATTTTTTTGAGCTTGGACTCGATCTGGGCCGCGACCGGCGTGTCGCGGCTGAGCCGGCCGAGCAATGTCCGAAGCCGGGATGCGGCGTTGCGGTAGGCCTGCCACCGTGTCCGCCGCGCGGTGCGGGTGATATAGGGGGCGGGCAGGTCGAGCTTGCGTTCCTCGGCTGCCAGAAGCGCCTCGACGATTGCCAGCGCGTCGCGAACGCCCTCAGCGCGCCCATCGCGAAATTCGGTGCTTTTCATTCTGTCCTTCGACACGCGAACGGCGCGACGCGCAAGCGCCCGGCGCGCGCGATCAGGATCGTCGCGACGGGCGGCCGTGGTTGGCGGTCATCGGATCGGGTTTGGCCGGAGGCCGCCAGTCTGTGGGCGGGGTGACGCGTTGGCGACTGGTGCCAAGGCCCATCGATCCCGGTTTTTGACGCACCAGCCCGGACGTTGCGGCCCGTTCAGCCTCCGCCGCACTCGCACCGCCGCGCATCAGCGCGATCCGGTCGCGCAACCGCTGCGCCTCTTCGAAATCGAGGGACTGGGCGGCGAGATTCATCCGGCGCTCAAGAGATTCGATCGTGTCGGTCATGCGGGCACCAACGCGCCAGACGCGATTTCGAACCGCAAAAAGGCCGCGGCGTCCCCCCGGATGCCGCGGCCTTTTAGAATCTGGTTCAGCAAAGCTGAACGATTGCGGCACCGGCCCGCTTCCCCACCCGGCCACCCATTTCAGGGTATCGTTGATGGGTGGCCGGGTGGGGAAGCGGGCCGGTGCCGTGATTCGGCGAAGCTGAATGCGGCCCCGCGCGACGATTGGGTTCAGGCGACCGCGCTGGCGGGCGCGGCGACCTCGTCCGGCTCGCGCAGCACATAGCCGCGGCCCCAGACGGTCTCGATGTAATTCTCGCCCTCGCACGCCATGCTGAGCTTCTTGCGCAGCTTGCAGATGAAGACGTCGATGATCTTGAGTTCGGGCTCGTCCATCCCGCCATAAAGATGGTTCAGGAACATTTCCTTGGTGAGGGTCGTGCCCTTGCGGAGCGAGAGCAGCTCCAGCATCGCATATTCCTTGCCGGTCAGGTGGACGCGGGCGCCATCGACCTCGACCGTCTTGGCATCCAGGTTCACCGCCAGCTTGCCGGTGCGGATGACCGACTGGCTGTGGCCCTTGCTGCGGCGGACCACGGCGTGGATGCGGGCGATCAGCTCTTCGCGATGGAAAGGCTTGGTCACATAATCGTCGGCGCCGAAGCCGAACGAGCGCACCTTGCTGTCCATCTCGTTGATGCCGGACAGGATCAGGACCGGAGTCTGGACGCGGGCGACGCGCAGCTTCTTGAGCACGTCATAGCCGTGCATGTCGGGCAGATTGAGGTCCAGCAGGATGATGTCGTAATCATACAGCTTGCCCAGATCGAGGCCCTCTTCGCCCAGATCGGTCGTGTAGACATTGAAGCCTTCGGTGTTGAGCATCAGATCGATCGCCTTGGCGGTCGTCGGCTCGTCTTCGATCAGCAGCACGCGCATCGGCTGTTCCCCTGTGCCCGTTACACATCCCCTGCGACATGCAACGCGACTGATTCATTAACCTAAGCTGGAATGAAGGCAAAAGGTTAATTTTGAGCTAACCGGCCTGAATCCACGAGTCGCGCGAGGTCGGGCGGGCGCGCGGGTGCGGTTGACCCGGAGAAAGCAGGCTCCGGGGAGCTATCGAAATTGCGCAATCCGGTATAGACGTGGGTTATGGGAGTCGCCGCTATTTTGCGTTTGCGAAGGATTCGGATGCGTGGTTACCTTCCCAGTTCCGGGGCGGTGACGCGATAACGCGCACCAAACATTTCAAACGGGGGGTCTTATGAGAACGAAAGCTGCGCTATTTGTCACTGCTTGTAGCCTGGCATTTCCTGCCATCGCACAAGAGGCCCCGACCACGCCGCCTGCGCAGAGCGAGGCGGGCGAGAGCGCCGAGGTCCTGATTACGGGTTCGCGGATCAAGCAGGATCCGAGCCGAAGCGCATTGCCGCTGGAAATCTTCACGACCGAGGATTTTACCCGCGAAGGCATCAACAGCCCCGAACAGCTCGTTTCGCTGTTGAGCACCAACGGCAATGGTGCCGACAACCTTGCTTCGAACACCGATGTCGTCAGCGGCGCGCAGCGCGGCACCAACGGCCTGTCGGCGGCGAACCTGCGCGGACAGGGCAGTGCATCGACGCTGGTGCTGCTGAACGGTCGCAGGATCGCCGCGCACGGGCTTCAGGGCTCGGCGGTCGACGTCAACCAGATCCCCTTTGCCGCGATCGAACGGGTCGAGGTGCTCAAGGACGGCGCGTCGGCAATCTATGGCACCGACGCGATTGGCGGCGTGATGAACTTCATCACCAAGACCGATTTCGAAGGGCTGGCGCTCAACGGATTCACCGACATCACCGAGCGGGGTGACTCGCCGATCTACCGCCTTTCGGCGACCGCGGGCTATGGCGACCTGAAGAGCGACGGCTTCAACGTCATGGCGGCGGTCAGCAAGAGCTGGAACGGCATCCTGCGCGGATCGAAGCGCGATTTCGTCAACGGCGACCAGCCCGATCGCGGGCTTTCGGTCGATACGCGCGGCACGCCGATCGCGACGATGTTCGCGAACGGGCCCAACGCGATCTTCGCGCCGACGGGGAGCCTGCTCAGCGGCGTTCCGTTGCTGATCCCGGGTACGACGATCACCGCCAATGGCGGTATCAATACGCTCGACCTGCCGGGCGGCGCGGGATGCGAATCCTTCGACGGCGGCATGGCCTATGACGACGCGCTGTGGGCCAATCCCAGTGCGCGCTATGCCTGCGCATGGGATACGGGCCGCGCCGCGATCCTGCAGCAGCCGCTGGAGACGCTGACCTATTACAGCCGCGCCACGGTCGCGCTCGGCAAGCACACGCTGTTCGCCGAATTCACCGGGTCCGACGCGGATTCGTCGAAGCAATTCTCTTCGAACCAATATGCGGGCAATACGAGCACCACCCCGCTCTACTATCCGATGAACGCGCTTACCCAGTCGACCTATGACCAGGTCTATAACGCACTGGTGGCCGTGTTTCCGGGCGTTGCGGCAAATTACGGCAAGCCGATCGCCTATCGCTGGCGGTGTGAAGTGTGCGGGCCGCGTGAATATGAAACCAATACCAAGACGCTGCGCGCGGCGATCGGCATCGACGGGCCGTTGTTCGGCGGGTGGGATTATCGCGCGGGCGCATCCTATGCGCGTAGTGAATCGACGTCAGTGCTGGGGACGGGCTATGCCTATCGCGGCATCTTCTCCTCGACCGCGCGGGCGAATGCTTCGGGCGTGCCGGGCGCCGTTTCGGGCGGAATCGATCCGCGCGCGCCGACCGCGCCTGGAGCCAGCGCACCGGGCATCGTCGGATTGCTCAACAGCGGCATCCTGAATCCGTTTTCGATCACCCAGACACCGGAGGCGATGGCCGCGCTTGATGCGGTTTCGGCTTCGGGCGTGACCTTGTATGGTGGCCGCTATGAGGTGCGCCAGTTCGACGCATCGATCTCGGGATCGCTGTTCCAGCTTCCCGGCGGCATGGTCCAGATGGCGGTCGGCGTCGACTACCGCCGCGAAAGCTACAACTTCAATGGCTCGGCCGAGGCGGAGCTGGATCGTCCGGAAATCTTCAACGTCGCATTCGACAATGCCAATGCGCTCGCAACCAAGAGCCGCGACGTGAAGGCGGCCTATGCCGAGGTGCTCATCCCGATCTTCGAACCGCTCGAGATTTCGGTCGCCGGGCGCGTCGACGACTATACCGGCTTTGGCAGCACGTTTAACCCGAAGGTTACCGCGCGCTTCACGCCGGTCGACTGGCTGATGTTCCGCGGATCGTACAATACCGGCTTCCGCGTGCCGACGTTCAACCAGATCTTCAACGGCCAGACGCTGAGCCCGAACCCGACCACGAACTCGCTGGTCGATCCGTCGACCTGCCCGAGCGGGGTGGTCAGCACTACCGATCCGAACTGCGCCGCGATCAATCCGGATACGCTGAGCGGCGGCAACCCGAATGTGGGTCCGGAAACGTCCGAACAATATTCGGTCGGCGTGGTATTCCGCCCGGCACCGCGGTTCAGCGCCTCGGTCGATTTCTGGTCGATCGCGGTCGACGACACGATCGGAGCGCTGACGCTTCGCCAGCTGTTCGACAATTACCAGTTCTTCGAGGACCGGATCACCCGGACCGGGGGAATCATCACGCAGGTGGACCTGACCGCCGACAATATCGGTTCGCGCCGTACCAAGGGTCTCGAATTCGCGCTGCGTGGCGCGTTCGACGGCCTTGGCGGCATGTTCGACCTGGGCATGAACGGCACCTGGCTGCTCGAGAAGAAGGAGCGGTTCCTGCCGTCCGCGCCGTATAGCGATATCGTCGGGGTGTTCAGCTATGCCGGGGACCTGGGCCTGGAGTGGAAGCATAATGCGTGGGTGAGCTTTGCCACGCAGGACACGTCGGTGACCTTCTCGCAAATCTATCGCAGTGGATATGAGAATAACGGACTGCCGAGCCTGGCCAACAACCAGAGCGCGACGCGGCCCAACTATAACGAGCGGGTCGATGCCTATATCATCTATAATCTGTCGGTGACGCAGCGCGTCGGCGAAGGGTTCAAGCTGACCGCGGGCATCAAGAACATCTTCGATACCGATCCGCCCTTTGCGATCACCTATGACAGCAACACCGGCGCGGGCAGCTCGTGGGAGCCGCGCGTTGCGGACCCGCGCGGCCGTTCGTTCACCATCGCGGCCGAGGTCAAGTTCTAAGGCCGGTTTGACGAACCCAAGCAAGGGGCCGGTTCGCAGCGATGCGGACCGGCCTTTTTGTGTTCCTGGCGCGGCGCCGGCCCGCTTAGCTGCGCGTACAGAGGTTGCGGAATCGCTGGGAGAGGAAGTCGATCACCAGCTCGACGCGAGCCGGGCGCAATGTGCTGGGCGGGGTGAGGAGGTGGAGGGCGATGTTCATCGGTGACCAATCCTGTAATATCTCGACCAATTTCCCCGCCGCCAGCTCGCGGTCGATGATGAAATCGGGCAGGCGCGCGATGCCGAGCCCGGCGAGCAAGGCGGGGAGCATCGCATCGCCATTGTCGGTGGTAAGTGGCCCGGCGGGGCGCACCGCTGCCTCTTCGCCATCCGCCTTTCGGAAATGCCAGGTGCCGATCGCATTGGCGTAAAGGAAACAGGCATGGTGGGCGAGGTCGGCCGGGTGGCGGGGCGTGCCATGCTGCTCCAGATAGGCGGGCGCGGCGACGACGCGGGCGGTGATCGGGGCGAGGCGGCGTGCGCGGAGCGAAGAGTCGGGCAGGTCGGCGATCCGCAGCGCGATGTCGAACCCGTCGGCGACGATATCGACACGGGCGTCGGACAGGCGCAGATCGATCTCGATCCCCGGATGCGCGGCGATCAGGTCCGCGATCGCGTCGGCGACGAAGCGGATGCCGAAGGTGATCGGCGCCGCGATGCGGACCATGCCGGCAGGCGCCTTGGCGGAATCGAGCGCGGCCTCTTCCGCCGCCTGCGCCTCGGCCAGGATGCGTCCGGCGCGCTCGGCGAGCGCAGTGCCGCTATCGGTGAGGGTCAGGCGGCGCGAGGTGCGGTGGAACAGCGCGGTGCCAAGCTGCGCCTCCAGCCGCGCGATCGCCTTTGACACGGTCGCCTTGCTGACCCCGATCGCGGCCGCCGCGCCGCTGAACGAGCGATGCTCGACGACGCAGGCGAAGATGGCCCATGCTTCGAAATCTGGAAGGCGCATGTGTTTGCTCCGCGTTACGCCTCACCTATAAACCCGAAACGATCCGTTTCAAACGTTTCCATTTACGCGTCGATCGCAACGCCTATCTTGGCTCCAACACAAGGAGGCACCAATGATCGAGAAACGCTCGTTCGACAGCCTGGGCCATGCCGATCACGGGTGGCTGAATGCACGTCACCATTTCAGTTTTGCCAATTACTACGACCCCGACCGGATGGGATGGGGCGCGATCCGCGTCTGGAACGACGACGAAATCGCCCCGAACAGCGGCTTTCCGCCGCACCCGCACCGCGACATGGAGATCATTACCTATGTCCGGACCGGCGCGATCACCCATCAGGATTCGATGGGCAATAAAGGCAAGACCGGGGCCGGTGACGTCCAGGTGATGAGCGCGGGGACCGGAGTCCGCCACGCCGAATATAATCTGGAGGGCGAGAAGACGACGCTCTTCCAGATCTGGATCCTGCCGCGGGAGGCCGGCGGTGCGCCCAGCTGGGGCGCCAAGCCGTTTCCCAAGGGCGAGCGTTCGGGCAAGTTCGTGACCCTGGCGAGCGGCTTTGCAGAGGATAGCGATGCGCTGCCAATCCGGGCCGATGCCCGGGTGCTGGGCGCGACGATCAAGGCCGGCGAGAGCGTGACTCACAGCGTCGGCGAGGGGCGGCATGCCTATCTCGTCCCAGCGGTCGGACGGATCGAAATCGATGGAAAGCCGTTCGATGCCCGTGACGGCGCGGCGCTGAGCGGCGGCCAGACGGTGACGATCACCGCGATCGAGGACGCCGAAATCGTCCTGGTCGATTCAGACTGACAGACCCCCCGGAGCGGTCCGCATTCCCCCCTCCCAAGGCGGGCCGCTCCACCCTTTTCCTCATCGCCAATCAAGGAGACAGGCCGTGACCAAGGTTCTGGTGCTTTATTACTCGTCCTATGGCCATATCGAACAGATGGCCGAAGCGGTTGCCGAGGGCGCGCGTTCGGCCGGCGCCACGGTCGATATCCGCCGCGTACCCGAAACCGCGCCCGAAGCCGTGGTCAAGGGCGCAGGCTTCAAGACCGATAGCGCCCACCCGCTGATCGACGGCCCCGACGCGCTCAAGGACTATGACGCGATCATCGTCGGATCGCCCACCCGATTCGGCCGGATGGCGAGCCAGATGGCGAGCTTCTGGGATACCGCCGGCGGCGTCTGGTATCAGGGCGCGCTGCACGGCAAGGTCGGCGGCGCCTTCACCTCGAGCGCGACCCAGCATGGCGGCAACGAGACGACGTTGTTCAGCATCATCACCAATTTGCTGCACTTCGGGCTGACCATCGTCGGGCTGGATTATGGCCATGCCGACCAGCAGAAGATCGACGAAGTGCTGGGCGGTGCCCCCTACGGCGCGACCACCGTCGCAGGCGGCGACGGCAGCCGTCAGCCGAGCGTGATCGACCTTGCGGGCGCCCGCTATCAGGGCCGCCGCATCGCCGAAGTGGCGACCAAGCTGGCCGCATGACATGACGCGCGCCGTGCAACCCGCTTTGTTCGTGTCGCACGGTTCGCCGATGATCCTGTTCGAACCCAGCCCGGCGCGGGATTTCCTCGCCGGGCTGGGATCGCAGGTTGCGCGGCCCGACGCGATCCTGATGCTCTCCGCGCATCACGATATGGCGGGGCCGGTGGCAACGGCATCGCCTGCGCCGCCGACGATCCATGATTTCGGCGGGTTTCCACAGAAATTGTTCGACGTCCGCTATCCCGCTCCGGGCGATCCCGCGCTGGCGGCGGAGGTCGCGGCGCTGGTGGGGGGAGCGGGCATTGCGGTCGCGCTGGACGGGCAGCGTGGGCTGGACCATGGAGCATGGGTGCCGCTGCTGTTGGCCTGGCCGGATGCGGACATACCGGTGGTACAGCTGTCGATCAGCAGCGCGCATCCGCCGGAATGGCACTATCGCGTGGGACAGGCGCTGACGCCGCTGCGCGAACGCAATGTGCTCATCATCGGATCGGGCAGCCTGACCCACAATCTGCGCGCGATCTTTGCCGAACGGCGCGATCATGATGCGGCGGTGCCGGAGTGGGTTTCGGAATTTGCCGATTGGGTGCAGGCGCGGTTCGACGTCGGCGACAGGGATGCGGTGCTGCACGCCGTGGAGCGCGGGCCGCACGGGCGGCGCAACCATCCGACGCCGGACCATATCCTGCCGCTGTTCGCCGCGATGGGGGCGGGCGGGGCGCAGGCCGAGCGTCTGCACCACAGCTACACCTATGGCGTGCTGGCGATGGATGCCTATCGCTTCGGGTAAGGGAGTTCAGACCCTAAGGCTGGCGTCGCACGCGCGGCGGTGGCAAGGCGTGGGGATGATACAGGATCAGGTACTTTTCATCGACGGCGAAGCGATCGTGATCGACAAGCCCGCCGGACTTCCGGTCGATCGGCCGCGCGACGGGTCGCTGAGCCTGGAGAACCATCTCGGCAACCTGACCTTTGGCTTCCAGCGCTGGCCGACGCCGGTCCATAGGCTGGATCGCGACACCAGCGGGTGTCTGCTCCTTGCGCGCAATCCCAAGGCCCATGCGCGGTTCCAGCAGGCGTTTGAGGCGGGGCAGGTCACCAAACGCTATCTTGCGGTGATCGACGGGATTCCCGATGCGCCATCGGGGATGATCGACCTGCCGCTGGTCAAGGTGTCCAGCGCCGAGCGTGGCTGGCGCATGACCGGCAGGCCGGACGGCAAGTCGGCGCGGACGCGCTGGCGGATGCTGGCGAGCAGGGACGGGCGCGCATTCATCGCCTTTTATCCCGAGACCGGGCGGACGCATCAGATCCGCGTCCATTCCGCCGAGGGACTGGGCTTTCCGATCACCGGCGACCCGGTTTACGGCGTCGCCAACGGGCGCACGATGATGCTGCACGCCGCGCAACTGACCGTGCCGCGCCCGGGCAAGCCGGATGTTCATGCCGAGGCGCCAACGCCCGACGCGTTCCGCGCGCTGGGCTTTGCGGGCGGGTCGGGCGACGATGGCGATTGAGCTGACCGAGGATGCAATCGTCGAGGAGAAGTTCCTCGCCGCGTCCGGGCCGGGCGGTCAGAATGTCAACAAGGTCGCGACTGCGGTGCAGCTGCGCGTCAACGTCTTTGCGCTGGGGCTGCCGCCCTATGCCTATGCCAAGCTGAAGGAGCTGGCAGGGAGCCGGATGACGTCGGGTGGCGAACTGGTGGTCACCGCGCGCCGCTTTCGCACGCAGGAGGCGAACCGGCAGGATGCGCGGGAGCGCGTGTCCGAGTTGATCGAGCAGGCGCAGGAGCGGCAGGCGCGGCGGATCAAGACCAAGCCCGGCAAGGCGGCGAAGGCGCGGCGGGTGGACGCGAAAAAGGGTCGGTCGGTAATCAAGGCGGGGCGCGGGCGGGTTCAGATCGACTGACCCGCGCAACGATCCCGGGGGGCGGGCGTTTGCGCCGCATGAACAGACTGATCCTTTTTGCCCCGTTCGCCTTGCTCGCTGCCTGTTCGGAGGAACCGGCGCTGAACGACGTGACCCAGAATAACGCGCAGGTGATGGAGCCGCTGAGCCTTCCCGATCCGGTCGAGCCGACGCCGACCGCCAGCGTGGCGCCAGGTGCGGCGGAAATTCCGCAAGCGTTTCGCGGGGAGTGGAGCGAGATCGCGGGCGATTGCGGCAAGGGAAGCAACGTCACGCGGCTGGAGCTTACGCCGGACGAGGTCCGGTTCTACGAGAGCAGCGGTGCGGTAACTGCGGTGTCGGGTGCGGATCGCGAGATCGCGGTGACCGCGCGCTTCACCGGAGAGGGAGAGACCTGGACCGCGACGCGCAGCTTTGTGCTGGGCGAGGATGGCAAGACGCTCACGTCGCAGGGGATGACGCGCGTGCGCTGTCCATAGCCTTCACCCCGAGAAAGTGGGGTCCCTCTCCAGGACTATCCGCGCACGTCAGCGGTTCGAGTGTAGAAAGCGCAGGAGATGGGTCCCCGCCTTCGCGGGGATGACGACTTGGGGGGCTTGCCGAAAGCATTCGATGACGCCACCTGCGGCGCATGTACAGTTTCGACATTGCCGCCGGGTCCAAGGCCGAACTCTATCGCGATCTCCTCGTCGCGCTCGATGCGCTGACGGCGGGGGAGAGCGATGCGATCGCCAACATGTCCAACGCCGCTTCGCTGATCGGGCAATATCTGCCCGACCTCAACTGGGCTGGATTCTACCGTAATGTCGGCGGCGAACTCGTGCTCGGGCCGTTCCAGGGCAAGGCGGCGTGCATCCGCATCGCATTCGGCAAGGGCGTGTGCGGCGCGGCGGCGGCGACGCGTGAAACGCAGCTAGTGGCCGATGTCCATGCCTTTCCCGGGCATATCGCATGCGATGCGGCGAGCAATTCCGAGCTGGTGGTGCCGATCGTGCATGACGGTCACCTGATCGGCGTGCTCGACCTCGATAGCCCCATGACCGGTCGGTTCGATGCGGAAGACGTGGCGGGGTGCGAGGCGCTGGTGGCGCTGCTCGCTCCCCGCATCGCCGCATAGGGTGCCCCGTTCCGGGACGGTACAGATCGGCGCGGCGTTAACCCACTGCCCCGGATCGGGACTTTCTTAACCATGGGTCGCGGTGGAGACGGCGGGCCGGGGCTGTTAAGAAAGCGTGAAGAGGCGTGACCTTTCGTCCCTGCTCGGAAGGCCGCGTCTCACCGGAGATGCTGTCGTGACCAAGCGTGATTTGACCCTGTTTGCCCTCTCGATCGCGGGCGTTTCGCTCGCGCTTCCGGCGGAGGCGCAGCGTGTGTGGCGCGACGGCAAGTGGGAAACGCGCGAGCGGGCATCGACCCGGTACCCGCCCCGGTCGGTGCCGGCGACGCGGATCGATCCGCCGCGCGGGACCGCGCCGGGCCGCTGGGGCCGGACGATCGGCGGACGCTGGGAAGGCGGTATGCGCGCGCCCGGCGGCTGGGGCGCCTATCGCCGTCCGGTGCGCGGCTGGACGCTGCCCGGCTATTGGATCGGCGGGAGTTTCGGGATCAGCGACTGGTCGAACTGGGGGCTGAGCCGCCCGCCTTATGGTTATGGCTGGATCCGCTATTATGACGATGCGGTGCTGGCCGACCGCAATGGCCGGGTGTGGGACTCGGTGAGCGGGATCGACTGGAACGGTGCCGGGGGCGGCGGCGCGGGTGCTGCCACGGCCTATGCCGGTGGCGGCTATGCTTCAGCGGCCGCTGCAGGCGGCGGTGGAGGCGGGGGCTATGGCGCCCGGTATGACGCACCCGGCTATGACGACGATTACGGCTATGATGAAGGTTACGGGCGGGAGCCGATTCCCGCCGAGCCATACCCGGGGGGGTATGCGCCGCCGCCGCCGCGTTACGCAGCGCCGGCGGCGCAAAGCCCCTGCGCCGCGCAATGCGGCGGCGGCTATGCGCAGCGTGGTTACGGATATGGCTATGGCAGCGGCTATTATATGGCCGGGCCGACGGTGACGACGATCGTCATCCAGTCCGGCGCGACCACCACGACCACCGTCACCGAAGAGGTGTATGAGGAGGTGGAAGAGGTCGAGACCGTCCGCACCTATCGCGCGCCGGTGAAAACGGTGCGGCGCTATCCGACCAAGACGGTCCGGCGATCGACCAAGGACTGCTGCCGCTGATTTGAGGGGGGTAAAACCCCCGTTTGCCCTGAGCCTGTCGAAGGGCCTTCCCGGCACAGGTATCGCTTGCGGCCCTTCGACAGGCTCAGGGCAAACGGACATTTGGGGGTGCGCGCCCTGGCCTCAGTTCCGCGGCGGCCGCGTTCCAAAGGTGACGATGCTCTCGCTGCCGTCCGCCGCGACCGATGACACGCCGATGAAGTGATCGTCGACCACCACGTCCTTGAGCGTGGTTTCGGTCAGGCCCGCGACGCCACGCACGTCTGTCCAGTTCTGCGTGTCGTTGCGGCGCCAATAGACGCGATAGCCGCGCGCGCCGGGGACGGCGTTCCACTTCACCCTGGTGTCCGCGCTCACCGCACCGTCGAGCACCACCGATGCAGGCGCTGAAGGCGCATTGGCGAGGCGGCGGATCGTCGCGATGTTGATCGCGGTCACCTTGGCGAGATAGGGGAAGTCCATCTTGTCGACCGTGTCGCCATAGACGCGGCCATTTTCGGTGCGCAGGTCCTGATGCTGCTGGTCGTAATTCTCGGCGCCGACCGAGAAGCGGACGGCGGGATAGCCGAGCTTGAGAAACGGCTCATGATCGCCGCCGCGTCCGAAGCGGTCGGGGCGACGGACGACGAACACGTCGAGCGCGTCCTTGTCCTTTTCGCGCATTCCGTCGGCGACCTTGTCGATGGCCTTGGCGAGCGCGCGGCTGGGGCCGTCATCCTCGCCACCGTCCGCGCGACGGGCAAGCTGGCCCGGCAGGTCTTCGGAGGCGCGGATGCCTTCGGAAAAGACGCGGACGCGGTCGGCGACGCGCACGCCATTCTGGCCGACGGTGTTGCCGACAATGTCGTTGTTGAGGACTGCTATGACCTCCCAGCCGCGTTCTTTCGCAGTCTCGGCGAGCAAAGTCCCGCCCCACAGCCCCTGTTCTTCGCCCGAGAGCAGCGCATAGACGATCGTTGCCTTGTGCTTTTCGCGCGAGAGGATGCGGGCCGCCTCGATCACCAAAGCGGTGCCGGATGCGTCGTCGTTCGCGCCGGGGGCGTCGCTGGTGAAATCCATCACGTCGGATACGCGCGAATCGATATGACCCTGGACGATGATGACGCGCTTGGCATCCTCGCCCTGCTGGAAGCCGAGGACGTTGACGACCTCGACGCCGTTCGGTGCGCGCGGGCCGGTGAAGGTGCGGCCGATCCGGGCCACCTTGATGCACTCGCCGCACGCCGCGCCGATCCGGTCGAGTTCCTCCGCGCCCCATTTTCGCGCCGCGCCGATGCCGCGTTTGGGATCGTCGGGGGAGGAGAGGGTGTGGCGCGTGCCGAAGCTGACGAGCTTTTCGACATCGGCCTTGAGCCGTTCGGGACTCGGCGCGTCGGTCCTTTGCTGGGCGACGGCGGGAGCTGCGAGCAGCAGGGCGGGAATCAAAAGGGTGCGCATGACTTCAGCTTAGCCGGTCGATGGCTTCGCGGTCGAGCGTGCCGGGAACGATCATCAACGGGACGGGCAGGGCGGCGGTGTCACTCGCGAAATGGGAGACGAGCGGCCCCGGCGGGCCTTCCGCGGCAGCACCCAGTACCAGTGCGGCGATATCCGGATTGTCCGCGATCAGCTCTCGGATGATCTTGGGGCCGTTGCCTTCGCGCACGGTGATGCGCGGCTTGAGGCCCGACTCCGCGATCAGCGTGCCGGCCGCGCCCGCGACGAGGGCCTCGGCGCGCTGGCGCGCCTCCTCCTCGATCGTCGCCATGACGCCGCCCCACTGCACGAAATCGGGCTTGGCGATCAGTGCCAGGATCTCGACCCCGCCGCCGGTCTTGACCGCACGGCGCGCGGCGAAGCGGAGCGCAATCTGTGCCTCCGGGCTTTCGTCGACCACGACCAGATAGGTGCGCATGAAACCTTTCCCCCTCCGTTGGAGACAGGTGGTGGCGCGTCGGGGCCGGAAGCGCAAGGGGCGGGCTTGACCCGCGCCGTGCATCGCGCAAGGAGGGCGCGACAATTCCAATCACCCTACGACAGGATCCTCCCCACCCATGTCGATCGAAATCAAGATGCCCGCGCTGTCCCCGACGATGGAGGAAGGCACGCTCGCCAAATGGCTGGTGAAGGAAGGCGACACCGTCAAGGCCGGCGACCTGATGGCGGAGATCGAGACCGACAAGGCGACGATGGAGTTCGAGGCGGTCGACGAGGGCGTGATCGCCAGGATCGTCGTTGCCGAAGGGACCGACGGGGTAAAGGTCGGCACGGTGATCGCGGTGCTGGCGGGCGAGGGCGAGGATGCGTCCGCGGTCGAGGCGCCGAAGGCGGAGGCTCCCAAGGCTGACGCGACGAAGGCCGAGGCCGCGGCACCCACGGCTGCTCCGGCTCCGACCCCTGCACCGGCTCCGACCCCTGCACCGGCTCCGGCTGCTGCGCCCAAGAGCGACGGCGACCGGGTGAAGGCGAGCCCGCTCGCGCGCCGGATTGCGGCGGAGAAGGGCGTCGATCTTGGCGCGCTGACCGGGTCCGGCCCGAACGGGCGGATCGTGAAGGCGGACATCGAGGGTGCCAAGCCCGGCGGCGCGCCCGCGCCGAAGGCGGCCGAAGCGCCCGCCGCTGCTGCACCTGCGGTCGCCGCGCCCGCTGCTGCGCCGGCATCGGTCTGGTATGACGAGAGCATCCCGCACGAGGTCGAGAAGCTCAGCAACATCCGCAAGACGATCGCGCGCCGCCTGACCGAGGCGAAGCAGACGATCCCGCACATCTACCTGACCGTCGACATTCAGCTCGACGCGCTGCTCAAGCTGCGCGGGCAGCTCAACAAGAGCCTGGAAGGCCGCGGCGTGAAGCTGTCGGTCAACGACATGCTGATCAAGGCGCTCGCCGTCGCACTGGCGCAGGTGCCCAAGTGCAACGTCACCTTCGCCGGGGACAAGCTGGTCAAGTATAGCCGCGCCGACATCTCGGTCGCGGTTTCCACGCCGACCGGCCTGATCACCCCGATCATCCGCGACGCGGCGAATATCGGCCTGGCGTCGATCTCGACCCAGATGAAGGAGCTGGGCCAGCGCGCCAAGGACGGCAAGCTGCAACCGAACGAATATCAGGGCGGTACCGCGAGCATCTCGAACATGGGCATGTTCGGGATCAAGCAGTTCGACGCGGTGATCAACCCGCCCCAGGCGATGATCCTGGCGGTCGGCGCGGGCGAGAAGCGTCCCTATATCGTCGACGACGCGCTGGGCGTCGCGACGGTGATGTCGGCGACCGGCAGTTTCGACCACCGCGCGGTGGACGGGGCGGATGGCGCCGAGTTGATGAAGGTGCTGAAGTCGCTGATCGAATCGCCCATGGGCCTGCTGGCCTGAGGGCCAAGGGAGGCCGCAGATGGGCGTTCTGGTCGAAGCATTGCATATCGCCGCGGGGATTGCGGTCGCGCTGCTGATCGGGGCGCTGGCGAGCTGGGCCTATCCGCTGGCGCGGCAGGATATCTGGCTGGTCACCGGGATCGCCATCATCTGCATCGTGCTGATGGGGATCGGACCGATGCGGCGCGCGATGTGGTTGCAGCGGAACCCGCAGGCGCAGGAGCGCGACGATGCCTGACAGCACGCCACCCGACATCGAACCGACGATCCGCGTCAGCACCATGCCGGCCGACGCCAATGCCTATGGCGACATCTTCGGTGGCTGGCTGGTCGGGCAGATGGACATGGCCGCCGGGCTGGTCGCGGCGCGGCGCGCGCGCGGCCGCGCAGTGACGATCGCGATGGACGGGATGCAGTTCCACGCGCCCGTCTTCGTCGGCGACGAGGTGTCGGTCTATGCGCAGATCGTCAAGGTCGGGCGCAGTTCGATGAAGATCGACGTCGAGGCCTGGCGTCGCGACCGGCATGGCGAGGAGCGCCAGCTGGTGACGCAGGCGGTTTTCACCTTCGTCGCGGTGGGAGAGGACCGCAAGCCGCGCGCGGTGGACCAATGAGTGTCGAACCCCTTCGACCCTCCCCCCTTGCGGGGGAGGGAGGGGCCCGCCGCCGTAAGGCGGTGGGAGGGAGAGGGGGCGCGCTCGCCAGAGCGCGCGGGATGCGCAAGCAGCCCACAGAGGCCGAGCGCCTATTGTGGCGTCTTCTGCGCAACAAGCGCCTGGACGGGTGGAAGTGGAAGCGACAGCAGCCGCTCGGATCCTATATCGTCGACTTCATTTGCTTCGAGGCGCGGTTGATCGTCGAAGCGGACGGATCACAGCATATCGATAGCGCTTCCGACATCGTGCGGGACAATTGGCTGCGCGGACGGGGTTTCCGCGTCGCGCGCTTCTTTAACAACGATATAATGGCGCAGCCGGATACCGTTCTCACTGCGCTTCTCGCTGAACTCGAAGCGCCCGCCGGGGCATCGAGCCCCGGCGAGCGCTCCCCCTCTCCCCAGCCCTCCCCCGCAAGGGGGGAGGGAGAAGAAGGACAAGTACGTGGCTGAATCCTATGACGTGATCGTGCTTGGCTCCGGACCCGGCGGCTATGTCGCCGCGATCCGCGCGAGCCAGCTTGGTCTCAAGACCGCGATCGTCGAGCGCGAGCTGCTCGGCGGCATCTGCCTCAACTGGGGGTGCATCCCGACCAAGGCGCTGCTGCGCTCGGCCGAAATCTTCCACTTCATGCAGCATGCCAAGGATTATGGTCTGGCTGCGGAGAAGATCAGCGCGGACCTAGACGCGGTCGTCAAGCGCTCTCGCGGGGTGGCCAAGCAGCTCAATCAGGGCGTCACGCACCTGATGAAGAAGAACAAGATCGCGGTGCACATGGGCACCGGCAAGCTGACCGGCAAAGGCAAGCTGTCGGTGACCGGCGCGGACGGCAAGGTGACCGAGCTGGCGGGCAAGAACATTATCCTCGCCACTGGCGCGCGTGCGCGTGACCTGCCCAACCTGCCCGCAGATGGCGAGCGGGTGTGGACGTACCGCCATGCGATGACGCCGAAGGAAATGCCGAGCAAGCTGCTGGTCATCGGATCGGGCGCGATCGGGATCGAGTTTGCGAGCTTCTACAACGACATGGGTGCCGAGGTGACGGTGGTCGAGATGCTCGACCGCATCGTTCCGGTCGAGGACAAGGACATCTCCGCGCATCTGGAAAAGGCGCTGAAGAAGCAGGGCATGACGATCATGACCGGCGCCAAGATCGACAAGATCGCGGCGGACAAGAGCGGCGTGAAGGCGACGATCACCGGCAAGGACGGCAAGCCGGTCGAGGGCGAATTCAGCCATGTCATCGTCGCCATCGGGATCGTGCCGAACACGGCGGACATCGGCCTGAAGGAGCTGGGGGTCGAGGTCGACGATCGCGGCTTCCTCAAGACCGACGGGGCGTGCCGCACCAATGTCGAGGGGCTGTGGGCGATCGGCGACATCACCGCGCCGCCGTGGCTGGCGCACAAGGCGAGCCATGAGGGCGTGATCGCGGCCGAGGCGATTGCGGGCAAGCATCCGCACGCGATGGACCCGCGCAATATCCCGGGCTGCACCTATTGCCACCCGCAGATCGCCAGCGTCGGCCTGACCGAGGCGAAGGCGAAGGAAGCGGGATACGAGGTGAAGGTCGGCACCTTCCCCTTTATCGGCAACGGCAAGGCGATCGCGCTGGGCGAGCCCGAGGGCTTTGTGAAGACGGTGTTCGATGCCAAGACCGGCGAACTGCTGGGCGCGCACATGATCGGCGCGGAAGTGACCGAGATGATCCAGGGCTACACCATCGGCAAGACGCTGGAGACCACCGAGGCGGAACTGATGGAAACGGTGTTCCCGCACCCGACGATCAGCGAGTCGATGCACGAAAGCGTGCTCGCCGCCTATGGGCGGGTGATCCACATCTGACGTGGGGCGATCAGGCGTTCGCCTGCGCGAACGCCTGCATCAGCCGGGGATAGTCGGACGGTTCCGGGAACGCTTCGAAGCTGTGGGCAGCGCCGGTCTGTGCCCAGGGAAGCTTTTCGCTGGTGTAGGTTTCCATGAAGGGCGCGAACCAGCCGGGATCGTCCAGCATCGTGGCGCGGACGTTGATCGCGCCATATTCGGGCGGGAGGCGGGTGAACAGCCAGCTCTTGCACCAGTCGCAGTGGTGATGCCGCGCCTCGTCCCCGTGAAGGCCGCCGATCACGGGCTCGCCCGCAATGACCGCGAGCGCGTCGGCGGGCAGCGTGATCGTGGTCGAGAATGCGCTGGCGCTCATGCGCTGACAGCCGCGACAGTGGCACACGGCGGTCACGAGCGGTTCGGCATCGATGCGGAACCGCACCCGTCCGCAGCGGCATCCACCTTCCGATCCAGTCAGCATTCCATCCTCCACTTTACTCGAACGACGCGTCGCGTCACCTTGGCAAACCGAGGCAGATGGGGGAAGTTTCATGGGCATGGCGATTCTCTGGCCGACGATCGTTTTGGCGGGGCTGGCCTTTATCGTGTTCCTGACGATGTTCGTGACGCGGGCGCGGCATATCCGCGCCAATCCGCCGGGCCGGGAGACGTTCGCGAGCGGCGATGCGGCGATGCGCTATTTCGCGCCGGTCGAGATGCCCGCCAACAATTATCGCAACCTGTTCGAGATGCCGGTGCTCTACTTCGCGCTGGTGCCGCTGTTGCTGATCACCAACCTCGACAATCACATTCAGGTGGTTCTCGCCTGGATCTATGTCGCAATCCGCATCGCGCACAGCTTCGTGCATATCGGGCCGAAGAAGGTACCGGTGCGGGCGATGCTGTTCGTTGCGTCCGGCGTGGTGCTGATGGCGATGTGGATCGGCTTCGCGATCGATCTGGCGAGCGCGCAGGTGGTGTTCGACCGGGCAACTGACGCGGTCGCTCGCGGTTGATCGAACGGGATTACGACAAGGGGATCGCATGAGGTTTCGAGCTTTCGCCGTCGCGGCGGCCCTGATCGTCGCTACGCCCGTTGCGGCGCAGCGGGTGGTCGTTACCGCCGACCGGATGATCGACGTCGTCAAAGGGACGGTGGTCGAGCATCCTGCGATCTTCATCACCGACGGCCGAATCACCAGCATCGCCGATGCGCGCACGGTGCGCTGGGGCAGTGATGTCACGCACATCAACCTGGACGGCAAGACGATCCTGCCAGGGCTGATCGACATGCATGTCCATCTCGACAGCAACCCGCGTTATGGCGGCTATACGGGATTGCAGTTCACCGACAGTTTCTGGGCGATCCAGGGAACCGCGAATGCGCGTGCGATGCTCAAGGCCGGGTTCACGACGATCCGCAATGTCGGGTCCGAGAATTACGCCGATGTCGGCTACAAACAGGCGATCGAAGAAGGGCTGATCGTCGGGCCGCGCATCGTACCGGCGGCGCATTCGCTGGGCGCGACGGGCGGGCATTGCGACAGCACCTATCTGCCGCCCTCGTTCAAGTCGAAGGGCGTGGCAGTGGGCGACGGGGCGCAGGAACTGCGCCGCATCGTGCGCGAGCAGCGCAAATATGGCGCGGAGGTGATCAAGATCTGCGCGACCGGCGGCGTCTTTTCCCGCAACACCGAGCCGGGGCAGCAGCAGCTGTCGGAGGAGGAGATGCGCGCGATCGCGGACGAGGCGCATCAATGGGGCCTGAAGGTCGCCGCGCACGCGCATGGCGCGGCGGGAATCAAGGCGGCGATCCGCGCGGGCATCGACACGATCGAACATGCCAGCCTCGTCGATGACGAGGGGATCAAGCTGGCGGTCGCACGCAAACAGCCGGTCTGGTTCTCGATGGATATCTACAACACCGACTATACGCAGGCGGAGGGCGCCAACAACGGCGTGATGGAGGATAATCTGCGCAAGGATCGCGAGATCGCGCAGATTCAGCGTGATAACTTCCGCAAGGCTCATGCGGCGGGGGTAAAGATGGTGTTCGGCACCGACGCAGGCGTGATGCCGCACGGGACCGCAGCGGGGCAGTTCCGGGTGATGGTCGAATATGGGATGACGCCGATGGAGGCGATCCGCGCGGCGACGCTGAACGCTGCCGAGGCGCTGGGACGCAGCAAGGATGTCGGCGCAATTGCGGTGGGCCGCTATGGCGATATCGTCGCGGTGGAGGGCGATCCGCTGAAGGATGTGGGCGTGCTGACCCGCGTGACCGACGTCATCAAGGGTGGCGCGCGCGTGGCTGAATAGGATGGGGAAGGCCGGGGCCGCAGCGTGCGGCCCCGGCCATCCGATCAGGCGGCGCTCTGGCCGTAGTTTGACGAGACGACCGATGCCACCGAGACGGCGGGCTGAACCGGCTCGGCGCGCAGCGGCGCGGCGGCGACCGCACTCATATGTTTCAGGCGACCGTCGATATGGCCGCCATTCTCGATCGTGATATTCTCATATTCGACGTCGCCGGTGATGCGCGCGGCGCGCTCGACGGTCAGCTGCTTGACGCGGACCGTGCCTTCGATGGCGCCTGCGAGGCGTGCGGATTCGGCGGTGACGCTGCCGAAGATCTGGCTCTCGGCGCCCTGGACCAGCGTGCCGCAATCGACATCGCCCTCGACCCGCCCCTCGATATGCAGTTCGCTGCTCGCCTTGACATTGCCGGTGATGACGATGTCCGGCCCGATGACCGAAAACATGCCGCGCTTCGACGACCCGCCGCTGGGCTGGACCGGCGGCGCGGGCGGCATTGCCGGACGGTCATCACGCGAACGATTGCTGTTGAACATACTCTACTCCCCACTTCCCCGGAATTTGAGTCGGCTTTCAATACCATAGGCGGTGTCGCATCGCAGCACGGCTGGTCGCGGAATTCGTCCCGTTGGGGGATTATCATTTGCATTCGGCGAAACCAGCGGTCGGGCGGCGATCCAGGTCGCCGTGATCATGCACAATGCCCCCAGCGCGACCAACGGGGGCCCCAACCCGAGATAGCCGATAATCGCGGCGAACGAGCCGATCTGAACCAGAGCGGCGAGCGCGAAGCCCTGTCGCGTGCCGCGTGCAATGGCGAAGGCGAGGATCAGCATGTCGGCTAGCAGGAAATAGCGCTCGTGCATCCGTGGCAGCAGGCCTGCGGTGAGCAGAACGGCGAGCGCGGCCATGCCGACCAGTCCGGCAGCGTCGAAGCGGACGATCTGCATCTTCGCCACGAACCAGGCCGCGGCCCCCAGTGCGGCGGCAAGGGCAAGGCCGAACAGGCGCGGAGCGAAATCGGGCGCGATCATTCCGGCGAGCGACCAGATGTTGGGCGCGTTGCGGGCAATATCGTTGCTGAACGTCCCTGCCTGGCGGACATAGACGGTGGCGAGATCGGCGGGCGGCCATCCGACGAACAGGGCGGGGAGCATGAGGGCGAGCAGCGCGGCGGGGGCGGCCAGCCACTGGGTTGGGGGCACGCGGCGCTGGATCGCGAGCGCGAGGAAGAAGGGGGCGACCAGCACCGCCTGAGCCTTGAACGCCACCGCGACCCCGCACCAGACGAACATGGCGATATGACGCCGCTCGAGGGCCATGGCGACCGCCACCAGACAGGCGGCGACATAGATCGCGTCGCACTGGCCCATCAGCAGCGCGTTGAACGCGACCGAGGGGAGGGCGACCACCAGCGCCGCCCAATGCGCGCGTTGCGACACCTGCAACGCGGCGAGCAGCCGGTGCATCGCCAGCGCAAGCGCGGCAGTTCCGGCAACCGAGAGCAATTTAATGACGCTCATCGGGTCGAGCCAGTCCGCGAGCGGGCTGAATGCGGCGAGCAGGTAGAGGTAGCTCGGCATATAGTTGGAGAAGGGCCGGGCGAACGCCTCAAGCACGCCGTGCGCACGAATCGTTTCGAGCCAGGGAAGCAGATAGGCGGTCATGTCCGGCGTGAAGAGCGGCCAGAATGCCCAGGCCTGTGCCGCCGCGACGAGCGCAGTCAGCCAGAGCGGAGGTGTGTGGACGACAGGGCGGGCGGAAACCGGGGGCATGGCGTGGCTTTGGCCCGGTTGCCCTGAAAATCGCGTTAAGCGCGGCGCGCCCGCCCCCGTGGACAAGACCCGCGCGGATATGCAGATATGGTGCGGCATGGTTCGAATGCCGTCTCCCGCCGCACGAATCCGGATCGTCGCGCTTGTGCTGGCGGTGCTGGCGCTTGGCCTGATCGCGCTGGGCGGGCGGTGTATGCTGCCGACGATGGTGAGTTGTTCGGCGACGACGATCTTTGGCGGGCCGGCGCTGGACGTACCCTACAAGAGCACGCGGCGCGAGGTGGTCGCGCTGATGCTGGAACTGGGGGAGATCGCTCCGGGCGACACGGTCATCGACCTTGGCACGGGTGACGGACGCATCCTGATCGCGGCGGCACGCGAGCGCGGCGCGCAGGGGCTGGGCGTCGATATCGATCCGGTGCTGGTCGCGCAGGCCCGCGACAATGCCCGCGATGCGGGTGTCGCGGATCGCGTGCGATTCGAGGCCGCCGATCTGTTCGAGACCGATTTGCGGTCCGCCGATGTGGTCACCATGTATCTGCTGCCGGAGGTCAATCTGCGGCTGCGCCCCCGGCTGTTCGAGCAGTTGCGGCCCGGGACGCGGGTGGTGAGCCACGCGTTCGACATGGGGGACTGGAAGCCCGAAAAGGTCGCCAAGGCGGGCGGTGCGACCGTCTATCTCTGGCGTATCCCCGAACGGGCGGACTCGATGGCGAACGGTGCCGATCGAGATGCCCCAACCGTAGGGCCGGCAACAGCGCGGACGGGTGTCTGACCCCCGTTGACCCTTTGCGGCCGCGCGGTTATAGGCCGCCGCGCCTGACAGGATTCCGTCCTGCGGGCATTTTGAGCTGAACGTTGTTGGAGACGCCAGGGCCCGGAGGCCGCGCTAGGCCGCCAGGGTCCTTTCGTATTTTCCGGAATCATGGCTCCAGCAAAGTAACCATTGGAAGGTGAAGGGCTTCATGCCGACGATTAACCAGCTGGTCCGCAAGGGCCGCGAACCGCAGAAGGCCAAGAGCAAGGTCCCTGCGATGGAACAGAACCCGCAGAAGCGCGGTGTCTGCACCCGCGTCTATACCACGACCCCGAAAAAGCCGAACTCGGCGCTCCGCAAGGTGGCCAAGGTCCGTCTGACCAACAGCCGCGAAGTCATCTCGTACATCCCCGGCGAGGGGCATAACCTGCAGGAGCACTCGGTGGTGCTGATCCGTGGCGGCCGCGTGCGCGACCTTCCCGGTGTCCGCTATCACGTGCTGCGCGGCGTGCTCGACACCCAGGGCGTCAAGGACCGCAAGCAGAGCCGTTCGAAGTACGGCGCGAAGCGTCCGAAGTAAGCCAGAGTAAGCCCCGGACGGGTTCCGGAACCGGCTGAAGTTTTAGAAGGAAATTCAAGATGGCACGTCGTCGTCGTCCCGAAAAGCGGGAAATCCTGCCCGATCCCGTGTACGGAGATCAGGTCCTGTCGAAGTTCATGAACAGCGTGATGCTGGACGGCAAGAAGGCCGTCGCCGAAGGCATCGTCTATTCGGCGCTCGAGGTTGTCGAGCAGCGTGCGAAGAAGGACCCGATCGGCGTCTTTCACGAAGCGCTCAACAACATCAAGCCGGGCATCGAGGTCCGCAGCCGCCGCGTCGGCGGTGCGACCTATCAGGTCCCCGTCGAGGTGCGCCCCGAGCGTGCGCAGGCGCTGGCGATCCGCTGGCTGATCACCTCGGCCCGCAACCGCAGCGAAAACACCATGTCGGCGCGCCTTTCGGGCGAGCTGATGGATGCGGCGAACAATCGCGGCAACGCGGTGAAGAAGCGCGAGGACACGCACCGCATGGCGGAAGCGAACCGCGCGTTCAGCCACTACCGCTGGTAATTTCCCTACCTACATAATGGGGAGCCGGATTGTCCGGCTTCCCAAATTCTCAAGGAACCCCGATCATGGCCCGCAGCCATCCGCTCGAGCGTTATCGCAATATCGGTATCATGGCGCATATCGACGCCGGCAAGACCACGACGACCGAGCGCATCCTCTATTACACCGGCAAGTCCTACAAGATCGGCGAAGTGCATGAGGGCACGGCGACGATGGACTGGATGGAGCAGGAGCAGGAGCGCGGGATCACGATCACGTCCGCCGCGACCACGTGCAAGTGGCGCGCCGAGGACGGCAAGGGTGAAGAGCACCTGATCAACATCATCGACACGCCCGGACACGTCGACTTCACGATCGAGGTCGAGCGTTCGCTGCGCGTGCTCGACGGCGCGGTCGCGTGCTTCGACGGCGTTGCCGGCGTGGAGCCGCAGTCGGAGACGGTTTGGCGCCAGGCGGACAAGTACAAGGTTCCGCGCATGTGCTTCGTCAACAAGCTCGACCGCACCGGCGCCGACTTCTATTTCTGCGTCGACACGATCGTCGATCGCCTGGGCGCGCGCCCGGCCGTGCTGTACCTGCCGATCGGCATGGAGGGCGGCTTCAAGGGCCTGGTCGACCTGGTCAACAACCGCGCGATCATCTGGCTCGAAGAGTCGCTGGGCGCGAAGTTCGAATATGCCGACATCCCCGACGATCTGAAGGAAAAGGCCGCGAAGTATCGCAGCGACCTGATCGAAATGGCTGTCGAGCAGGACGATGCGCTGATGGAGGCGTATCTTGAGGGCAACGAGCCGTCGGTCGCCGACCTGAAGCGTCTGATCCGCAAGGGCACGCTCGAGATGGCGTTCGTGCCGATCCTGTGCGGCTCGGCGTTCAAGAATAAGGGCGTTCAGCCGCTGCTTGACGCGGTGGTAGACTATCTCCCGTCGCCGCTCGATATTCCGGACGTCCAGGGCGTGAAGCTCGACGGCGAGACCCCGGATTCGCGTCCGGCCGACGACAAGGCGCCGTTCTCGGGCCTGGCGTTCAAGATCATGAACGACCCGTTCGTCGGCTCGCTGACCTTCACCCGCATCTATTCGGGCACGCTGACCAAGGGCAGCTACCTGAACTCGGTGAAGGACAAGAAGGAAAAGATCGGCCGTATGCTCCTCATGCACGCGAACTCGCGTGAGGACATCGATGAAGCGCGCGCGGGCGACATCGTCGCCATCGCGGGTCTCAAGGAAACCACGACCGGCGACACGCTGTGTGATGCCGCGAACCCGATCATCCTCGAGCGGATGGAATTCCCCGAGCCCGTGATCGAGCTGTCGGTCGAGCCGAAGACCAAGGCCGACCAGGAAAAGATGGGCATCGCGCTCAACCGCCTGGCTGCCGAGGACCCCTCGTTCCGCGTTTCGACCGATCACGAATCGGGCCAGACCATCATCAAGGGGATGGGCGAGCTCCACCTCGAGATCCTGGTCGACCGCATGAAGCGCGAGTTCAAGGTCGAGGCGAATGTCGGCGCGCCGCAGGTGGCGTATCGCGAGTATCTCAAGAAGCCGGTCGATATCGACTATACCCACAAGAAGCAGTCGGGCGGCACCGGCCAGTTCGGTCGCGTCAAGGTCAAGCTGACGCCGGGCGAGCGCGGTTCGGGCTTCGTCTTCAAGGACGAGATCAAGGGCGGTAATATTCCCAAGGAATATATCCCCGCGATCGAAAAGGGCTTCCGCGAGACCGCGCAGACGGGTTCGCTGGTCGGCTTCCCGATCATCGACTTCGAAGTGCTGCTGTATGACGGTGCGTACCACGACGTCGACTCGTCGGCGCTGGCGTTCGAAATCTGTGCCCGTGGCGCGATGCGCGAAGCGGCCCAGAAGTCGGGCATCACGCTGCTCGAGCCGGTGATGAAGGTGGAAGTCGTCACTCCCGAGGAGTATCTCGGCGACGTGATCGGCGACATCAACAGCCGCCGTGGCCAGATCCAGGGTACCGACAGCCGCGGCAACGCGCAGACGGTCGATGCGATGGTGCCGCTGGCGAACATGTTCGGATATGTGAACCAGCTCCGCTCGTTCACGCAGGGACGTGCGCAGTACTCGATGCAGTTCTCGCACTATGACGAAGTGCCGCCGAACGTGGCCGACGAAGTGAAAGCAAAGCTGGCCTAAGGCTGGCGTTATCCAAAATCTCCCGCTATGGGGCCGCGTTCTCGTGAGTCCCATGGCGGTCCGGGAAATAGACTCAGAAGGTAGGAAACAATGGCGAAGGCAAAATTCGAGCGGAACAAGCCGCACCTCAACATCGGCACCATCGGTCACGTCGACCATGGCAAGACCTCGCTGACCGCGGCGATCACCAAGGTGCTCGCAGAGACCGGCGGCGGCACCGCCGTTGACTTCGCGAACATCGACAAGGCTCCGGAAGAGCGCGAGCGCGGCATCACCATCTCGACCGCGCACGTCGAGTATGAGACGGACAGCCGTCACTATGCGCACGTCGACTGCCCCGGCCACGCCGACTATGTGAAGAACATGATCACCGGCGCGGCGCAGATGGACGGCGCGATCCTGGTCGTCTCGGCTGCCGACGGCCCGATGCCGCAGACCAAGGAGCACATCCTGCTCGCCAAGCAGGTCGGCGTGCCCACGATGGTCGTGTTCCTCAACAAGGTCGACCAGGTCGATGACGAGGAAATCCTCGAGCTCGTCGAGATGGAAATCCGCGAAGAGCTGAGCAAGCGCGACTTCGACGGCGACAATATTCCGATCATCCGTGGTTCGGCTCTGGCCGCGCTGGAAGATCGCGACCGCAACATCGGTCACGACCAGATCGTCGCGCTGATGAAGGCCGTCGACGAGTCGATCCCGCAGCCGGATCGTCCGCTCGACAAGCCGTTCATGATGCCGATCGAAGACGTGTTCTCGATCTCGGGCCGCGGCACCGTGGTGACCGGCCGTGTCGAGACCGGCATCATCAAGGTGGGTGAGGAAGTCGAGATCGTCGGCATCCAGCCGACCGTTCGCAAGACCACCGTGACCGGCGTCGAAATGTTCCGCAAGCTGCTCGACCAGGGCCAGGCCGGCGACAATATCGGTGCGCTGATCCGCGGCGTTGCGCGCGACGAAGTCGAGCGTGGCCAGGTGCTCGCGAAGCCGGGTTCGATCACCCCGCACACCGAGTTCAAGTCGGAAGTGTACGTCCTGTCGAAGGACGAGGGTGGCCGTCACACGCCGTTCTTCGCGAACTATCGCCCGCAGTTCTACTTCCGCACGACCGACGTCACCGGCACGATCGAGCTGCCCGAGGGCACCGAGATGGTCATGCCCGGCGACAACGTCGCGCTCGGCATCAAGCTGATCGCGCCGATCGCCATGGACGTCGGCCAGCGCTTCACGATCCGCGAAGGCGGCCGCACCGTGGGTGCCGGCGTCGTCAGCGAAATCCAGAAGTAATCGACGCCCTTCGGGGCTGAGAATGAAGAGCCCGGCCTTCCCCAGGGGAGGCCGGGCTTTTTGTTTATGGTTTTCTTATCGCTAGCTTTCGCGGGGGTGGCGCGAGGGCCGCATTCGGTGGTCGTGAGCCGCCGTCATATGCGCTTTTGCGTCGACTGCGCTGGAAGGCAGCGGGACCCCGGCTCAAGGCCGGAGTGACGCATTTTCTTATCTGATCCGCTTCAATTCGTCACCCCGGGCTTGACCCGGGGTCCCGCTGCTTCTGATGTCGGGGAATGGCGCGGGGCGGCTGGGTCTATATCATGGCGGACCGATATCGCGGCACGATGTATGTCGGCGTGACCGCTGATCTGGCCGCTCGGGTCCATCAGCACCGGAACGGCGCTGGATCGGATTTCTGTCGCCGCTATGGACTTACGCGGATCGTCTGGGCCGAACATGCACCAGACATCACCGATGCGATTGCGCACGAGAAGCGGATGAAGCGTTGGCGGCGGGAGTGGAAGTTCGAGCTGATCGAGCGCTCGAATCCGGAGTGGCGGGATTTGTTCGAGTTGCTGGCCTGACCAGTAGAATGGAGAAGCGGGACCCCGGCTCAAGGCCGGGGTGACGATTGGGTGGCGCTTTGGCGAAATTTCTCCCCCGCGCCCCCTTGTCAATGCGCCGCATCCCCTGTAGTGGCGCGCCTTCGTTTTAGCGTATGAACCAGCAAGAGGCGTGTTTCACGCGCCCCGCTCTTTCGCATTGGTAGGGACATGGACAACAATATCCGCATTCGCCTGAAGGCGTTCGACCATCGCGTGCTCGATCAGGCCGCCAGCGATATCGCCGACACCGCGCGCCGCACCGGCGCAATGATCCGTGGCCCGATCCCGCTTCCCACCCACATCGACAAGTTCACGGTCAACCGTGGTCCGCACATCGACAAGAAGTCGCGTGAGCAGTTCGAGACGCGCACCTACAAGCGCCTGCTCGACATCGTTCAGCCGACCGCCCAGACGGTGGATGCGCTGATGAAGCTCGATCTCGCCGCTGGCGTTGACGTGGAGATCAAGCTGGCCTAAAGGCCGCGCTCTCCCAACGAGATTCGCGATTCCGCCGGAGTCGCGCAGGGCTGGCCGGATCGATCCCGATCCGATGTTCCGACCCAGAGCCAAGGCTCAAAAACGACATAGGGATACCGCCGGACTTCGGTCCGGGCTGCGTCCCCCGTCTTTCCTGCTTCCGGGCGGGAATTCAGCCCGGACGGGGGCTCGCATTATATTTACGGGCTGAGTCGGGTTCCCGCCAAAGTATTGCTTTGGCGGGCGCCCATCACGCACCCTTCGGAATGGTCCGTGGGGTGCCTCTGTATTGAGGAGCAACGGATCATGCGCACTGGCGTGATCGCGAAGAAACTGGGGATGACCCGCCTGTTCAAGGATGATGGCCGCCATGTGCCGGTCACCGTCCTGAGCCTCGAAGGCGTTCAGGTCGTCGCCCGTCGCGAGATGGATCGGGATGGCTACACCGCCGTCCAGCTTGGTGCGGGCAGCGCCAAGGCAAAGAATGTCGCCAAGCCGCAGCGCGGCCAGTTCGGCAAGGCCGAAGTGGAGCCCAAGGCGATCCTCGCGGAATTCCGCGTGGATGAGGACGGTCTGCTGGACGTGGGCGCCGAAATTTCGGCTGACCATTTCGTTGCTGGCCAGTTCGTCGACATTCAGGGCCGCACGCAGGGCAAGGGCTTTGCGGGCGGCATGAAGCGCTGGGGCTTTGGCGGTATGCGTGCGACGCACGGCGTGTCGATCAGCCACCGTGCGCTCGGTTCGACCGGTCAGCGCCAGGATCCGGGCAAGGTCTTCAAGAACAAGAAGATGGCCGGTCACATGGGTGACAAGAACCGCACCCAGCAGAATCTCGAGATCGTCGGCACCGACGTCGAGCGCGGTCTGATCTTCGTCAAGGGCTCGGTCCCTGGCTCGAAGGGCGGCTGGCTGTTCGTCAAGGACGCGGTCAAGGTTCCTGCGCACAAGGATGCGCCGTTCCCGGCCGGCATCAAGCAGGCTGCCAACAGCAACAACGACACCGCCGCAGCGGACACCCCGGCCGACACGGCCGAGGCGCCTGAGGCGACCGAAGGCCAGGAGGGCTGAACGTGAAGGTCAAGGTTCAAACCCTCGACGCGAAGGCATCGGGCGACATCGAGCTGAAGGACGAAGTCTTCGGTCTCGAGCCGCGCGCCGACATCCTGCACCGCGTCGTCACCTGGCAGCTGTGGAATCGTCGCGGCACTGCCCGCCCGACCCGCGAGCGTTCGGAAGTGTCGCGTACCGGCAAGAAGTTCGGTCGTCAGAAGGGCGGCGGTACCGCCCGTCACGGCGATCGCGCGGCCCCGATCTTCATCGGCGGTGGTAAGGCTCACGGTGCACGGCTCCGCGACTTCAACATCTCGCTGAACAAGAAGATTCGCGCGCTGGGCCTGAAGATGGCGCTGTCGAGCCACGCCAAGGCGGGTTCGCTGATCGTCCTCGACGGGTTCGAGGCGAGCAAGACCGCGGCGCTGAAGGACCAGTTCGCTGGCCTGAAGGTCGGTCGCAGCACGCTGGTGATCGACGCAGAGGCCGGCAACGGTTTCCTCGCCGCTCGCAATCTGGTGGGCGTCAACGTCCTGCCGGCGGCGGGCGCCAACGTCTATGACATCCTGAAGCACGACACGCTGGTCCTGACCCGCGCTGCCGTCGAGAAGCTGGAGGCGCGCTTCGCCCTCCCGGGAGGGGCCAACTAATGGCTAAGAAGCAGGAGCAGATCGACATCCGTCACTATGACGTGATTGTCGCGCCGCACATCACCGAGAAGTCGACGCTTGTGTCCGAACACAATGCGGTGGTCTTCAAGGTCGCCAACGATGCGACCAAGCCGCAGATCAAGGCGGCGGTCGAGGCGCTGTTCGACGTGAAGGTGACTGGGGTCAACACGATCGTCCAGAAGGGCAAGACGAAGCGCTGGAAGGGCAAGCCCTACACGCGCAGCGACATCAAGAAGGCGGTCGTCACCCTCAAGGACGGTGACTCGATCGACGTGACGCAGGGGGTCAACTGACCATGGCGCTCAAGAATTACAATCCGACCTCGCCGGCGCGGCGTGGCCTGATCCTGGTGGACCGTTCGGGTCTGCACAAGGGCGGCCCCGTCAAGGCGCTGACCGAAGGCAAGCGCAAGACCGGCGGCCGCAACAACAAGGGCCATGTGACCTCGCGCGGCATCGCGGGCGGCCACAAGCAGCGTTATCGTATCATCGATTTCAAGCGCCGCCTGTGGGACGTTGAAGGTACGGTGGAGCGGATCGAATATGATCCCAACCGCACCGCCTTCATCGCGTTGATCAACTATGGTGCGGACGAGAACGGCAAGGATCGCGTCGCCTATATCATCGCTCCGCAGCGCCTCGCCGTTGGCGACAAGGTGCTCGCGGCGAAGAAGACCGACGTGAAGCCGGGCAACGCCATGGAAATCGGCCAGGCGCCGGTCGGCACCATCGTCCACAATGTGGAAATGAAGCCGGGCAAGGGTGGCCAGATCGCGCGTTCGGCAGGCACTTATGTGCAGGTCGTGGGCCGTGACCGCGGCATGGTGATCGTTCGTCTGAACTCGGGCGAGCAGCGCTACATCCGTGGCGAGTGCATGGCGACGGTGGGCGCGGTGTCGAACCCCGACAACGGCAACACCAACCTCGCCAAGGCTGGCCGCAACCGCTGGAAGGGCATCCGCCCGCTGACCCGCGGCGTCGCGAAGAACCCGGTCGACCACCCGCACGGCGGTGGTGAAGGCCGGACCTCGGGCGGCCGTCATCCGGTCACCCCGTGGGGCAAGCCGACCAAGGGTGCGCGCACCCGTCACAACAAGGCGACGGACAAGTTCATCATCCGTAGCCGCCACGCGAAGAAGAAGGGCTAACCCATGGCTCGCTCAGTCTGGAAGGGTCCGTTCGTGGACCTTCATCTGCTCAAGAAGGCAGAGACCGCGCAGGAGAATTCGGGCCGTGGCGGTCCGATCAAGACCTGGTCGCGTCGCTCCACCATCCTGCCGCAGTTCGTTGGCCTGACGTTCAGCGTCTATAACGGCCGCAAGTTCGTGCCCGTCTCGGTAAACGAGGACATGGTCGGCATGAAGCTCGGCGAATTCGCGCCGACCCGGTATTTCCCGGGTCACGCCGCCGACAAGAAGGGTAAGCGCTAAGATGTCGAAGCCCAAGGCTCCCCGTCGCGTCGGCGACAATGAGGCGCTGTCGGTCGGCACGCAGATCCGTGGTTCAGCGCAGAAGCTGAACCTGGTGGCTGGGCTGATCCGCGGCAAGAAGGCCGGTGACGCACTCAACATCCTCTCCTTCAGCACGAAGGCGATGGCGGTTGACGCGCGCAAGGTTCTGGCTTCGGCCATCGCCAATGCCGAGAACAACCACAATCTCGACGTCGACGCACTTGTCGTCGCCGAGGCGTCGGTCGGCAAGTCGATCACCATGAAGCGGTTCCACACCCGTGGCCGCGGCAAGTCCACGCGCATCCTGAAGCCGTTCTCGCGCCTTCGGATCGTGGTGCGCGAAGTGCAGGAAGAGGCGTAACTCATGGGTCACAAGAGCAACCCGATCGGTCTGCGCCTGCAGATCAACCGCACCTGGGACAGCCGCTGGTTCGCCGAGGGCGCCGACTATGGCCGCCTGCTGCTGGAGGATCTGAAGATCCGCCAGTACATCATGAAGACGCTGCCGCAGGCGGCGATCTCCAAGGTGGTGATCGAGCGTCCGGCCAAGCTGTGCCGCGTCAGCATCTTTGCCGCACGCCCCGGCGTGATCATCGGCAAGAAGGGCTCGGACATCGAGAAGCTTCGCAAGAAGCTGGCGTCGATGACCAGCTCGGACGTGTCGCTGAACATCGTCGAAATCCGCAAGCCCGAAGTCGACGCCAAGCTCGTCGCGCAGGGCATTGCCGACCAGCTGGAGCGCCGCATCGCGTTCCGCCGCGCCATGAAGCGTGCCGTTCAGTCGGCGATGCGTCTGGGCGCCGAAGGCATCCGCATCAACTGCGGCGGCCGTCTGGGCGGCGCGGAAATCGCGCGGTCGGAATGGTACCGCGAGGGCCGCGTTCCGCTGCACACGCTGCGCGCGAATATCGACCATGCCGAGGCGCAGGCCCACACCGCCTATGGCGTGTGCGGCGTCAAGGTCTGGATCTTCAAGGGCGAGATCCTGGGCCATGATCCGATGGCGACCGATCGCCTGAACATGGAATCGCAGACGACGGGCGTTCGCCCGGCGCGCGATGACCGTCGCTAAGGGTTAGGCAGATGCTGCAACCGAAAAAGACGAAGTTCCGCAAGGCCTTCAAGGGCCGGATCAAGGGCGAGGCCAAGGGCGGCGCGACGCTGAACTTCGGGTCGTACGGCCTGAAGGCGATGGAGCCGGAGCGGATCACCGCACGCCAGATCGAGGCGGCCCGCCGCGCGATCACGCGTCACATCAAGCGCCAGGGGCGTTTGTGGATCCGCATCTTCCCGGACGTTCCGGTGTCGAGCAAGCCTGCCGAAGTCCGCATGGGCTCGGGCAAGGGCGGTCTCGAATATTGGGCGGCGCGCGTGAAGCCTGGTCGCATCCTGTTCGAGCTGGACGGCGTTCCCGGCCCGCTCGCGGCGGAAGCGTTCGAGCGCGCGGCGATGAAGCTGCCGATCAAGACCAAGGTCGTGGCCCGCCTCGGCGACACGTCGCACCTGGAGGGTTGATAGAAATGACCAAGGCAAGTGATCTGCGCGCGAAGAGCGACGATCAGCTGACCGAAGAGCTGGGCAACCTGAAGCGCGAGGCATTCAACCTGCGCTTCCAGGCAGCGACCAGCCAGCTGGAAAAGCCGAGCCGCGTGAAGGAAGTCCGCAAGGACATCGCCCGCATCAAGACGTTGCAGAACGAGCGTTCGCGCTCGGCTGCGAAGTAAGAGGACAACGAACATGCCGAAGCGCGTGCTGACCGGGCAGATCGTGTCCGACAAGGGCGACAAGACGGTGGTCGTGAACGTGGAGCGCAAGGTCAAGCACGCGCTCTATGGCAAGATCATCCGTCGCTCGAAGAAGTATCACGCCCATGACGAGGCGAACGAGTACAAGGCCGGCGAAACGGTGCGGATCGAAGAGACCGCGCCGATCAGCAAGCTGAAGACCTGGAAGGTGATCGAGCGGGTCGATACCCACGCGACGCCCGAGCGGGCCGACAACGCTTAAGTTTTTCTGGGCCTAAGCTTTTCTGGGCCTGAGCGATCAGGCTCAACGCTTTAACTGGAACCGCCGGGCGCCTGTCCCGGTAGGCCGAACGAGAAGGAACCGGATCGATGATCCAGATGCAATCCAATCTCGACGTCGCGGACAATAGCGGCGCGAAGCGGGTTCAGTGCATCAAGGTGCTGGGCGGGTCGAAGCGTCGCTTCGCCGGCGTGGGCGACGTCATCGTCGTCAGCATCAAGGAAGCACAGCCCCGCGGCAAGGTGAAAAAGGGTGACGTGCATCGCGCGGTCATCGTTCGCACCGCCAAGGACGTCCGTCGTGCCGACGGCTCGGTGATCCGCTTCGACGGCAACGCCGCCGTCCTGGTCAACAAGAACGAGGAGCCGATCGGCACCCGTATCTTTGGCCCGGTGGTCCGCGAGCTGCGCTCGAAGGGCTTCATGAAGATCATTTCGCTCGCTCCCGAGGTGCTGTGATGGCTGCTGCAAGGATCAAGAAGGGCGACCAGGTCATCGTTCTGTCCGGCAAGGACAAGGGCAAGACCGGTGAAGTCGTCAAGGCGATGCCCAAGGATGACAAGGTCATCGTATCGGGCGTGAACATTGCCGTACGCCACACCAAGCCGAGCCAGGGCGACCCCCAGGGTGGCCTGAAGCGCGCCGAGGCGCCGCTGCACGTCTCGAAGGTCGCGCACATGACCAAGGACGGCAAGGCGACCCGCGTCCGCTTTGAAGAGCGCGACGGCAAGAAGGTCCGCGTTGCGGTCAAGACCGGAGATGTCATCTGATGGCTGACACCTACACCCCCCGCATGAAGTCGAAGTACGACGCGGAAATCGTCAAGGCGATGACCGAGAAGTTCGGCTACAAGAATGCGATGGAAGTGCCGAAGATCGAGAAGATCGTGCTCAACATGGGCGTCGGCGAAGCCACCCAGGACAAGAAGAAGGTCGAGCAGGCGGCTTCCGAAATGGAGCTGATCGCCGGCCAGAAGCCTGTCGTGACCAAGGCCAAGAAGTCGATCGCGCAGTTCAAGCTGCGCGAGGGCATGGCGATCGGTTGCAAAGTGACGCTGCGCCGTGAGCGGATGTACGAGTTTCTCGACCGCTTCATCACCATCGCACTGCCGCGCGTTCGCGATTTCCGCGGCCTGAGCGACAAGTCGTTCGACGGCCGTGGCAACTATGCCTGCGGCATCAAGGAACAGATCGTGTTCCCCGAGATCAACTATGACCGCATCGACAAGGTGCGCGGCATGGACGTGATCGTGACCACCACCGCCAGGACCGACGAGGAAGCCCGCGAGCTTCTCCGTCTCTTCGGTTTCCCGTTCCCCATCGAGGCGGACGGCGAAGCGAAGCAGGCAGCGTAAGGGAAAGAGAACTTAAGTCATGGCGAAACTGAGTTCCGTGCTCAAGAACGAGCGTCGCAAGAAGCTGGTGAAGAAATATGCCGGCAAATATGCGAAACTGAAGGCGGTAGCGAACGACAAGTCGCTCGATGATACCGAGCGTCTGATCGCGCGCCTGAAGATGGCGGAGATCCCGCGCAACGGGAATCCGACGCGCATCCGCAACCGGTGCGAGCTGACCGGCCGTCCGCGCGGTTATTACCGCAAGTTCCGTCTGGCGCGCGTGATGCTGCGCGATCTGGCCAATAAGGGCCTGATCCCCGGCGTCACCAAGTCGAGCTGGTAAGGGTTAGAAGATGGCATTGACCGATCCCCTGGGTGATATGCTCACCCGCATCCGCAACGGCCAGCGCGCGCGCAAGGACAGCGTCCTGACGCCTGCGTCGAAGCTGCGCACCCGCGTGCTCGACGTGCTTCAGCGCGAAGGCTATATCCGTGGTTACAGCGAAGAGCAGATGGGCCCTGCGGCCGGCATCCGCATCGAGCTGAAATATTTCGAGGGCCAGCCCGCGATCAAGTCGATCGCGCGCGTTTCGAAGCCGGGCCGCCGCGTCTATTCGGGCAGCAAGGAGCTTCCGACGGTTCGCAACGGCCTTGGCATCACCATCGTTTCGACGCCGCGCGGCGTGCTTTCCGACACGGAAGCGCGCGAGCAGAATGTCGGCGGCGAAGTGCTGGCGGAGGTATTCTGATGAGCCGCACCGGTAAGAAGCCGATCACCGTCCCCGCAGGCGTTACCGCCAGCGTCGAGGGCGGCAAGGTCAGCGTCAAGGGGCCCAAGGGTACCCTGACGATGCCCGCAGCCGACGACATCTCTTATGAGGTCGGCGATGGCATGATCGTCGTGAAGCCTGCCAACGACACCAAGCGCGCCAAGGCGTTCTGGGGCATGCAGCGCACGCTGGTGCAGAATTTGGTCACCGGCGTGACCGAGGGCTTCACCAAGAAGCTGCTGATCACCGGCGTCGGCTATCGCGCCAACGCACAGGGTCGCAAGCTGAAGCTGCAGCTCGGCTATTCGCACGACGTCGATCTGGACGTGCCGGAAGGTGTGGAGGTGAAGACCCCCGACCAGACGACCGTCGAGATCTCCGGCAACGACAAGCAGGCTGTCGGCCAGTTTGCCGCGGAAATCCGTCGCTGGCGTAAGCCCGAGCCGTACAAGGGCAAGGGCATCAAGTACGACGGCGAGTTCATCTTCCGCAAGGAAGGGAAGAAGAAGTAATGAGCAAGGGTCTCTCTCTCTTCGAGAAGCGGCGTCGCCGCAACCGCACCGCGCTCCGCGCGCATGCAGGCAGCCGTCCGCGGCTGTCGGTGCACCGTTCGGGCAAGCACATCTATGTGCAGGTGATCGACGACGCCCAGGGCAAGACCCTGGCCGCCGCCTCGACGCTGGACAAGGATGTGCGCGGCCAGAACGGCGCGAATGTCGATGCGGCCAAGGCCGTCGGCGCCCGCATCGCGGAAGCCGCCAAGAAGGCTGGCGTGACGCAGGTCGTGTTCGACCGTGGCGGGTTCCTGTTCCACGGACGCGTCAAGGCGCTGGCGGATGCCGCGCGTGAAGGCGGATTGGAGTTCTAAGATGGCTGACGAACAGAACCAGACGCCCGCCGAGGGCGCACCCGAAGCCGCAGCAACCGAGGCTCCCCGTCGTGGCCGTGGTGGCCGTGGTGGCGACAATCGCGGCGGTGGTCGTGACAATCGCGGTGGCCGTGGCCGTCGCGACGATCGGCGCGGCCCCGGTGCCGACGATGGTGGCGAAGAGCTGATCGAGAAGCTCGTCCACATCAACCGCGTCAGCAAGACCGTGAAGGGCGGCAAGCGCTTCGGCTTTGCCGCGCTGGTCGTGGTCGGCGATGGCAAGGGCCGTGTCGGCTTTGGCCATGGCAAGGCGCGCGAAGTGCCGGAAGCCATCAGCAAGGCGACTGCCGCTGCCAAGAAGAAGATGGTCCGCGTGCCGCTGCGCGAGGGCCGGACGCTGCACCATGACGGTCGGGGCCATTTCGGCGCCGGCAAGGTCACGGTTCGCTCGGCACCTGCGGGTACCGGCATCATCGCCGGTGGTCCGATGCGCGCCGTGTTCGAGAGCCTGGGCGTCGCCGACGTGGTGACCAAGTCGGTCGGTACGTCGAACCCCTACAACATGATCCGCGCCACCTTTGAGGCACTGGGCGACCAGTATTCCCCGAAGGCGGTGGCCCAGCGTCGCGGCAAGAAGATTGCCGACCTGCTTGGCCGTGGCGGCTCGCAGACTGCCGAGGCTGACGCCGCGGCGATCACGGAGTAAGTCAGATGGCGAAGATCAAGGTAAAGCAGATCGGATCGCCGATCCGCCGGACCAAGGATCAGCGCGCGACGCTGATCGGCCTGGGCCTCAACAAGATGCACAAGGTCAGCGAACTCGAGGATACCCCCGAGGTCCGCGGCATGATCCGCAAGCTGCCCCACATGGTCGAGGTGGTCGAGGGCTGAACCCCCGGCGCCTTTTCCAGGTGACAGACAAGGGAAGGGGGGCTATCGGCCCCCTTTCCGATTTTCCGGGAATCCGGTTTTCCAGCGCGACAAAAGCGAAAGCGAGTGCACGACATGAAACTGAACGATCTCACCGACAATGAAGGCGCCCGGAAGGGCCGGATGCGCGTTGGACGCGGCATCGGTTCGGGCAAGGGCAAGACCGCAGGCCGCGGCCAGAAGGGTGCGAAGGCACGCTCGGGCGTCGCGATCAACGGCTTCGAGGGCGGCCAGATGCCGCTCCACATGCGCCTTCCGAAGCGCGGCTTCAACAATCCGAACGGAAAGGACTATGCCGAGGTCAATCTGGGCATGATCCAGAAGCTGATCGACGCCGGCAAGCTGACCGCGACCGAGATCGACCATGCGGCGCTGAAGGCCGTCGGCCTGGCGCGTGGCGGCAAGGACGGGGTGCGCTTGCTCGGCAAGGGCGAGTTGAAGGCGAAGCTCGCCTTCACCGTCGCCGGCGCATCGAAGGGCGCGATCGAGGCGGTCGAAAAGGCCGGTGGCAGCGTCACCATCCCGACGATCGTTCCGGCCGCAGAGAAACATGCCGCCAAGCATCGCTCGGTCCAGAAGGTCATCGCCGCCAAGAAGGCCGGTAAGGCCTGACTTTAACTGTGGACGGGGCGCTGCGCCGCATTGCCCTGATCCCTCAGTAACCTATATGGGCGGCGGGGTGGCGGTTAACGCTTCTCCGCCGCTTTGGTTTCCAGGATATTCGCTCAATGGCATCCGCAGCCGATCAATTCGCAACCGGCCTCAACCTGTCCAAATTTGGGCAGGCCACCGAACTCAAGAAGCGCCTGTGGTTCACGCTGGGCGCGTTGATCATCTTTCGGATGCTCAGCTTCGTGCCGCTGCCCGGCGTCGATCCGACGCAGTTGGGGCTGCTTGCGGAGCGCACGCAGGGCGGCGTGCTCGACTTTTTCAACACCTTCTCGGGCGGCGCGCTGGAGCGCATGTCGGTAATCGCGCTGGGCGTGATGCCGTACATCACCGCATCGATCGTGGTGCAGCTCGCGACCTCGCTGTCGCCGACGCTGGCAGCGATCAAGAAGGAAGGTGAGAGCGGGCGTAAGAAGCTCAACCAATATACCCGCTACGGCACGGTCGCGTTGACCGCGATCCAGGGCTATTTCATCGCCGTGGGGCTTGAAGCGCTTGGCGCGAGCCAGGGGCTGGCGCCGGTGGTCGAACCGGGAATGCTGTTCCGCATCGCAGCGGTCATCAGCCTGATCGGCGGGACGATGTTCCTGATGTGGCTGGGCGAGCAGATCACCAGCCGTGGCGTGGGCAACGGCATCAGCCTGATCATCATGGCGGGCATCGTCGCGCATCTGCCGACCACGCTGGTTCAGCTGTTCGAGGGCGGCCGTACCGGTTCGATGAACCCGGTCACGCTGTTCGCGATCCTGGCGGCGGTCGCCGGTCTGATCCTGTTCATCTGCTTCATGGAGCGGGCGCAGCGCCGGATCCTGATCCAATATCCCAAGCGCCAGACGCAGCGCGGCGTTCAGTCGGAGCGCAGCCATCTGCCGCTCAAGATCAACACCGCCGGCGTGATTCCGCCGATCTTCGCATCGTCGCTGCTGCTCATGCCGCTGACGATCAGCCAGTTCGCCGGTCAGCAGCAGGCGGGCCAGGGCTGGGCGAGCGACTTCATCATCAGCCTCAACCAGTATCTCCAGCACGGATCGCTGGTGTACATGGCGCTGTATGGCGCGGGCATCATCTTCTTCTCCTTCTTCTACACCGCCGTGGTGTTCAATCCGGAGGAGACGGCGGATAATCTCAAGAAATATGGCGGCTTCATCCCCGGCATCCGCCCGGGCAAGAACACCGAAGCCTATTTCGATTATGTCCTGACGCGTATCACCGTGATCGGTGCGGCATATCTGACCTTCATCTGCCTCGTGCCGGAATATCTTGTGTCGGCGCTCGCGATCCCCTTCTATCTGGGCGGCACCAGCCTGCTCATCGTCGTCAACGTGACGATGGACACGGTGACCCAGATCCAGTCGCACCTGCTGGCCCACCAGTATGGCGACCTGATCAAGAAGGCGAAGCTGAAGGGCGGCCGCCTGCGCTAAAGGGCGAGGCGGCAAATGAGGGGAAGCGGTTTGAACATCATCCTGTTGGGGCCTCCGGGCGCGGGCAAGGGAACCCAGGCGTCGCGGCTCGAAAACGAGCGCGGCATGGTCCAGCTCTCGACCGGCGACATGCTGCGCGCCGCGGTGAAGGCGGGGACGCCGATCGGACTCAAGGCCAAGGCGGTGATGGACGCGGGCGAACTGGTCAGCGACGAGATCGTCAGCGGCATCATCGGCGACCGGCTGGACGAGCTTGGCGATGCCAAGGGCGCGATCTTCGATGGCTATCCCCGCACCGCGGCCCAGGCTGAGTCGCTCGACACGATCCTGGCCGAACGCGGCCGCACGCTCGACCATGTGATCGAGCTGGTCGTCGATGAGGACGCGCTGGTCGAGCGGATCACCGGGCGCTTCACTTGTGCCAAATGCGGCGAGGGGTATCACGACAGCTTCAAGCTGCCGAAGGCCCAGGGCGTTTGCGACGTGTGCGGCTCGACCGAGTTCAAGCGCCGTCCCGACGACAATGAGGAAACGGTGCGGACCCGGATGGCCGAATATCGGGCCAAGACGGCGCCGATCCTGCCGATCTACGAAGCGCGCGGGCTGGTGAAGCGGGTCGACGGCATGGCCGATATCGGCGAAGTCACTGCCGCGATCGAAGCGATCCTCGACGGAAAGTGAGGCGCCCGCCCGCGCCCTGACGACAGGGCGGGGCGGATCAACCGCGGAGCGCTTCGGGAAGCGTCTGCGCGATCCAGGGCGAAGCGCGTTCATAGGCGTGGCCGACCTGCAGCACGGCCAGGTCGGCATGGTTCGGGCCGATGATCTGGATTCCGATCGGGAGTTGCCGCGCCCCGCCAAACCCTGCGGGGGCCGCCAGTACCGGCAGGCCCGCCATCGTGGCGGGCAAGGTGACCTCCATCCAGCGATGATAGCTGTCCATCTCGCGCCCCGCGATGCTGCGCGGCCAGTGCTGCGCGACATCGAAGGGGAAGACCTGCGCGGTGGGCAGGATCAGGAAATCATAGCGGTCGAACAGATCGCGAAACGCCTGATAGATGCGTGTGCGCCCCTCGGAGGCTTCGGCGACCTGTCGTCCGGTCAGTTTGAGATAGCCTTCGACCTCCCAGATCGCTTCGGGCTTCATCAGGCGGCGCTTGGCCGGGTCCGAATAATAGCCGATCAGGTCGGCGCCGACCGACCAGTGGCGTAACGTAACCGCGGTGCGCCACATCTCCTCGGCGGAGAGGCTCAGTCGCGCTTCTTCGACCTCCATGCCGATGGTTCGGAAGGCTGACAGCGCCTTCTTGCAGGTGTCGAGTACCCCCGGTTCGGTCGCCAGTGCGCCCTGCAGGTTGCCGAGCCAGCCGATACGGCGCCCCTTCCATTCGCGGTCGAGCGATCCGGCAAAGCGGGCGGGATCCTCCTTGAGCGAGAAGGGGGAGCGCGAATCCGCTCCGGCCTGAATCGACAGGAGGAACGCGACGTCGCGAACGCGCCGCGCCATGGGACCGGAGACCGCGAAGGTCTGTCCGAACACGTCGCTTGACGGCACGGAGGGGACGCGGCCGAAAGAAGGGCGGTAGCCGAAGATGTTGTTCCACCCCGCCGGGTTGCGCAATGATCCGCCGAAATCGCTGCCATCGGCGAGCGGCACCATGCGTAGTGCCAGTGCAACCGCCGCACCGCCGCTGCTGCCGCCGGCCGAAACTGCGGGGTTCCAGGCATTGCGCGTCACGCCGAACAGCGGATTGAAGCTGTGCGATCCCAGCGCAAATTCCGGGACGTTGGTCTTGCCGATGAAGACCGCTCCGGCCGCGCGCATCCGCGACACGACGAGCGAATCGGCTGCCGGATAATTGTCACGCAGGAGCGGCGTTCCCTGGGTGAAGCGCAGGCCCCGGGCGGGGGCGGTGTCCTTCACCGCATGGGGGAAACCGTGGAGCGCCCCGCGAAACCGGCCTGCGGCTGCCTCCCGGTCGCAATCGTCCGCCACCCGCAGCAGTGCCTCGGACGAAGCGCGTGAGACGATCGCGTTGAACCGGGGATTGAGTGTGTCGATCTGCTTGAGGTGGGCGGTCATCACCTCCCGCGCCGAAAGGTCGCGGCGGCGGATCGCGGCGGCGAGATCGACGGCATCCATCGCGATGATCGCGTCCATCCCGGCGGCGGGGCGGGCCGTGGCGAGGGTGTGGGAGGGCGCCAGCACCGCAGGAGCGGCGAGCAGAGCGCGGCGCGTGATCGGCATTTCGCTTTGGTTCGGGTCGGTTTGCATTGGCCCATTTAAGGCCAGTTTATTGGCAATGGATACGTCCAACCGGTGAAAGCGGCAGGGGCCAGCCCCGATCTCAGGCAGCTAGTTTCTCGTCACTGCGCAGGGTCAGGACTTCCACGCCGGTCGCGGTAACCGCGACGGTATGTTCGAACTGGGCGGAGAGCTTGCCGTCGCGGGTCACCACGGTCCAGCCATCGTCCAGCGTCTCGATCCGGCGGCTGCCCTGGTTGAGCATCGGCTCGACGGTGAACACCATGCCTTCGCGCAGTTTCATGCCGGTGCCGGGACGGCCGAAATTGAGGACCGAGGGTTCCTCATGCATTTCGCGGCCGATGCCGTGGCCGCAAAAGTCGCGGACGACCGAATAGCCGTGCTGCTTGGCATGACGCTCGATCGCCGCGCCGATATCGCCGAGATGGGCGCCAGGGCGGACCTGCCTGATGCCCTTCCACATTGCCTCCTGCGTCACGCGGACCAGCCGTCGCGCGGAGGGCGAGACGGTGCCGACCAGATAGGTCTTGCTGGAATCGGCGATGAAGCCGTTCTTTTCCAGCGTGATGTCGAGATTGATGATGTCGCCGTCGCGGATGACCTCCGCATCATCGGGTACGCCGTGGCAGACAACGTGGTTGATCGAGCAGTTCAGGACATATTTGAAGCCATATTGCCCCTTGCTCGCCGGGCGGGCGGCGAGACCATCGGTGATGAAGCGTTCGACCAGATCGTTGACCTGCATCGTCGACATGCCGTCGAGCGTGAGACCGTCGAGCATTTCGAACACCGATGCCAGCAGCCTGCCGGAAATACGCATCAGCGCCAGTTCGTCTGCAGTCTTGACCATCAGGCTGCAGCTCGTGCCGGCGGTGGCGCTTCGGTGACGGCGGCGAGCTGCATCTTGACGATGTCGCTGAACGACAGGGTCGGATTGGCTTCGGCGAGCATTCCGATCTTCATCCAGAATTCGGCCTGGGCGTTGATCGACCGGCACATCACCGTGCTGGCGCGGCGGATTTGTTCGTGCAGATCCTCGTCGATCTTGACGATACCCATGGCTGACCTCGGATGAGTGAATATACGAACCATATATGGTTCGTATATCGCGGCGTCAATCCGCGGTGCGGATCGCGTCGAGCATGGTTTCGGGGAAGCGGTCGAACAGCGCGGTTGCGGCTTCGCGTGAGGGGAGGCGAGCCAGCAACGGCGCCGGGTCGAGCAGGGGGATCGTGTCTCCGTCGGCGCAGCGGGCGTCCAGCGCGGCGAGCTGGTCCGAAGCGACCGGATCTTCGTCCAGCGGGGCGCCCTTGCGGACCGAGATGCCGTAGAAGCGGCGGAGATGCGCGGCGAGCCAGCAGGCGGGGAGGGGAGCGTCGAGGCCGATGAGGGCGTAGAGCAGGCTGTCATCGGGCTGCTGGTCCGGAGTCAGGGCCGGCTGGATGTAGCGCCAGTCGAGGATGCGGGCGCCGCGCCTGGCCCAGATACGGAGACGATCGAGCTGATCGACTCCGGCAACTTGCGAGTCGAGGCGATAGGCCGCTTCGTCCATGGCGAATGGGTCGTTCTGTTCAAGGAAGATCAGCACCTCCTCCACCCCGAACGCATCGCGGATCGTGTCGACGACGATCGCCATCATCTGTTTGAGTCTGCCCCGGCCACGCTGGGCGGGGTCGACATAGAGATAGTTGAGGTTGGCCGTGGCGATGCTGCGGCCCTGCGCCTCGGGCAGCGGGGCGGCGATGAAGTTGGCGCCGCCGATGAGGGGGCCGTCGGCTTCCTCTACGGTCAGCACCAGTTCGGTGAATTCGCCGTAGAGCGCGGTCAGACGGGCCTTTTCGGAGCCATGGTTGAGGGCGAGACAGGCGGCGAAGCCGTCGCGGTCCTCCTTCTCGTCCGGAAGTACGAATGCCTTGTCATATCCGGCGAAGAAGCGGTCGAACACCGCTCCTTCGCCGGTATCACTGGTGCGGACGATCAGGCCGTCCCGGTTCGCCATGCGATCAGCGGCGCGCGCGGCGCTTGAACTGGTCGAGGCTGACGACGTTGCTCGGGCGTTCGATCGCAATGCCCGAATAGAGCGTCGCCATCGGTTCGTCGCTGACGCTGTGCACCGTGTCCGCCCCGAAGCCGTTGAACGCGGTGCGCATGGCACAGCCATAGGCGCCGAGCATCCCGACCTCGATATAATCGCCGGCCTGAATGTCCGAAGGCAGTTCGAACGGGCCGGCCATATGATCGAGATCGTCACAGGTCGGGCCGTAGAAGCTGTATTCGGTCATCTCCATCGCTTCATCGGCATCGTCGCGCAGGACGCGGACCGGGAAGCGCCAGCCGACATGCGCGGCATCGAACAGCGCGCCATAAGCACCGTCGTTGATATACAGCTCGTCGCCGCGGCGCTTTTCGACGCGGACGATCAGCGAGCTGTACTCGGCGCACAGCGCGCGGCCCGGCTCGCACCACAATTCGGCGCTGTACGAGATCGGCAGATTCTCGAACGCATTGTGGATGACGCCGAAATAGGCGTCGAGCGGCGGGGGCTCCATCCCCGGATAGGTCGACGGGAAGCCGCCACCGACATCGACGATGTCGACGGTGACCGACGAGGCGACGATCGCCGCCCGCACGCGCTCCATCGCCTCCGCATAGGCGGCCGGGGTCATCGCCTGGCTACCGACATGGAAGCAGATGCCCAGCGCATCGGCCGCCTGACGGGTCGCAACCAGCAATTCGGCCACATCCTCGGGCTCCGCGCCGAATTTGGCGGCGAGGCTCAGCTTCGAATGATCCGACGATACGCGGATTCGGACGCACAGGTTCAGGTCGGTCGCGCCACGAGTCGCGCGCACGATCTTCTCCAGCTCGTCCATCGTGTCGAGGCTGAAGGTGCGGACGCCATGGACGAAATAGGCTTCCTCGATCGCTTCCTCGGCCTTGACCGGGTGCATGAAGCACAGGGTCGCCTTGGGCAGGGCGCGGCGCGCCATGCGCACTTCGCCGATCGACGCGACGTCATAATGCGTCACGCCGCTGTCCCACAGGATCTGCAGCAATTCGGGAGAGGGATTCGCCTTGACGGCATAGAGCACCGTTCCCGGAAACTTCTCGACAAAGAAGCGGGCGGCGCGCTTTGCAGCGTGCGGACGAACGAGCGTTACCGGCTCGACGGGACGAAGGGCTTTCGCTAGCCCCAGCGCGCTATGATGCTTGTGCAACTCAAGGGACCTCCAATTGGCTTGCGCCGTACGGTGAAAACACTGCCTTGCGGTGGAAGTCCCATGGGGCAGCGGACGGCTCACATAGGGTCGAGATGCCCCCTTGTAAAGCGCGAAGCGGCGGAAACCAGCGATGCGGGGTGAGATGTGACTATCGTGAGACAGCCCACACGGGCCGGGGTGCGGGATGCGGCGGCGAAGGTGGCGGCGATCCTGCCGCCTACACCCTTGTTCGTGGCCGAGATTCGCGGCGTGCCGGTGATGTTCAAGGCGGAGGCGCTCCAGCCGATCGGCGCGTTCAAGATCCGGGGCGCCTGGCACCGGCTGACCGCGCTCGATGCCGAGCAGCGGGCGAAGGGGGTGGTCGGATTCTCTTCCGGAAACCATGCGCAGGGCGTCGCATGGGCGGCAAAGCGACTCGGCATTCCGGCGGTGATCGTGATGCCGAGCGACGCCCCGGCACTGAAGCGCGAGGCGACGCTGGCGATGGGGGCGGAGGTGGTCAGCTATGACCGGATGACCGAGAATCGCGACAAGATTGCCGCGCACCTCGCCCATGCCCGTGGCGCCACGCTCGTCCCGCCGTTCGACGATCCGTGGATCATCGAGGGGCAGGGGAGCCTGGGGATCGAGGTGCTGACGCAAGCGGCGGAGATGAAGCTGCCCGATCCGGCGCATGTCGTGGTGCCCTGTGGCGGCGGGGGCCTGGCCGCCGGGGTCGCGCTGGCGCTGCCCGATGCACAGGTCGTGGTCGTGGAGCCCGAGGGCTGGGACGATATGTGCCGCAGCCTGGAGGCGGGGTGGATCGAGCCGGTGGGCGACAATCCGCCGCCGACGGCATGCGATTCGCTCCAGACGCTGCGCGTCTCGCCGCTGACCTTCGACGTGCTGTCGCGGCGCGGGGCGACGGGGGTGCGGGTGAGCGAGGCCGAGGTTCGCGCGGCGCAGCGCTGGGCGGCGCGGCGGTTGCGGATCGTGGTCGAGCCGGGCGGATCGGTGGCGCTCGCCGCACTGCTGGCGGGGAAGGTCGATCCGCGGTCCGATATGCTGGTGGTGCTGAGCGGAGGGAATGCCGATCCGGCGGCCTATTCGGCGGTGCTGAGCGGGGTGGATTGAGGGCGGGGCTGGGGTGTCCGGACGAAGCGGACGAAAAATGGGGGTTTTGGGGTTGAGGCTACGGGTTTGCGACGGGCTGACACCTGCGACGCGACCGTGACGCGACGGGTGGACGACGGTGGGGCGTCGGGTGCGCCACAGTGGCGCGACACTTGCGCGACGGGGACGCAACAGGTGGGCGCCTGTGAGGCAACCGGCGGGCGACTGCGGCGCGACACCTGCGCGACTAGTGTCAGGCGAGGGGGCTTTTGGAGGGGAATGAGGCGGGTTGGGGTTCACCGATCAGTTTAGATCATGTGGAATCCAACATTGGAAGGGGGCTCCCCCAATTGAACTCGTAATAACTTGAATGCTGACGCGGCTAAGAATGGATTTTATTCGCGAGGTGCGCGCATGAAAAAAACCAGCAAGGAAGAACTCGTTGCCGACGTGGCTTTCATTCTTGCCGAAGTAGAACGGATGCACAAACTTGTTCGTGAGCAAGGATTGAGTGCGGTCCCGCGAGCCGACGCGCTTCAATGGCTGCCGGACCCTGGCGAGAGCGGCTTCCACATTCTGTGCGGTCTGGCAGCTGCGAAGCGGATCGCTCTTCTCGCTATACATGCTAGGCGTGCCGCAGGCGTCATGGATCAAGTTGAGTTGAAGGCGCTTGATAGGCATGTCCGGGCGGTGCTCTCGCAGCGTTTCCTAGGTGAACAGCGCGAGGTCACAATTCGCGAAGTTGACCGCGCGCTCGCGGAAGTGGGGAAGCGAGCCGCCCCCCCCCCCGCGCAATTCCCATATCTATTTCGTGCCCTGTCACCTCGTCTCTGTGGAAAATCCACCCGAATTTTTTATCGGTTCCGTCCGGTTCCTGACAATGGCTCGTTTCCGTTCTCGTCTCGCAGATTATTTATGGACCTCTCGACATTATATCCGACGAGACTATCAGTTCTTCAAGCAGCTGGTGCATTATTACGGAAGCTTCGGCTGGGTGGCCGAGATCCATATCAGTGATTGCGACGAGTTCACCTCCGAATCGCGCGCGATGGAGGTGGTCACGCGCGCGATCGATTGTCTCCATCTCCTCATTGGCCCCGGACACAGTCGCAAAATGCGGATCGGTGGCCCTAACCTAAAACGTGATTTGCGTGGTAACTTCTCGGTCTGTGACGCCAACCTCAGATACAAAGTCAGCTATCCAAGCGCTGGGCATTTCGGATTCGAGGAAGGTTGGTTTGTTGACCTCGAAGCCCATCCGGACTGGGGCCGTGTGCTCACGCTATGCGCTTTGGCCCTTGAGGCGGCGACTGACCCTGGGCTTACGCGGCCCCTTAGTCACCGATTTCTTGAGGCGATCCACTGGTACGGTGAGGCCGTGCGTGACCCTAACCCGGCAGCCCGAGTGGTGAAGTATATCACGGCGCTCGAACGTATGTTGATGACCGAAGGGCGCAATGAGGAGATCGCGCCAACTATATCTGAACGCGTGGCGGCGCTCTGCTGCGAGCGAGGGTCGATCGCCAGTCACACTCAATGGCGTGCTGACGCTCAAGCGGCCTATGCGCTCCGTTCCAAGCTAGTGCATGGCTCGCTTTCGCCTACCTCTAAACGGATCACAGATGAACTTGGTACGGTTGCGCGAGTGAGCCAGTATGGGATTGTTGGGGCTCTTACCCTTCTTGGCGACCGAGGCCTGACCGATGCGAATGCGAGCAGTGTTAAGCTCTCCCGGTTCTATGACGCCTTCGTTGCCGATGTGCGACGCGCTCTCACTTCGGTATCTGCATAATGGCACAAATTGACAATCCTTCCCAATTTGTGCCAAACTCTCACCCGGAGACAGGCAATGGCAACCATGAATATCTCGCTCCCCGACCCCATGAAACAATGGGTCGAGAGCCGCACGCATGACGGGCGGTACAGCAACGCCAGCGACTATGTGCGCGACCTTATCCGGCGCGATCAGGAGCGGAGCGACAAGATCGCGCAGATGCAGCGGCTTGTCGATGAAGCGCGTGCCAGCGGGGTGAGCGACCTGTCGATGGACGACATTCGCGCGATGGCGTTGAAGCAGGCCGGGCTGAACGGCTGAACGTGCCGGGCTTTCGCTTCACGCGGGCGGCAACCGACGATCTTCTCGCGATCTATCTTGAAGGGCTGGAGCGGTTCGGGCTGGCGCAGGCCGACCGGTATAACGATGGGTTGAAGCGGACCTTTGCGTTCCTTGCCGAAACGCCGCGCGCCGCCCGGTTGCGCGAGGAGATCGACCCGCCCGTGCGCGCGCATCCGTTCAAGGCGCATATGATCGTTTATGAGGAAGTCGATGACGGGGTGCTGATCCTGCGGGTCCGGCACGGGCGCGAAGACTGGATTTCATCGCCGGAGGGGTGAAGCGCATCCCTCACCCCCGCATCCGCCCATCCGGCATCAGCTTCACCGTCCGCCCATCGCGCGCTGCGGCGTAGATCGCCTCGATCAGTCGCGTGTCGCGCAGGCCCATCTCGCCGCCGGTGAGGATCGGCGTGCCGTCGCGGATGGCGTTGGTGAAGTGGTTGAGCTGGCGGGCGAACTGGACGGTCGGGTCGCCGGGGGTGACGTCGCGGGCGTTCTGGCCTTCGATCCGCATTTTCTGCCCGGCATAGCTGGTGGCGGGGTCCATGATGAGGGCGCCTTGCGTACCGCGCACATGGGCGAAATTGGCGTTGACGGAATCATAGGAGGTCGCGAGATGCGCGACTGCGCCCGAGGGGAAGCGCCATTGCGAGGCGACATGGGCGAAGATTTCGGTGAAGCGCGGGTCGTCCCTGGGCTGGAAGGTCGTGGCGCTGATGCTCTCGGGCATCTCGTCGGTCAGGTAGAGGGCGGATTGCAGGCCGTAGATGCCGAAGTCCTCCAGCGGGCCGCCGCCAGCCAGCGCGCGGTTCATGCGCCAGTTCTGCGCCGGGGTGGTGGGTCCTGCGCGATAGGATTGCTCGGACCGGATGAGGCGGATGTCGCCGACCGCTTTCTCGCGCATCAGGCGCATCGCTTCGACATTGTACGGCTCGAAATGACTGCGATAGGCGATCATCAGCTTGCGGCCGGCACGGCGGGCGGCGGCGATCATCGCTTCGCATTCGGCGCTGGAGAGCGCCATCGGCTTTTCGCACAGGACATGCTTGCCCGCGGCAAAGGCGCGGATCGCGAAATCGGCGTGGAAGGCGGTGGGGAGGACGATGTACACCGCCTGGATGCGGTCGTCGGCGGCGATCTTGGCGAAGTCTTCATAGGCGTAGCGCGCGTCTTCGGGGACGCCATAGGCTTCGCCGACCTGACTCAACTTGTCGGGGTTGCCCGATACCAGCGCGCTGATATGGGCGCGATCGGCCTGGTCGAAGCGCGGCATCATCTGGTTGAGCGCATAGCCGCCCAGACCGATGATTGCGAAGCCGACGCTGTCGTCGCGCTTGCGACGCGGCGGAGTGGTGGGAAGGCGCACGCCCGGGGGGAGGGGAAGGCCCTTGAGCTGCGGCCCGGTGCGGGATTGAGCGAAGGGCGATGCGGTGCTGGCGGTGGCGGTCAGCGTGGCGGCGAGGGCGCCGCCTGCTTCGATGAAGCCGCGTCGTGAGATGGGTGTGTGGGGCATCGCCGTCCTCTCCGATGGTTCGTCGGAAGGAATGATAGCGTTACCATTGCCGGGTCGGCAATCGGGGAAATGGGCTTTTGGCCCCACTCAATTCCCTCCCCTTTCAGGGAGGGGAGATTTCAGCCGACGAAGGCGCGCTCGATGACATAGTGGCCGGGCTTGCTGTTCGACCCTTCCGCGAAGCCCAGGCCGTCGAGCATCGCGGAGAGGTCCTTTATCATCTCCATGCTGCCGCACAGCATGATCCGGTCGGTTTCGGGGTCGAGATGCTTTGGCCCGAGCATCTGGGGGCCGAACAGCGCGCCGTTTTCGATCAGCGTGCCGATGCGCTGGTTGGTCGGAAACGGCTCGCGGGTGACGGTGGGGAGATAGCTGAACTGGAGCAGCGCCTGATCCTGGACCAGCGGGTCGCCCGCCAGCTGCGCCTCCAGCTCGTCGCGAAAGGCGAGGTCGCTGACGCGGCGGACCGAGTGGACGAGCAGGATCTGGTTGAACAGCTCATAGACATCGGGATCGCGCGCCAGGCTGAGGAAGGGCGCGAGCCCGGTGCCAGTGGAGAGGAAGAACAGGCGCTTGCCTGGCAGCAGCGCGTCGGTGACGAGCGTGCCGGTCGGCTTGCGGCCGAGGAACAGCTGGTCGCCGGGCTGGATCGACTGGAGCTTCGACGTCAGCGGGCCGTCGGGCACCTTGATCGAGAGGAATTCGAGCTCCTCCGCCCAGGCGGGACTGGCGATCGAATAGGCGCGGAGCAGCGGACGCCCTTCCCCGGGAAGGCCGAGCATCACGAATTCGCCCGAGCGGAAGCGGAAGCTCTGCGGGCGGGTGATGGTGAAGCTGAACAGATGTTCGTTCCAGTGGCGCACGCTGGTGACGGTTTCGACGGTCAGCGCGGCGGACGGGGCGAGTGGGATTGCGTTACGGTCGCTCATGGCGGACTCCGGTACAGGCGGGGGCGATCGGGCGTAACCCCCCGAGCGCCAAGGCGGTGGCAGCTTTATCTATCGCGATGGCGAGCGGAGCTACGCCGCCCTGCGTGACGAGCAGCGCAAGGGTGGCGCGGATCTGGGGATCGGGACGGATGCCGCTGGTGGCGAGCAGGTCGAGCAACAACGCCTCATGCTCGCCAACCTGGGGGTGGCAGGCGGGGCGGAAGACGAGGCTTTCCTGTGCCTCGCAATTGAGCACGGCCATCGCCATCGAGAGGTGCGGAAGCGCCGATTCGACGCCGTGGCGGGCGAAGCCGGGGGCGAGCGCGCGACACGGGCATTGCCGCCGCTGAATCGCCGCGACCCAGCTGCGGATCGCCCAGACGGCAAAGCGCGCGCCGGGGCCAAGGGCGGTGAGGTTGCGGTCGAGATAGGCGTACAAATGGCAGCTCCCTTCGCCGCGCCTGATGGCAGGTGAGATATTGCGAGTCAATCGCAATAAAGCTGTGCAGGCTCGACGGCGCGGACGGGGGCGTGCATGGAAGGGACCATGCGACCCGAACTTTCGACCGGTGCCTCGACCGTCCTTTCGTTGCTTATGCTTGCGGCCGGGGGATTGGCCTGGGGCGGGGTGACGATGATCCGCCGGGATGATCACAAGGGCGGCGACCGGACCAAGGGTGTGCTGATGATCGTCTGCGCGATCGTGCTGGTGGGGAATGTGCTGATCTGGACGGTCTGAGTGGGCTGGCTCTCGCCTGAGCCCCTCGCCGTGACCCGGCCGCATGAGGTGGACTGGGTTGCCTCTGCCTGGGCAGGGGCGTCGCGTTATCGCCCCCTCAATTGCCGGATGCCGGTTGCTAATCCGGCGTTCAGGGTGACGGCGGATATGCTGTGGACCGCCACGGTCCGGTCCAGCAGCGGCTGCTGAATCGACCAGGCCCGAATCCTCAGGGAAAGGCCGTCCATGAAATTTCGATTGCTGCTTCCCGCCATCGGGATGCTGTTGTTGCCGCTGCAGGTCGCCAAAGCCGATCCGATCGACCGAATCGTCGAGCGCCAGATGCGGCAGAGCAGCATTCCGGGAAGTGCTGTCGCGGTGGTCGAGGACGGAAAAGTGGTGAAGCTGCGCGGCTATGGCACCGCAGCGGTCGAGTGGAACGCGCGCGTGACGCCCGAAACGCCCTTCCAACTGGCGTCGGGAACCAAGATATTCACGGGCGTCCTGCTGATGCGGCTGGTCGAGCGCGGTGAGGTTCGCCTCGACGACAGCATCAGCCGATTCTTCGATGGGGCGCCGCCGACATGGCAGTCGATCACGGTGCGGCATCTGATTCACTACACCTCCGGACTTCCGTTCATTCCCGGCGCAGCCGGAGGAAAGACCGGCGCAGAGGTGATCGCCGAAGCGATGAAGGCCCCGCTCGCCTATCCGACCGGGTCGGACTCGCAATATATTCTGACCAACATGATCGTGTTGAAGGCGATCCTCGAAAAAGCGACGGGCACCTCCTATGAAGCGCTTCTGGATCGCGAGATCGTGAAGCCGCTTGGATTGAAATCCACCCGTTACAATCAGATGGTGGATCAGCCTGGTAATATGCGCGTGTCCGAACCGGTACCGGGCCGGGCGGTGGTCTATAGCCGGGACGGGCAGAGGCTGATCGTGCGCGAAGCGGCGTATAATCCGGCGAGCTATGCCGCGGGCGGTCTTTTCAGCTCCGTTGCCGATCTGGCACGGCTGTTCGTCGCAATCGACAGCGGCACCTTTCTGTCGAAGGAAAGCGTCGCCGCACTCATCACGCCAGCGGTGCTGAGCAGCGGAAGGCCCGGCGGCTGGGCCGTGGGGTGGACGGTGCGCAGCTATCGGGGAAACACGCTGGTCGGTCACAGCGGCGGCCCCGCCCTGTCGGACGTGGTGCGCCTTCCGGACCGGAAGCTGACCGTCATTGTCCTGACCAACACGCATTATTTCTATCCGCTGCTCGCCGAAGCGATTCTCGACACCTATCTGCCTGCCCGGCCACCGCGCGTGACGCTGGCCGATCCGGCGCCCGACCTCACCGCGAAGTTGATGGCGGCGCTGTCGTCGGCCGAGAAGGGAAAGCTGGATACGGCCAGCTTCGCCGAAAAGGCGCGCGGCCAGGCGGCAAGCTATTGGGACGGATTTGGCCAGGGATATCTGGCAGCAATGGGCATGGCGCACGATGCGCGGCTGGTGCGGGAGGAGAAACGGGGCGTGATGCTGATCCGTACCTACGCTGTCCGCTTTTCCGAACGGGAGGGCTTTTTGGAGATGAGCATCAACCCCGCGGGCGAGATTGCAGGATTGTACCCGGTGAGCGAGCGGTGAGCCGCTGTGCGGACCGTGATGCGGTTATTCAATCGGCGACTGCTGGGTGATACGCAGTGCCCAGCGGTCGTAGCCCAGTGACTCGATGCGCTGGAACAGCATCTGGAGATGGTCGGCCGCGGGGTGCGGGTCGCGGCTCAGCAGCCAGAGATAGCGACCGCTCGGTTCGCCGACGATCGACCAGTCATAGTTCTCGCCATGGTCGAGGACCCAATAGTCGCCGGTATAGAGCGGGCCGAAAAAGGAGACTTTGAGCTTGGCGCCGGTTTGCGTGTCAGCGACGATGGCATGACCTTCGGCGACGTCGCGCTCGGTCTCGCCCGCGCACAGGCCGCTGTTGACGATGCTGACCTTGCCCCCTGGGTCCAGCGTGTATTCGGCGGTCACCGCGTCCATATTCTTCTGGAAGCGGTTTTCGTGCCGGGCCAGCTCGTACCAGAGGCCGGTATAGCGGGCGAGATCGACGGGCCTGGCGGGCTGCGGCACCTTTGGGTTGATGACCGGTGGGCGGGTGGCGCGCGAATAGAGGAACAGGCCGCCGATTGCGGCGGCGGCGACTCCGGTGGCGATCTTGATCGCGGTGGATTGCTTCATGGGGCGATTATGCTGCGCGGCGGGCGGAAAGCATAGAACAAATCCTCCCCGGAACGGGGAGGGGGACCGCGCCCGAAGGGCGTGGGGGAGGGGGCTTGAGGCGCCGGAATCGCTTGCCGCAGGCCCCCCCCGTCAGCGCTGCTCCTTTGGAGCAGTTTATCCTGAGCGTCGCCGCAGGCGGCGTCGAAGGGCGCTGCCACCTCCCCGTGCCGGGGAGGATTTTTCAGCGTCACCGGATCGGCGAATTGGGGTCGAGGCGCATGTCGAGATATTTGTCCACACTGCCCATCAGCTGATCCATTTCATGCTCGAAGAAATGGTTCGCCTGGGGAATCGTGTCGTGGTGGATGGTGATGTGCTTTTGCGTGCGCAGCTTGTCGACCAGCTTCTGCACCGCGCCCGGCGTGACCACCTCGTCATTTTCGCCCTGGATGATGATGCCGCTGGACGGGCAGGGGGCGAGAAAAGTGAAATCGAACATGTTCGCGGGCGGCGCGATCGAGATGAAGCCGCGGATTTCCGGGCGGCGCATCAGCAGCTGCATCCCGATCCACGCGCCAAAGCCGAAGCCGGCGACCCAGGTGGTGGAGGCTTCGGGGTGGAAGCTCTGCACCCAATCGAGTGCCGACGCGGCGTCGCTCAGCTCGCCGATGCCGTTGTCGAACGTGCCCTGGCTCTTGCCGACGCCGCGGAAATTGAAGCGCAACGTTGCGAAACCGCGCCGCTGGAAGGTCTTGTACAGCTCCTGCACGATGCGGTTGTTCATCGTGCCGCCGGCATTGGGATGCGGGTGCAGGATCATCGCCACCGGTGCGCGGGGACGGGGGGCGGGGGCGAAACGCCCTTCGAGACGGCCTTCGGGACCGGGGATGATGACTTCGGGCAAAGCTGGACCTGCTCTTTGGTTGTGGGCGCGGTAGCGCGGAAACGGGTGCAGGCTATATAGTCGCCGTGTCCGCACAAGCAATTGGAACGAATCTCCTGACCCAGCGCATCTATCTCGACCACGCCGCAACTTCGCCGATGCTGCCCCAGGCGCGCGAGGCGATGATCGAGGGGATGCTGCGCTGGGCCAACCCGTCCTCGCCCCATGCCGAGGGACGCGCGGCGCGCGCGGCGCTGGAGGATGCGCGGACGCGGATCAAGGCGACCCTGGGGTGGCAGGGGCATGTCATCTTCACCGGTGGGGCGAGCGAGGCGCTGGGCATCGCGATGCGGCTGGCCAAAGGCGGGCGGCGCTGGCGGTCGAGCGTCGAGCATGACGCGGTGCTGCGTGCGGCGCCGGACGCGGGCGTGCTCCCGGTGAATGGTGAGTGGGACGTCGATTTCGACGCGGTGCGCGATGCGCTGGCGGTTGGCGACCGGCCGGTGATCGCGATCCAGTGGGTCAATCCCGAGACGGGCAAGGTCCAGCCGATCGAGCGCTACGCCCCCATGATCGCCGAGGGCGGCGGGGTGATGGTGACCGATGCGTCGCAGCTCTGGGGCCTCAATCGCTTTCCGCGCGAGGGCGACCTGATCGTGCTGTCGGCGCATAAATTGGGCGGGCCGATCGGGGTGGGCGCGCTGCTGGTCGGCGATCTCGCGCTGCTGGAGGCTTCGGGCGGGCAGGAGTTCGGCTATCGCGGCGGGACCGAGAATTTGCCGGCCGTGCTGGGCTTTGCCGCGGCGGTGGAGGCATGGGGCGCGCGGCGAACCGCGATGCCCGATGCGGAACGGCATCACGAGATGATGGATTTGCATCGCACGCTCAAATCCTATGGGGCGCATCAGTTGATGGGATATGGCGAGTATGTCGGCAATATTCGCGCGCTGGCGATGCCGGGGCTGAGCGCCGCGGCGCAACTGGTGCGATTCGACCTCAAGGGGTTTGCGGTCTCGGCGGGGAGCGCCTGCGCATCGGGGACGCTGAAGCCGAGCCGGGTGTTGCAGGCGTTCGGGGTCGATCCGGATGTGGCGCGCCGAACGATCCGGGTGAGCATGGGGTGGAGCACCACCGCCGAGGAAATCCGCGCCTTTACCGATATGTGGATCGATATCGCCGCAGATGCCGGAGCGCGGGCGGCATGACCTATCTCGACTATCAGGCGACGACCCCGCTGGCGCCCGAGGCGCTGGCCGCGATGGCGCCGTGGATGACCGAGAATTTCGCCAATCCGCACTCGGCGCACGCGGCGGGGCGCAAGGCGAAGGCGGCCGTCGAGGTGGCGCGTGAGGCGGTGGCGGGGCTGATGCCGCGCGGGGGGATGGTGAGCTTTACCAGCGGGGCGACCGAGGCGCTGAACTGGGCGATCAAGGGAACGACCGGGCCGATCGTGACGATCGCGACCGAACATGCCGCGGTGCTGGATACGGTGGCGGCGGAGGCGCGGCGGGGGCGCGACGTGACGGTGCTGCCGGTCGGGCCGGAGGGGCTGATCGACCTCAATGCCGCGCGCGCGGCGATCCGGCCGGGCACCGGGCTGGTCGCGGCGATGCTGGTCAATAACGAGATCGGGGTGATCCAGCCGGTCGAAGCGATTGCCGAGCTGGCGAAGGCGGCAGGCGCGCTGATGCTGTGCGATGCGGTGCAGGGGTTCGGGCGCGAGATCGTGCCCGACGCGTGCGATCTGGTCGCGGTGTCGGCGCACAAGATCCATGGACCCAAGGGGATCGGCGCGCTGTGGGTGCGCGATGGGGTGGAACTGGAGCCGTTGCTGCACGGCGGCGGGCAGGAGCCGGGCGGGCGATCGGGGACGATGGCGCCGGCGCTGTGCGCCGGATTCGGCGCGGCGGCGGCGCTCGCCAAGCAGCGGTTCGGGGCGGATCGCGCCCATGCCGCTCAGCTGTTTCGCGCGGCGCATCGCGCGCTGGGCAGCGCGGGGTGGCAGCTCAACGGGTCGCTGGACGAGCGTTATCACGGCAATCTCAACATGCGGCGCGATGGGCTGGACGTCGCACGGCTGATGTCGGATCTTCGCGATATCGCTTTTTCGGCCGGTTCGGCCTGTGCGAGCGGGTCGGGGCGGCCGAGCCATGTGCTCAAGGCGCTGGGGCTGAGCGATGCGGAGGCGCGGTCGAGCATCCGGCTGGGATTCGGGCGTTATACCACCGAGGAGGAATTGTTGGCGGCAATCGAACGGATCGACGAAGCGGCGCGCGCCCAGGCGGTGATCGCGTGATCCGGGTGCGCTTCCTGACGCCCGAGGGGGATGTCGCAGTGGAGACCGAGGCGACGGAGGGCGACCGGCTGCTGGAACTGGGGCAGGCGAAGGGGATGCCGCTGGAGGGGACGTGCGAGGGGCAGATGGCCTGTTCCACCTGTCACGTCATTGTTGCGCCCGAGGATTTCGACCGGTTGCCGCGCCCGAGCGAGGAGGAAGAGGATATGCTCGACCTCGCCATCGGCGCGACGCGCACCAGCCGGCTGTCATGCCAGATCGTGCTGACCCCCGAGCTGGACGGGCTGACCGTCAGCCTGCCCCCCGAACATCGCAACATGCAGGGACGATGAACATGACGACTCGCCGCACCTTGATCGCGGGCGCCGCTGCGCTCGCCGCCACGCCCGCCTTTGCGCAGGGCAAGGGACCGTTCGACCGCATCCGCGCCGAGACCGGTGGGCGGCTGGGGGTGGCGGTGTATGACACTGGCACCGGGCGGCGCTATTTCGACGGGGCGGAGGCGCGTTTTGCGATGTGCTCGACCTTCAAAGTGCCGCTGGTTGCGGCGGTACTGGCGCGGGTGGACCGGGGCGAACTCGATCTTGCGCGCGAGATCCGGTTCAGTGCGGCGGACCTGTTGAGCTACGCGCCGGTGGTGAAGGAGAACCTTGCCAAGGGGGCGCTGTCGATCGAGGCGCTGTGCGAAGCCGCCGTGGTGATGAGCGACAACAGCGCCGCGAACCTGTTGTTCGGCCAGATCGCCGGGCCGCGCGGGCTGACCAAATTCATCCGCGAGGCGGGCGACACGATCACCCGGTCCGATCGCGACGAGCCCGAACTCAACAATGTGCGCGACGGCGAGGTGCGCGACACCACGACACCCGAGGCGATGCTGTGGCTGATGAACCGGTTGCTGCTGGGCGATATATTGTCGGCGGCGTCGCGCGCGAAGCTGATCGGCTGGATGGAGGCATCGCCGACGGGCAAGGACCGGCTGCGTGCGGGGCTGCCCAGGAGCTGGCGGGTGGGCGACAAGACCGGGACGAGCGGCGAGGGCTATTTCAACGACATCGCCATCGCGACGCCGCCGGGCCGCAAGCCGGTCCTGATCACCTGTTATCTCGACGCGCCGGGGCTGGACGCGGCGAAGGCGAATGCGGCGCATGCGAGGGTAGGAGAACTGGTGGGGGCGTTGTTCGGGTGAATTGACCCGATTCGGGTGAGGATAGGGCCCATCTGGTCGACAAGCAGATCGGCAGAACTGACATTTCGGTCATGACGACGCTGACAGTCTCCCTCCCCGACGATCTGCGCGAGGTGATCGAGGCGCGGGTCAAGGCGGGTATCTACAAGGATGTCGATAGTTATGTGCGTGGTCTGATCCGCGCGGATTTGACCGGCGACGATTGGCTGACGCCCGAGGTTGTCGCGGCGATCGAAGTAGGCGAGGCCAGCGGCTATGTCGCGTTCGATTACGAAGCGTTCAAGAAGGAAATGCGCGAGACGCATCTGAACGAGACGAGGTCGCAATTTCGCTCAGACTGATCGTGTCACGCCGCGCTCATCGCGATCTTGCGGGCATATGGCGGTATGGCGCGCGGGAATGGGGCCTCGAGCAGGCATTTGCCTATGCGGATCAGATCAACCGGGCGTTCGATCTGCTGAGGGAACGACCCAACATCGGCTCTGTGCGAGTCCAAGGTGGCGTCGAATATCGACGTTGGGTAGGAGGTCGTCACGCGATCCTGTTTCGGACGAGCGTTCGCAGTCTCCATATGGTCCGCATCCTCCATTCCGCAATGGACGAACGCCGTCACCTCGGCTGACCTTGCGTCCGGCGACCACTTCCCCCATATGCGCTGCGGGAGTCGGGCGGACGATGCCGTCGCCAACCCGGTCAGGTCCGGAAGGAAGCAGCCGTAACGATTTTCGTGTCGGGTCGTCCCGGCTCCCACCTTCCGGTGCTATCGGTGCGGACATGACTGATTCGCGCTATTCGCCGGTCAACGACCGAATCGCCACTTGGTTGTTCAAAGCGAATGTCATTGCGCTGATTGGTAGCGCTGCAACGGCAACGATCGGCGCAAGCATCGCGATGATTCCGTTGATCGAGCTGCTCTCAATCCCGCTATTTCCGTTCCCGACAGTGACCATTTATCTGGTTGCGATTACCTGCCTGTATCTTGTCATCGCGCTTCCGCTTGCGTGGATCGGATTTGACGGTGTTTGGGTCAGGCGCGGGGCATTTGCCGCTTCGGTTTTTCTCGCGTTGCTCACGGGCTGGGCGGTTCCGGACCATCTAAATCAACGTGCGGGTATCGGATCACGCACCGAAGCGACGCAGAGATATTGGCGTGCGATGTCTTTCGGATCGCCTCGACCTATTGCCTTGGTCGAAGTTGGTACGGGTTTCTTTGAGCCAAAATGCGACGCCGCCTGCCTGTCGCTGCTGGTGACCGGGCGGGCGCCGGAAGTGGTCATCGCGAGATCGCTAAGGCAGGTCGAGCGGGGGGAGACGGCGACCGGTATCGCGTTTCGTCTAGCCGGTGATTGGCAGCTCTGCTTGGCCCGCTTGCCGGATTATGCGGGGATAGTCAGGAGCTTCCCCGCTGATCGCCTAAGCAACTTTCTAGAATTTGGCTTGGATGTTTCGTTCGCGGCCGAATTGCCGCGCTGTCTGGAGCGGCGGCGGGTGCGATTTCACGTGGGAGCGCTTCCGACGCTTACCTACTGGCGCTCGGAACAGCCTGCATCCGAAAACACAGGCAAGGTTGGCTGGCAGCCGGAGTACGCCCGGCAGCAGATTTTTCAGCCTGACGGTTTGAGAACTGAACGAACATTCAGGGTCGGCTACCGATACGCCGCACCTGCACTAATTTTCCCCTATGGCGGAAATGCTGGCACCGGAGGCACATTCAGTCCGCGGTGGTGGACGGACAGGGTTGAGAACTATTCTGAACCGGGCATGGACCCTTGGTGGTCCATGTTTGCTGAGAGTGCAGCTATCGCGAGCGAGGCGATGAAACGCCTCGATGCCGTGGTTCCCGAACAGCGCTGTCGACGCCAGCCAGGACCGTGCGTTCTCGAGCCAGTCGGGTCCTGACGGGTGCGACGCCGTTCCGATGCGCAGCTTCTCCCGATGACGTGACCGGCCGGAGCCGCTAGGGTCTTCCGCAATGTCCGATTCACTCCTTGGCCTCGACGAACCCCCGCAGCCGCGCGACAGCGTGTATCGCGTGCTGGCGCGCAAATATCGGCCGCAGACCTTTGCCGAGCTGATCGGCCAGGATGCGATGGTGCAGACGCTGGGCAATGCGATCCGGCGCGACCGACTGGCGCATGCGTTTCTGCTGACCGGCGTGCGCGGGGTCGGCAAGACGTCGACCGCGCGGCTGATCGCCAAGGCATTGAACTGCATCGGCCCGGACGGGCAGGGCGGGCCGACGATCGACCCGTGCGGGGTGTGCGAGCCGTGCCGCGCGATCGCCGAGGGGCGGCACATCGACGTGATCGAGATGGACGCCGCCAGCCATACCGGCGTGGACGATGTGCGCGAGATCATCGATGCATCGCGCTATTCGGCGGTGAGCGCGCGGTACAAGATCTACATCATCGACGAAGTCCATATGCTGTCGAAGAACGCGTTCAACGCGCTTCTGAAGACGCTGGAAGAGCCGCCGGGGCATGTGAAATTCCTGTTCGCGACGACCGAGGTGCAGAAGGTGCCGGTGACGGTGCTGTCGCGCTGTCAGCGGTTCGATCTTCGGCGGATTCCGGCGGAAAAGCTCGCCGCGCATTTCGGCGAGGTGGTCGAGAAGGAAGGCGCGGAGGCGGAGCCCGAGGCGCTGGCGATGATCGCGCGGGCGGCCGAGGGATCGGCGCGCGATGGGCTGTCGATCCTGGATCAGGCGATCGCCCATGCCGGGATGGAAGGCGGGGCAGTCACTGCGGACGCGGTGCGCGACATGCTCGGCCTGTCGGACCGCAATGCGATCCGCGATCTGTTCGACCGGATCATCGCCGCCGATGCGCCGGGCGCGCTGGCGGGGCTGCGCGGGCAATATGATCTGGGCGTCGATCCGCAGGCGGTGCTGAAATCGCTGCTGGAGACGGTCCACCGCGTGACGCTGGCCAAGCTGGGCAATGAGGTGATCCCAGGGCAGGCCGAGGAGGAGCGTGCGGCGCTGGTCGAATGGGCCGCGAAGCTGGGCTTTCCGGCGCTGCACCGGCTGTGGCAGTTGCTGCTCAAGGGACATGACGAGGTGATCCGCGCGGCGCTGCCGATCGAGGCGTGCGAGATGGCGTTGCTGCGCGTCATCCATGCGTCGAGCCTGCCCGACCCGGGCGAGCTGGCGCGCAAGATCGCCGAGGGGGCGCCGATGGGTGGCCCCGCACCGGCCGCGACCCCGGCGGCGCCCGCCGAACCGCCCGCGCCGCGCAACATGGCCGAAGTGGTCGAGCGGCTGGTGGCGGCGCATGAGGAGCATCTCGCGGCGCGGGTTCGGAACCTTGTCCGCCCGATCCGGTTGGAGGAGCCGGTGGTCGAGGTCAGCAGTCAGGGCATTCCCGCTGACCTGGTCCATGACTTCGAAAGCGCGCTGCGGCGCGTGCTGGGCAAACGCTGGTCGCTGCGCGTCACCGATGCGCCCGGCCAGCCGACGCTGAACGAGGAGCGGGCGGCACAGGAGGCGGCGGAGCGCGATGCGGTGCTCAAGTCGCCGGTGGTTGCCGCCGCGCTCGAAGCCTTTCCCGACGCCGAGCTGATCGGCTGGACTCGCGACAACAGGAGGTTTGGGTGAAAAGTATCGAAGACATCATGGCGATGGCGCAGAACGTCCAGAACGAGCTGACCAAGGCGCAGGCCAATCTCGACACGATCGAGGTCGAGGGCGCGGCGGGCGGCGGGCTGGTCAAGGTCAAGGCGAGCGCCAAGGGCCGGATCATCGGCGTCGATATCGACGAGTCGCTGCTGGCGCCGTCGGAAAAGCAGATGCTGGAGGATCTGGTCGCCGCTGCGCTCAACGATGCGCGGGCCAAGGCGGATGCCGCGGCACAGAGTGAGATGTCGAAACTTTCCAGTGGTATCCCGCTTCCGCCGGGCTTCAAGCTGCCGTTCTGAGAATCGATTTGTGGCGGCACCGGCCCGCTCGCCGGTGGGGGAGCGGGCCGGTGCTGTACGCTTATCAGACGCATCTGAACATTTCACAACGGGAACAATCATCGCCCCGTCGCCGTTCTGTCGCGCATCGATATTCGAAACGGAGATGCGATATGACCGACGACCGGAGCGAGACGACCCGCGTCGATACGCCGACCCACACGACCACGGTGGTCGAGCGCCGCAGCGGCGGGGGCGGGCTGATCCTGGGAATCATCGCGCTGGTGATCGTCGTGGTCGGCGCCTTTTACTTCCTCAGCAACAATTCGGAGACGCGCAAGGACGCGGCGATTACCGAGGCTGCCGAAGCCGTCGGTGACACGGCGGAAAAGGCGGGTGACGCGATCGACAAGGCGGTCCCGGCGGACAAGGAGTGAGGCTCAGTTCCCCTCCCGCTTGCGGGGGGGACAGGGAAGGGGTTCATGCCCCCATTTGCCCTGAGGTTGTCGAAGCGCGTTTTCCAACAACTGTGGGGCTTCGACCCTTCGACAAGCTCAGGGCGAACGGGCGTTGGTCAAAACGTCCCGCAAATTGATTCAGCGCACGCACGCATCGAGGCCGTCACGCTGGACGACGCCGATCCGCGCGGCGATCGAATTGCCGTAGCGGCGGGTGAAGCCCGTCGGCGCAATTCCCGCCCGTTTCTTGGGCAGGGGCAGGACGGCGGCGATCCGTGCCGCTTCGCTGCGGGTGAGGTTTCCCGCGCCCTTCTTGAAATAGCGCCGCGCACCCGCTTCGACGCCATAGGTGCCGATGCCGGTTTCCGCGACGTTCAGATAGACTTCCATGATCCGCTTCTTGCCCCAGATCGCTTCGATCAGGACGGTGAACCACGCCTCCAGCCCCTTGCGGAAATAGCCGCCACCCTGCCAGAGGAACACGTTCTTCGCGACCTGCTGGCTGATCGTCGATCCGCCGCGCAGTACCTTTCCGCCCCGCGCATTGCGGACCATCGCGGCGGCGATCGAATCATAGTCGAAGCCCGAATGACTGCAGAAGCTGCTGTCCTCTGCGGCGATGGCGGCGCGGGCCATGTCGGCATCGATCCGGTCGATCGGCACCCATTTCTTGGTAACGCCATGTCCCGAAAAGACGTCGCCCAGCATCGTCAACGTGATCGGCGGCGGCACGAAGCGGTAGAGGGTGACCATCGCCACCGAGATGAGGACGAAGGCGAGTGCGCCCCTGAACAGCCAGCCGATGAGACGGCGACCGAGCGGCTTGCGGGGCGTTTTGGGCTTCACGGGCTGAATGCCGATTCCGTCGAGATGGTCGAGATCGGGGAGCGGACGCGCGCCGAGCGGCGTCGGGCGGGGCACGGCGCCCGGCTCCGGCGCGCCGACACGGTCGTTACGATCGTCCATCAGCCCCCCGGCTGCGCCCGCGCCTGACGATCAGGTCGCGGGGAGCAGGCGGCGGTCGCCCGCCAGCCGCATCATCGCCTTTTGCAGCTTTTCGAAGGCGCGCACCTCGATCTGGCGGACGCGTTCGCGGCTGACGCCATAGACCTGGCTGAGTTCTTCCAGCGTCTTGGGGTCATCGGTCAGGCGGCGTTCGGTGAGGATGTGCTGCTCGCGATCGTTGAGCTCGTCCATCGCCTCGACCAGCAGCGAGTGGCGGACATCCGCTTCCTGCGCCTCGGCCACGACTTCGTCCTGAAGCGCGCCGTCGTCCTGCAGCCAATCCTGCCACTGGCTCTCGCCATCCTCGCGCACGGGGACGTTGAGCGAGGTATCGCCGCCCATCGCCATGCGACGGTTCATGCTGATGACCTCATCCTCGGTCACGCCGAGATCGGTCGCGATCTTGGCGACATCCTCGGGCTTCAGATCGCCGTCCTCGAACGCGTCGAGCTTTGCCTTCATCCGGCGGAGGTTGAAGAACAGCTTCTTCTGCGCGGCGGTGGTGCCCATCTTCACGAGGCTCCACGAGCGCAGGATGAATTCCTGGATCGAGGCGCGGATCCACCACATCGCATAGGTGGCGAGGCGGAAGCCGCGATCGGGCTCGAACTTCTTCACGCCCTGCATCAGGCCGATATTGCCTTCGCTGATCAGTTCGCTGACCGGCAGGCCATAGCCGCGATAGCCCATCGCGATCTTCGCCACGAGGCGCAGGTGCGAGGTGACCAGCTGCGCGGCCGCTTCGGGGTCGCCATGCTCCTGAAAGCGCTTCGCGAGCATATATTCCTGCTCGGGCGCGAGGATCGGAAACTTCTTGATCTCCGCCAGATAGCGGTTGAGGCTTGCCTCACCGCCCAGTGCCGGGATCGTCGCCGGGACATTGCTTCCGCGGGCCATGGTCACTTACTCCCTTTCTATGGCGTCCCCCCATTATAGGCGAGGAAGCCGGTCGACCCTCTGCACGACGGGTCAATGATCCTATACGATGAGGTTAGTCATCAGTTCCTGCATGTCCGCAGGGATTTCGCTATCGAACGCCAAAGCGTTACTACTGATCGGATGAATGAACCCCAGTCGGGCCGCGTGCAAGGCCTGACGCCGGAAACCCATGGTTTCCAGAACCTCCCGATGTTCCTTTTTAGTTCTACCGTAAACCGGGTCGCCGAGCAAGGGGTGGCCGATCGATGCCATGTGCACGCGTACCTGATGCGTGCGCCCGGTTTCGAGACGGCATTCCACCAGCGCGGCCTCGTAGAGTGGCTTCACCAGCGTCCAGTGCGTGACCGCGCGTTTCCCACCCGGCTGGACGGCGATCTTCTTGCGGTTTTGCGGCGAGCGCGCAAGCGGCGCGTCGACGCTTCCGGCTGACAGTTTCGGTCGACCCGAGACGATCGCCTTATAGCGCCGGTCGATCGAATGATCCTTGAACTGGCGGGCGAGGCCGACATGCGCGCGATCGGTCTTGGCCGCGACCATCAGCCCCGACGTGTCCTTGTCGATGCGGTGGACGATACCCGGGCGCGCGACACCGCCGATGCCCGACAGGCTGCCCTGGCAATGATGGAGCAGCGCGTTGACCAGCGTACCGTCGAAATTGCCTGCTGCGGGGTGGACGACCAGCCCCGCCTGTTTGTCGATGACGATCAGATGTTCATCCTCGAACACCACGTTGAGCGCGATATCCTGTGCCTCGTTATGCGCGGGTTCGGGTTCGGGGACGTTGAGCGTGAACAGTGCGCCGCCGGGCGCCTTTTTCTTGGGATCGCGGATCAGGCCGTCGGGACCGGTGACGTTGCCGGTGGAGATCAGCGCCTTGATCCGCTCACGCGACAGCGTGGGGAGCGCATCCGCCAAAGCCCGGTCGAGTCGCCAGCCATCCGCTGCATCCGCGATCCGCGCTTCGACTGTGGCTACCCCCCGGTTCATTGCGCTAGGGAAATGGGCATGGGATTGCGGATTTCAAGCTGTGTTATCGCACTAATCCAGCAGGCGGCGGCAGAGGCCGCACCGCTGGAGGCGTGCGGGCTGTTGTTCGGGGATGGGGCAATCGCGCGCGCCAGCGTCGCGGCCAATGTCGCCGCCGATCCGACCTGTCGGTTCGAGATCGATCCGGGCGCGCTGATCGCGGCGTTGCGGGCCGAGCGCGAGGGCGGGGAACGGGTGATCGGATATTGGCATTCGCACCCCTCGGGCGACGCCATGCCATCGGCGACCGACGCGGCGATGGCTGCCCCGGACGGGAAGCTGTGGCTGATCGCGGCGGGCGGCGCGGTCACCGTCTGGCGGGCGGGGACCGCCGGTCTGCACGGACGGTTCGAGCGGGTCATGGAAATTGAGGTAGTGTCGCAGTTTGAATTTTGACGCCAGCCGTTGTCGCTTTCCGGCCCGCATCCCTATATGCTTAGCGGAAAGCATGGAGGCGAATGTGAGCGAACGATCTGATCGGTTCGTACGGGCGTGGGTTAGCGACAACGTGCATAACATTCCAGGGTTGGATGATTACCAGCTTCACTGCGAAGAGTTGGCTGAAAAGCTGAAGGATGCTGCGCAAGCGAGGGGAATCATGCCGGACGAGTTGGCCGAGAGCATTGGCGATTCCTATGACTTCATGATCAACGAGTACGAGCAAATCCGAGACCCAGATTTGGGTTTCAAGGATGGGCGGGACTGATGCCTAAAGGCCCCCGTGGAGAGAAGCGCCCCGCCGACGCTATCGGACTTGCGGTGATGATCGGGAAGATCGCGACCGGGGAGATAGAGGACGAGCGCGAAACGCTGTCCAGCGCGGCGGCTGAGCTTGGCCGCGCGGGCGGGAAGAAACGTGCGGAGAACATGACGCCGGAGCGGCGCGCGGAGATCGCGCGCGCAGCGGCAGCAAAACGGTGGTCCAAATCCTCCGGTTGACAAAACGGCGTATTTTTCATATTCCGTTGCGCAGGAGAGGGTGCAACCGGAGAAACGCTAATGACGCCCGCCGAAGCTTTCCTCAGAGACCAGATTCCGCTCGCACAACGGGCGGTCATCCCGACGACGCTCAAGACTGCCTACTCGGCGGCGGCGCGGGTCATCCAGGCTGAGCCCATTTTGAATGTGGCCTCGGCGCAAGACGGGCGCGGGCGCTTTGTGCAATGGGCCGTCGATCTGGCGTTTGAAAAGCTCGTGTCCAGCGGACAATGGGCCAATGGCTATGAATGGCGACCGTTTGACAAGCCGACAGGCCGCTATCTGGAAATTCACTTTTCGCATTCAAGACTGACCATAAGCCAAGTTGCTAATCCGAAGCAGCAACCGCGCAACGTCGGCTTTCGCGCGAATCTCCGCATCAGCAACAAGATGCCGTCCTTGTTTCCTGAGGAGCCGAAACCCAACGCCGAGGGAATGCCGCATATACTTCTGATGCATGGGCATCAGGATTTGAATTTCGCCCATTTGGCCATCCCGAGCGCGAACAACATTTTCGGGTTTCAGCATCGCTCGACCAATTTGATGAATATCGCTCACCTTGCGCCCCAAGAGGAAGTTCCGATGGAACAGACTGACTACGATGTAGTCATGGAGCTTAAGGAAGAAATCGATAAGTGGCGCCGAGATAACAACCTTGGATAACGTAGTACAATTTCCAGCCGCTCGTTCCACCGCGGGCGGGCGGCTTCTTATTCCGGCGCGACTTCGCGACGCGCGAAAAGTATTGCGCCTATCCCAAGAAGAGCTTGGCGAAAAAGTGGGCGTCACGCGCCAAGCAATATCTGCATTCGAAAGAGGGTCGCGCTCGCCGGAGCCCGCGACGTTCGCGGCTTTGGCAGCGGCGTTGGACCAGCCGCTCGGCTTTTTCACGTCGGAAGACGCACCGACGTTTGGCGATTTCTCGACCCGCTTCTATCGGAAGTTCGGCCCTGAAACGATCCGCAGGCAGGAAGCCTGCGACACCTATTCGATGTGGTTCACGCAAGTTGCCCGCCATTTTGACGCGCTGGTGAATTATCCCGCCGTCAATGTGCCGGAATATGATCCCGCCGATTTTGGCGAGGACGGAATCGACGAAATTGCGGAAAAGGTCAGGGCCGATTGGGGGTTGGGGCTTGGCCCAATTTCTAACGTGATGGCCCTTTTGGAATCCAATGGAATCATCGCGTGCAAGTACGAAATGTCGGGCGAGAGCGTCGAGGCTTTTTCCTTCTGGAACGGGACGCGACCGTTCATTTTCATGGCGTCCGAAAAGGATGCTGGCGTGCGCTCTCGTTTCGATTTGGCCCACGAGCTGGGGCACCTAGTGATGCATCGGCACATCGAGCAGTCAGAGATTGCCGATAAGGCGACGCTCAAGGAAATTGAGCGCCAGGCCGACCGGTTTGCGGGTGCGTTTCTTCTTCCTAAACACTCCTTTCCCAATGAAGTGTTCAGCCCCCGGCTTGATGCGTTTGTAGAGTTGAAGCGCCGCTGGAAAGTATCGATCGGGGCGATGGTTTATCGCTGTTCCGACTTGGGAATTTTCGATGAGAACCAAATCCTGAATCTTCGGAAGCAGATTTCGTTTCGGAAGTGGCGAACCAAAGAGCCGCTGGATGATCCCCGTATCATCCCGGTTGAGAGCCCCCGCCTTCTGGCGAAAGCCTTTGGCCTCGTTGCCGAGAACGACCGCATGAAGATCGACGTTCTTTTGCAGACGCTGCAGATCAGCCCATCGTTCATCGCAGCAATGTGCAACCTGCCTTTGGACGTTTTCAAACGAGACGAACCGCCGCCGAGACAGCCAACTCTAAAGTGACATTATGCTTGACGCTAAGCATAAAAGTTCATACGCAATGCGTATGAACAAGCTCTCTCTCGCCAAGCGCACTCAAATCCTCGCCATGCTTTGCGAGGGATCGTCCATGCGTTCGATCAGCCGCATTGCGGACGTGTCGATCAACACGGTGTCCAAGCTGCTGGTGGAGGCCGGGGAAGCCTGCCTCGCGATCCATGACGAGCATGTGCGGAACGTGAAGGCGAGCCGCGTGCAGTGCGATGAAATCTGGTCGTTCTGCTACGCCAAGGAAAAGACCGCCAAGGCGCTCAAGGACAAGCCGGAAGGCGCGGGCGACGTGTGGACCTGGACCGCTCTGGACGCTGATACCAAGCTGATCGTGTCCTACTATGTCGGGGATCGTTCGAGCGGCGCAGCTATCGAGCTGATGGACGATCTACGCGACCGCCTCGCCAACCGCGTGCAGCTGACCACGGACGGGCACCGCGCCTATCTGGAGGCTGTGGAAGGCGCGTTCGGCGGCGACGTGGATTACGCCCAGCTCGTGAAGCTCTACGGCCCCACGGTTAGCGCTCCGGGCCGCTACAGCCCCGCTGAGTGCATCGGCGCCAAGAAGGTCCGCCGCGAGGGTCTCCCCGATGAAGCGCATATCTCGACCAGCTACGTTGAGCGCCAGAACCTCAACATGCGGATGGGAATGCGCCGGTTCACCCGGCTCACGAACGCTTTCAGCAAGAAGCTAGAGAACCACATTCACGCGCTGGCGCTCTACTTCGTGTTCTACAATTTCGTTCGCATCCATAAGACGCTGCGTATGTCGCCCGCCATGGCAGCGGGGATCACTGATCGCCTGTGGTCGCTAGAGGACGTCGTCGCAAAGATGGACGAAATGGCACCGGCTCCGAAGGCTCGCGGGCCCTACAAGAAGCGGATTACGCAGGGTTGAGGCGAAGGCCTAATACCTCAATCATGCGATATGCCGACTCTAGACAGGGGAGAGACGCCAAGACGCGAATGCCAGAACCTGAGGCCTCTTCGCTTGCTTCGTATAGATAAAGGCCGCTACGATCTTCAGCTAATCCATTGTCGGCCAAGGTGCGCTTCGACAATTCGGACAGATAAACTTGCGTGCCTGTTGGCGTCGTCCCGACAACTAGGAACTCATCCATGGCTCGTGCTCCCGCTCCCCGCGCCCAACCCCGGCTTTCAGCGTCGCAACTCGCGGATTATCTCGTTGCTCCGACGCCCGTAGGCCAGATGGGGATTCTCCGGCAAGCGAAAAATCCCGGGCCAAATCGGCCACTTATCATCCAATACCAGCTGCGCTATGATCGCCGCAGTATGGCCGGTGGTCTAGAGAAGCCCGGGAACGGGAGTAGGCGCCATGACCAGCTACAAATATGAAACCGTCAGCGCGTTCGAAGGCAACGAGAAGTTTCTCTCGGTAGCGCGCCGCCGAGGTTTGAGGGGCTTCACGGTCTCCGAGATGACCTCAAAGTGGGCCGGGTGGGGCTGGGAGATTATGTCGATCACCGAAACGGAATCTGAATACGAGGATGGCGCTTCGTGGCGCCGCTACTCCATATCCATGCGGAAGCCGCTGTAGCCGCCGCTAAATTGAAACTGAGACACTACCGAAATTGACACTGGCTTGACACTATCGCGCTGAATCCCGGCTTCCTGGGTCCGCCCGCGTACTGAAGCGTGGGGTGGCGAGTCGCGCATCGACCAGCTTATGTCGTGACCCCCGGCCTGTAGGAAAGTTCTTTCTGGCCCCGCGAGTCAGCCGCCCCCGGAACGTTTCGGCTCCGGCCCGGTTATACCCTTGAACCATAAGGGGAATACACATGCTCTGGACGATCGCCGTCATTCTGCTGATCCTGTGGCTGCTGGGCTTTTCGCTCAACGTCGCGGGGGGGCTGATCCACCTCATCCTGGTCGTCGCGCTGATCGTCGTGGTCGTGCAGTTCCTGAGGGGACGGCGCGGGGTATGACCCGGGGGCGGCGGGTCAGTGCCCGCCGCCCTTCGCCATTGCCGTGACCGCCGCGAGCGCAGCCTCGAAGCGACCTTCCGCCTCCGCATTGCGGAGGAATTTGACGTTTTCCACCAGCACTTCCTTTGGCGTCGGCTGTTGACCGAGTAGTGCCATCACCTCGTCTGCGAACGAATCGAGCGGCTGGTAGCCCGTCCGCGTCCGCTGTCCCGGTGTCAGGTCGGTCTGCACCGCCGGTGGGGCAAGCTCGGTCACCTCGACCTGTCCGGCCAGCGCATCGCGGAGCGAGATCGTGTAGCTGTGCAGCGCCGCCTTGGTCGCGTTGTACGTCGCCGTGGTCACCAGCGGTACGAAGGCGAGGCCGGACGTGACGTTGACGATTGCCGCGTGCGGCTGGCCCTTGAGATGACCGACCAGCGCGTTGGTGAGGCGGATCGGGCCGAGCAGGTTGGTGGTGATCGTCGCCTCCGCGTCCGATAGGTCGCGGCGGGCCGACAGATCCTCGAACCGCATGATCCCGGCATTATTGATGACGATATTGAGCGTGGGATGCGCGGCGATCAGGTCGGCTGCGAAGCGCTCGATCGCGTCTGCGCTGTCGATGTCGAGCGTCATGGCGTGCATGTTCGCGCGACCAGCGGTGGCGGCGTCCAGCGTTTCGCGGCGGCGGCCGGCGACGATGACGGTGTTGCCCGCATCGTGCAGGCGGTGGGCGAGCGCCTCGCCAATGCCCGATCCGCCACCGGTGATGAGGATGGTGTTTCCGGTCTGCTTCATCTGCGTCTCCTGGGTTGGTGACACGAATCTAAGCAACTGCTATCCAATCGAAAGAAGGCACCAGAAAGATTTATACTTACCCGAAAGAGAGCGTGGGCATGGGGAATGGCGAGTGGCATAATGCGGACCCGCGCGTCGATGCTCTGGTCTATGACCTGATCGGTGCGGTCGCGGACAAATGGACGATGATCGTGCTGGAGACGCTCGACGAGCGCGGTGAGATGCGCTTCACCGAGATTTCCCGGGCGATACCCGATATCAGCCAGAAGATGCTGACCCAGACGCTGCGGCGGATGGAGCGCGACGGGTTCGTGACGCGCAAGGTTCACGCGGTGGTGCCGCCGCGGGTGGATTATCGGTTGACGCCGCTCGGCGAGAGCCTGGGCGAGGCGTTTTGCGGGGTGTGGATCTGGGCCGAGGCGCATCTGGACAAAGTGGCAAAGGCGCGGGAGGCGTTCGACGGGCGCGCGTGAGGCTCGGGGTTCGCGCATGGCGCGGAGGCGCTTTCATCCTGGTGGGACAGACCCTAAATGAACGCCATGGCCGACGCGAACCACGATCCTGAACTTGTCGCGTCGCCGCTCACTTCACCGCTCTCCGTCCCGATATTTCGCCGGGTGTGGCTGGCGAGCATGGGATCGAATTTCGGCGGGCTGATCCAGTCGGTCGGCGCATCGTGGATGATGATCCAGCTGGGCGCGCCGCCGCAGATGGTGGCGCTCGTCTCGGCATCGATCACGCTGCCGATCATGCTGCTGGCGCTGTGGGCCGGGGCGGTTGCGGACAATCTCGACCGGCGCAAGGTGATGCTGGCGGCGCAGGGCTTCATGCTGCTGGTGTCGCTGACGCTGTCGGTCTGTGCCTGGGCGGGGGTGCTGACGCCGTGGCTGCTGCTCGGTTTCACCTTCCTGATCGGGTGCGGGGTCGCGGTGAACGGGCCGGCCTGGCAGGCGTCGGTCGGCGAGATGGTGCCGCGCGCGGTGCTGCCCCAGGCGGTGGCGTATAACAGCATGGGGTTCAACATCGCCCGCAGCCTGGGCCCGGCGATCGGCGGCGCGATCGTCGCGGCGGCGGGCGCGGCGGCTGCGTTCGCGATCAATGCGGTGAGCTATCTGGGGCTGATCGCGGTGCTGGCGCGCTGGCGCCCGGCCGTTCCGGAACGCGTGCTGCCGCGCGAGCGGATCGGCATGGCGATGGCGGCGGGGGTGCGCTACGTGTTGCTCTCGCCCAATATTCTCGCGGTGCTGCTGCGCGCGGGGCTGTTCGGCCTGTCGGCGAGCGCGGTCACCGCACTGATGCCGCTGATCGCGCGCGACCTGATCGGGGGCGGGCCGCTGATCTATGGCCTGTTGCTGGGCGGGTTCGGCGTGGGCGCCGTGAGCGGTGCGCTGCTCAGCGGGCGGCTGCGCCAGCGGATGAGCAACGAGGCGCTGGTGCGGATGGCATCGCTCGGCATTGCGCTGGGTGCGGGCGTGGCGGCGGTGAGCGGATCGCTGTTCCTGACGCTGCCGGTGCTGGCGCTGGCCGGCGCCGGATGGGTGCTCGCGCTGTCGAGCTTCAACGTGACGGTGCAGCTGTCGACCCCGCGCTGGGTGGTCGGACGCGCGCTGGCGCTGTACCAGATGACGGCGTTCGGGGGCATGGCGGGGGGAAGCTGGCTGTTCGGCTGGCTGACCGATCATCATGGCGTCGCGGTCGCGCTGCTGGTCGCGGCGGGGGCGCAGCTGCTGAGCGCCCTTGCCGGCCTGCTGGTGCCGCTGCCGCGGATCGAGGAGGTCGATCTCGACCCGCGCGGGACGTGGCACGAGCCCGATACGCAGGTGCCGGTCGAGGCGCGCAGCGGGCCGGTGGTGGTGACGATCGACTATCGTATCGACCCTGCCGATATCCCGAGCTTCCTGCGCGTGATGAGCGAGCGGCGGCGGATCCGCGAGCGCGACGGGGCGCGCGGATGGTCGCTGCTGCGCGATCTGGCCGACCCGATGCTGTGGATCGAGCGCTATCATGTGCCGACCTGGCTGGATTATGTGCGGCACAATCAGCGGCGGACCAATGCCGATACCGCGAACAGCGAGGGGATTGCGGCGCTGCACCGCGGGCCGGAGCCGCCGCGCGTGCATCGCATGATCGAGCGGTCGACGGGGGCGCTGCCGGGCATTCGCCTGCCATCGGCGCGCGAGCTGGCGGATCCGCTGACCGATCCGGCGCGGTCGGCTTAGGTCGATTGCATTTGCGTTGAAGCCCCGGCTGTTCCCCTGCGAACGCAGGGGCAAGGATCGCAGACGATGGACTACGCGCCCTGGGCCCCTGCTTTCGCAGGGGAACGGTCCGGATGCGGTCAGCCCTCGCTAGAATCGATACGGCACCGGCGCGCGTTCGTCGGGGTCGATGCGCAGCTCTCCGGCGGCGGGCGGGAAGGCGCGCTGGTCGCAGTCGCGGCGGGGGCAGATGCGGCAGCTGGTGCCGATCGGCGTGGCGATGCCGCCGGGGCGCAGCGCATCGGCATAGACGAAGCCGGGGGCATGGACCTCCTCGCATCCCAGGGCGACAGCGTAGCGGCGCGGGGGGCGGTCGTAGCTGGCGGACGGCTTCACCAGCCCCTTGGCCATCATCACATAGCGCGCGCCATCGGGCATTTCGGCGAGCTGGGTGAGGATGCGGTCGGGGATCGCCACCGCCTCATGCACCAGCCACAGGGGGCAGGCACCGCCGAAGCGCGCGAATTCGAGCGGGGTGGCCGAATGCCGCTTGGTGATGTTGCCCGCCATGTCGACGCGGCAGAAGAAGAAGGGGATGCCCTGCGCGCCCGGGCGCTGAAGCGTGGAGAGGCGGTGACAGGCCTGTTCGAAGCTGGCGCCGAAGCGCTGGCGCAGTCGGTCGATATCGTGGCGGAGGTCAAGCGCGGCGTCGCGATAGCGGGTGTATGGCATCAGCAGCGCCCCGGCGGCGTAATTGGCGAGACCGAGCGAGAGCAATTCGCGCGCGGCGGGGGAGGTCAGGCCGCTATCGGCGCTTACCGCGTGCATCTCGTTGCGGAATTCCAGCAGCGCGAGGCGGTGGGCGAGGAGGAAGGCGCGGCTTTCGGGCGAGATGACGCTGGCGAGGATCAGCCGGCGATTGTCGGCATCGAAACGCGACAAGCGGGTATCGTCGTCGCGCGCTTCATCGATCGAGATGCCGTGCCAGCCGCGCAATCGGTCCTCGATCGCGCGGGGGTGGTCGAAATTCTCGGCCAGCGCCTCGGCCGCGCGATCGATCGGGTCGATATAATTGCCTTCCGCCTGAAACCAGTCGCGCACTTCCTCCCAGGGCAGCGCGCCGCCGCTGCCGGTGCCGCTTTCGATCTTGTCGTCGAGCACGCGCAGTTGCGCCTGGCTGCGCCGCCAGGCGTCGTGCAGCGCGACCATGCGGCGGGCGAGGGCGGGATGCTTTTCCACCCCGCGCTGCACGGCGGCTTCGTCGAGCGGGTCGGCGGCGATGCTGCTGTCCGTCCCAGCGTCGATCGCACGGACGAGTTCGGCGGTGCCGTCGTCGCTGTCGACATCGCGCCAGTGATCGGGAAATTCGCGGGTGAGCGCGATCAGCACCGGGGGCGTGAGCGGGCGCTCCTCATTCTCGATCTGCGAGAGATAGCTGACCGAGACGCCGAGTCGGGTCGCCATCGCCGCCTGGGGCAGAGCGAGGCGCTTGCGCAGGTCGCGGACGCGGGAACCGGCGAAGATGCGGCGGCGGTGCATCGCCGCATCATATCCGCAGATAGGATCGACGCAACTTCGCAACATTGCATTTGCATGAGCGCACGTGTCCTGTGAAGGCACGCGGCTGAGGAGAAATGCATGTCTTCGACGATCGAGGAACTCGAACGGCGGCGCGCCGCGGCCCGGCTGGGCGGCGGACAGAAGCGGATCGATGTGCAGCACGCCAAGGGCAAGCTGACCGCGCGCGAGCGGCTGGAGGTGCTGCTCGACGAGGGATCGTTCGAAGAGCTGGACATGTATGTCGAGCATAACTGCGTCGATTTCGGGATGCCGGAGCAGGTGGTGCCGGGCGACGGTGTGGTCACCGGTTCGGGTACGATCAACGGGCGGCTGGTGTTCGTGTTCAGCCAGGATTTTACCGTGTTCGGTGGGTCGTTGTCGGAGCGGCACGCGCAGAAGATCTGCAAGATCATGGACATGGCGATGAAGGTCGGCGCGCCGGTCATCGGCCTGAACGACAGCGGCGGCGCGCGCATTCAGGAGGGCGTCGCCTCGCTCGCCGGCTATGCCGAGGTGTTCCAGCGCAACGTGCTGGCCAGCGGCGTAGTGCCGCAGATTTCGCTGATTATGGGCCCCTGCGCAGGCGGGGCCGTCTATTCTCCCGCGATGACCGACTTCATCTTCATGGTGAAGGATTCATCGTACATGTTCGTCACCGGCCCGGATGTAGTGAAGACCGTTACCAACGAGATCGTCACGCAGGAGGAACTGGGCGGAGCTGTGACGCATACCACGAAGTCGGGCGTTGCCGATGTGGCGTTCGAGAATGATATCGAGGCGCTGCTCGCGGCGCGCGACTTCGTGGACTTCTTACCAGCCAGCAATCGCGAGCCCGTGCCCGAGCGGCCGTGCAGCGACCCGTGGGATCGCATCGAGGACAGCCTCGACACGCTGATCCCGCCGAGCGCGAACCAGCCGTACGACATGCACGAGCTGATCCGCAAAACGGTCGACGAGGGCGATTTCTTCGAGGTGCAGCCGACCCATGCGGCCAACATCATCATCGGGTTCGGGCGGATCGAGGGGCGCACCGTCGGCATCGTCGCCAACCAGCCGATGGTGCTGGCGGGCGTGCTTGACATCAATTCGTCGAAGAAAGCGGCGCGGTTCGTGCGCTTCTGCGACGCGTTCGAGATTCCGATCGTGACGTTCGTCGACGTGCCCGGGTTTCTGCCGGGTGTCGGTCAGGAGCATTCGGGCATTATCAAGCATGGCGCGAAACTGCTGTTCGCCTATGCCGAGGCGACGGTGCCGAAGATCACGGTGATTACGCGCAAGGCCTATGGCGGGGCGTATGACGTGATGGCGTCAAAGCATCTGCGTGGCGATCTGAACTATGCTTGGCCAACCGCCGAGATCGCGGTGATGGGCGCGAAGGGGGCGGTCGAGATCATCTTTCGCGGGCGCACGCCGGAGGAGATCGCGGAGCGGACTGCGGAGTATGAGGCGCGGTTCGCCAACCCGTTCGTCGCGGCGAGCAAGGGGTTTGTGGACGAGGTGATCATGCCGCATTCGACGCGGCGGCGGATCGCGCTGGGACTGCGGAAGCTGCGGGGGAAGAGCCTGGAGAATCCGTGGAAGAAGCATGATAATATTCCGCTGTGACCGATAGAACGGGTCGCCCTCTTTGGCTTGGTCACGGCGCTGATGCTGTACGCGACGAAGCTGCACATCGACCAGCAGCGCCGCGGCGAATTTCGGGGTCGCGCTTGGCCATTTTAGGTTGTGACCAATCGCGTGCGCTCCCCACGCCGCTTCGCAATTCTGAAGGTCATGCTTGGAGCGCTGTTCATCGCAGCTTGGATCGGATGGATTTTTCTGTTTCGAGCGATGCTGGGAGAATGACGTGAAGCGCGACCGTCTCAACCACATTGGCATCTCGCTTGCGGGCTCGCTTATGTTGCTCGCCGGATGCCAGCAGGCATCCGAGAGCGGCAACACGACCGCGCCGACCCCATCCGCGACCCCGACTGCAACCGGCGTCCGCGCCTTGCCCGAGACTGAGCAGCTCAAGCTCGCCTTTCGCGCCGCCTATGGCCAGGACGACGCGGCGCAGGTCCGGGAGGGCGATTCCGACGTCATCACTGTGAAACCGGGCCGGTTGGTGTGGATCGGCGAAACCGCGGCGCTGCTGAGCCCCGGCGCGAACGCGTCCGATTGCCATGCCTGTTCGGGCGCGCTGGCGATCGCCTATCTGAAGCCGCGGGGCGACGGGTTCGCGGTAACCGGAAAGTGGCCCACACTGGTGAGCGGGTCGGGCTGGGGCGCGGAGCCGGAATGGCGGCTGACCGATGAGTTTACGGACAATCCCGCCATCTACGTCGAGAGCGGATGGTCGGGGCAGGGCTATTCGTGCGGCGGTGCGTCGATTACCGAATTGAAGCCCGACGCGCCCGTGCAATCGGAGCGCATCTGGCTGTCCAGTTCGAACGAAGGCGCGGTCGATGAGACGAGCGGCAAGACCTTTGGCGGCGAGCCGCTGAGCAAGCTGGACGGCAAGATCGTCGACATCGTCAAGGGCAAGTCGTTCGCGGTGCAGGTGAGTGGCACGGCGACGTTCGTCGAGCGCTATGAATATCGCGGCGGGAAGTTCGTGCCGCTCCAGAAGGAGTCGCGGCTGTCGTGCTGAACCCGAAAAACCGGACGCTTCGGCCGAAGCGGTGTCGCAAGGTCCGGCTTGCGGGCGCTGCCCACAAATATTACAATGTCATTGTAATGTGAAGGAGGGTGCGATGCAGACCGAGCGTGTGACATTTCTGACGTCCGCCGAGCAGAAGGCGGCGCTGGATGCGTTTGCAGCCAGCAACGGTATGTCGGTTGGGCATGTCGTTCGCGAGGCGGCCAGCCAGTATATCGGGCAGCCTACGGCGGAGGAACAGGCCGAACTGGCGATGCTGATCGAGCAGGCGAACGAAGCGATCCCCAAGATGCGTGCTTCGCTGGACAATATGATCGAGACGATGGATCGCACGCATCGCAAGGTCGATGCGTTTCTCCGCGACGCGGGCATTCGCAAATGAGCATGTTCGGCGACGCCGTAACCGCCATCCGGCAGGTGATCCTGATGCAGTCGCGCATCGATCAGCTCGATCAGCGCATGACTCGTATGGCTTCCGATATGGAGGGGCTGACCGACGCCCTGGCCAACATGCGCGACCGGGTGAGCAGGCTGGAGGGCATTATCGAGGGTGCGGCGATGGCATCCGGGCGCGTCGCACCACCCAGGATCGACGGATGAAACTCGGCCGCCTCAACCATATCGGCGTCGCGACGCCCAGCATCGCGGACAGCATCGCCTTCTATCGCGATGTGATGGGTGCGGAGACGGTGCATATGCCGTTCGACCTGCCCGATCAGGGGGTGAAGGTGTGCTTCGTCGATACCCCGAACACACAGATCGAGCTGATCGAGCCGCTGGGCGAGGACTCGCCGATCCACGGCTTTTTGGCGAAGAACCCGGCGGGGGGGCAGCATCATCTGTGCTACGAGGTGCCCGACATTCACGAAGCCAAGGCGTGGTTCGAGGCGAAGGGCGCGCGGGTGCTGGGCGAGCCGCGGATCGGGGCGCATGGGACGCTGATCTTCTTTGTCCATCCGCGCGACATGGGCGGGGTGCTGACCGAGATTATGGAGTCGCCGCGCGATGAACTGCATTGACGGTCTTGTGCTCCCGCGAAAGCAGGAGCCCAGGGTGGCGAAGGGCGCCGCGCGTGGCTCTGGACCCCTGCTTTCGCAGGGGAACAGTGGAGGAAGAGATGACTGACGATACCGTCCTTTACGACCTCAACAACGGCGTCGCGACGATCCGGCTCAACCGGCCCGACCGGCTGAATGCGGTGACGTTCGACATGCTCGACCTGATCCGCGCGTCGTTGCTGCGCGCGGTGAACGAGGGCGCGCGGGCGGTGCTGCTGACTGGCGAGGGGCGGGCGTTCTGCTCCGGCGCGGACCTGGCGGGGCGGATGGATCGCGGGCCGGTCGATCCGGCCGAGAGCCTGGAATTTCACTATAACCCGCTCGCCGAGACGCTGTCCAAGCTGCCGATCCCGGTCGTCACCGCGATCAACGGGCCGGTGGCGGGCGCGGGCGTCGGCATCGCGCTGGGCGGGGATATCGTGGTGATGGCGAAGAGCGCCTATCTGCTGCTCGCGTTCAGCAATATCGGGCTGGTGCCCGACTGCGGCGCGACCTGGCTGGTTGCCAAGTCCGCGGGGCGGGCCAAGGCGCTGGAGATGGCGCTGCTGGGCGAGAAGATGTTCGCCGATGACGCCAAGGATGCGGGGCTGGTCGCGCGCGTGGTCGAGGACGATTCGCTGATGGCCGAGGCGGGGAAGCTCGCCGCGACGCTCGCCGCCAAGCCGACGATCGCGCTGGGGCTGATCCGAGCGCAGATCAAGGCAGCGCTCAACAATACGCTGTCGGAGACGTTGAGCGTCGAGGCGGCGCATCAGCGGGTCGCGGGCAAGACCGAGGATTTTCGCGAAGGCGTCATGGCGTTCCTCGGCAAGCGCGCGCCGGAGTTCAAGGGTAAGTGAGCTGCGTGCCGCCCTCCGTTTGCCCTGAGCCTGTCGAAGGGCTGCAGGACAGCCCCGGAGAGGTGCTTCGACAACCCCGGATCAAGTCCGGGGACAAACGGATGTTTCGCGTATGACCGACAAGCCCACCCTCGACGCTTGGAAGGCGCTGGCCGACAAGGAAGTGAAGGGCCGCGACCTGACCTGGCGCACGCCGGAGGGGATTGACGTCAAGCCGCTGTACACGGCGGAGGATGTCACCGCCGATCCGGGCCTGCCGGGGCTGGCGCCCTATACGCGTGGGGTGAAGGCGTCGATGTATGCCGGTCGGCCCTGGACGATCCGGCAATATGCGGGCTTTTCGACCGCGGAGGAATCCAACGCATTCTATCGCCGCAACCTCGCGGCGGGGCAGAAGGGCCTGTCGGTCGCGTTCGATCTGGCGACGCATCGCGGCTATGACAGCGATCATCCGCGCGTGACCGGCGATGTCGGCAAGGCGGGGGTAGCGATCGACAGCGTTGAGGATATGAAGATCCTGTTCGACGGCATCCCGCTCGACCAGATGTCGGTCAGCATGACGATGAACGGCGCGGTGATCCCGATCCTCGCCTTTTTCATCGTCGCGGGGGAGGAGCAGGGGGTCGACAAGAGCCTGCTCGACGGGACCATTCAGAACGACATTCTGAAGGAGTTCATGGTCCGCAATACCTACATCTACCCGCCAGAGCCGTCGATGCGGGTCATCTCGGACATCTTCGCCTATACCTCCGCCAACATGCCGAAATTCAACAGCATTTCGATCTCCGGCTATCATATGCAGGAGGCCGGGGCGACGCAGGTGCAGGAGCTTGCCTTCACCATCGCCGACGGCATGGAATATGTGAAATATGGCGTCGCGTCGGGCCTCGACATCGACAAATTCGCCGGGCGGCTCTCCTTCTTCTTCGCGATCGGGATGAACTTCTTCATGGAAGTCGCGAAATTGCGGGCGGCGCGCGTGCTGTGGCATCGCGTGATGACGCAGCTGGGCGCGAAGGACGCGCGCAGCAAGATGCTGCGGACGCATTGCCAGACCAGCGGCGTGTCGCTGACCGAGCAGGACCCGTATAACAACGTCATCCGCACGACCATCGAGGCGATGGCGGCGATGCTGGGCGGGACGCAGTCGTTACACACCAACGCGCTGGATGAAGCGATCGCGCTGCCGACCGATTTCTCCGCGCGCATCGCCCGCAATACCCAGCTGGTGATCCAGGAAGAGACGGGGATGACCAATGTCGTCGATCCGCTGGGTGGCAGCTATTATGTCGAGGCGCTGACTCAGGAGCTGGTCGACAAGGCGTGGGAGATCATCGAGCGGGTCGAGGCCGAGGGCGGGATGGCCAAGGCGGTCGCCGCCGGCTGGCCCAAGGCGATGATCGAGGAGGCGAGCGTAGCCACCGCCGCGCGGATCGACCGGGGCGAGCAGGTGATCGTCGGGGTCAACAAATACCGCAAGGCGGAGGAAGACCCGATCGACATCCTCGACGTCGACAACCATGCGGTGCGCGAGGCGCAGGTGGCGCGGATCGCGAAGGTGAAGGCATCGCGTGACGAGGTGGCGTGCCGGGCGGCGCTGGATGCATTGCGCGAGGGCGCGCGCGGGGATGGCAACCTGCTCGAGCTGGCGGTCGAGGCGGCGCGGCATCGCGCGACGCTGGGCGAGATCAGCCTGGCGATGGAGGATGTGTTCGGGCGGCATGGCACGGTGCCGACGCCGGTCAAGGGCATCTATGGCGGAGCGCACGATACCGATGCGCGCTGGGCGCAGCTCAGGGAGGGCGTCGCCGCGACCGAACGGCGGCTGGGGCGCAAGCCGCGGATGATGGTCGCCAAAATGGGGCAGGACGGGCATGACCGCGGCGCCAACCTCGTTTCCTCGGTATTCGGCGATCTGGGGTTCGACGTCGTGCCGGGCCCGCTGTTCCAGACGCCGCAGGAGGCCGCCGAGCTGGCGGTAGCGGAGGATGTCGATATCGTCGGCGCATCCAGCCTGGCCGCCGGGCACAAGACGCTGATCCCGCAGATGATCGGACACCTCAAGGATGCGGGCCGACCGGACATCAAGGTGATCGCGGGCGGGGTGATCCCGGCGCAGGACTATCAGTTCCTGCGCGACGCGGGCGTGCAGGCGATTTTTGGGCCGGGCACCAACCTTGTCAAAGCGGCCGAAGAAGTGCTGACGCTGCTCGGCCATAACATGCCGCCGCAAGAGGAAGCTGCTGAATGACTCCCCGTACCGACTGGACCCGCGACGAGATCGCCGCGCTGTTCGACCTGCCGTTTCCCGAGCTGCTGTTTCAGGCCGCCTCCGTCCATCGCGCACACTTCGCGGCGGATGAGGTGCAGCTGTCGACGCTGCTGAGCATCAAGACCGGCGGGTGCCCGGAGGATTGCGGTTATTGCAACCAGTCGACCCATGCCGAGACGGGGCTCAAGGCGACCAAGCTGATGGATGTCCGCGCGGTGCTGCAGGCGGCGGCGCAGGCGAAGGACAATGGCTCATCGCGCTTCTGCATGGGTGCCGCCTGGCGCAACCCCAAGGACCGCGACATGCCCGCCATCGTCGAGATGGTACGCGGGGTGCGCCAGATGGGGATGGAAACCTGCATGACTCTCGGGATGCTGACCGAGACGCAGGCCGACATGCTCGCCGAGGCGGGGCTCGACTATTACAACCACAATATCGACACCTCGCCCGAGCGCTATGGCGAGGTGATCAGGACGCGGACGTTCGCGGACCGGCTGGAGACGCTGAATCATGTGCGCGAGGCGGGGATCAACGTGTGCTGCGGCGGGATCGTCGGCATGGGCGAGACGCGCAGCGATCGGGTGGGCTTCATCCATGCGCTGGCGACGCTGCCCAAGCATCCCGAGAGCGTGCCGGTGAACGCGCTGGTGCCGGTCAAGGGTACGGTGCTGGGCGACATGCTGCACGACACGCCGCTGGCGAAGATCGACGAGATCGAGTTCGTCCGTACAATCGCGGTGGCGCGGATCACGATGCCGGAGTCGATGGTGCGCCTGTCCGCGGGGCGCGAGAGCATGAGCGACGAGACGCAGGCGCTCTGCTTCATGGCGGGGGCGAATTCGATCTTCACCGGCGACCGGCTGCTCACAACCGGCAATGCCGGCGACGACAAGGACGCCGCGCTGTTCGCGCGGCTGGGGATGCGGGCGATGCAGGGCGAGGTGAAGGCGGAGCTGGAGGCGGCGGAGTGATCCTGCTCGCGATGATCGTGTTGCAAACATGGACACCGCCTCATTGCAGTGACCGAGCAACGACCGGCTTGGCGCGATGCGCAAGGCGCGATTTTGTGGCCGCGGAAGAACTGATGGTGCGCGAACTTGATCGAGCCATTGTCCGCGTTCGTGACTGCAAGCCGGTCAACTCGACGCGCTGCTACAATCGCCCACGTGCTCTCGCCGTCATTCGTGCCGAGCAAAATGCTTGGAAGGCGTGGCGGGATGCGCATTGCGACGTGATGGCCTTCAGTCTCGAGGGCACCTCGGCGGAAGGGCAGGTTCGCGACGACTGCAAGACCAAACTAACCGTAGAGCGTATCAACGTCGTCAAGAAGATAGGCCGTTCCTGATGTTCAAGAAAATCCTGGTCGCAAACCGTGGCGAGATCGCGTGCCGCGTATTCCGCACCGCCAAGCGGATGGGGATTGCGACGGTCGCGGTCTATTCCGACGCCGATGCGCGCGCGCCGCATGTGAGGCTTGCGGATGAGGCGGTGCGGCTGGGGCCGGCACCGGCGGCGGAGAGCTATCTCAAGGCCGAGCTGATCCTGGCGGCGGCCAAGGCGACCGGGGCGGATGCGATCCATCCGGGTTATGGCTTTCTGTCGGAGCGCGAGAGTTTTGCCAAGGCGTGTGCGGAGGCGGGGATCGCCTTTGTCGGGCCTCCCGCCAATGCAATCGCGGCGATGGGGGACAAGATCGCGTCCAAGAAGCTGGCCAAGGCGGCGGGGGTCAATGTCGTTCCCGGCTATCTGGGCGAGATCGCCGACACCGATGAGGCGGTGAAGATCGCGTCGGACATCGGCTATCCGGTGATGATGAAGGCGTCGGCCGGCGGCGGCGGCAAGGGGATGCGGCTGGCGTGGAGCGAGCAGGACGTTCGCGAGGGCTTTGAGGCGACCAAGCGCGAGGGGCTGGCGTCGTTCGGCGACGATCGCGTGTTCATCGAGAAGTTCATCGAACAGCCGCGCCATATCGAGATTCAGGTGCTGGGCGATCAGCATGGCAACATCGTCTATCTGGGCGAGCGCGAATGTTCGATCCAGCGACGGCACCAGAAGGTGGTCGAGGAAGCGCCGTCGCCCTTCGTCACGCCCGAGATGCGCCGCAAGATGGGCGAGCAGGCGGTCGCGCTGGCGCGGGCGGTGGGTTACTATAGCGCGGGGACGGTCGAGCTGATCGTCAGCGGCGCGGACAAGACCGGGGACGGCTTCTACTTCCTCGAGATGAACACCCGGCTGCAGGTCGAGCATCCGGTGACCGAGGCGATTACCGGGCTCGATCTGGTCGAGCAGATGATCCGCGTCGCGGCGGGCGAACGGCTCGCGTTCACACAGGATGAGGTGACGCTGACCGGCTGGGCGATCGAGAATCGCGTCTATGCCGAGGATCCGTATCGCGGCTTCCTGCCCAGCACCGGGCGGTTGGTGCGGTATCGGCCGCCTGCCGCAGAGGCCCGGCAGGAGCCGGCGCGTATCGCCGATGCCGCACTGCCCCACCCCAACCCCTCCCCCGAAGGGGAGGGGCTCGAGACGGGTTATGTCCGCGTCGACGATGGCGTTGCCGAGGGGGGTGAGGTCAGCATGTTCTATGACCCGATGATCGCCAAGCTCATCACCTGGGCACCGACGCGCGGGGAGGCCGCCGATCTGCAGGTGGCGGCGCTCGACCGGTTCGAGATCGACGGGCTGGGCCATAATGTCGATTTCCTGTCGGCGCTGATGCAGCATCCGCGATTCCGGTCGGGCGCGCTGACTACCGGCTTTATCGCCGAGGAATATCCCGAGGGGTTTGAAGGCGCACCGCTGGGCGCTGAACTGCGGCGGAGGCTGGCCGCGATCGCGGCTGAACTGTCCCGGCGACAGGGGGAGCGTGCGGCGCGGATTTCGGGTCAGCTCGGTGCGCCGCGCGAGATTTCGTGCGACTGGGTCGTGCGGATCGGCGAGATCGAGCATGAGGTAACGCTGGGCGAGGACATGCTGGTCGACGGCGCGCTGATCGAGGGCGAACTCGACTGGAACCCCGGCGACCGGCTGGCGGTGATGCGGCAGGGCGACGCGACGCTCGCGGTGCGCGTCGCGCGCACACGGGCGGGCTGGGCGCTGACGACGCGGGGCGCGACGCACCAGCTGGACGTGTTCCATCCGCGCGTGGCGCAACTGGCGCGGCACATGATCGCGAAGATCGCGCCGGACATGAGCAAGTTCCTGCTCGCACCGATGCCCGGCCTGCTCACCCGCCTTGAGGTGGGCGAGGGCGACAGGGTCGAGGCCGGGCAGCCGCTGGCGGTGGTCGAGGCGATGAAGATGGAGAATATCCTCCGCGCGGAAAAGGCGGGGGTGGTCAAGGCGATCAACTTCGCGCCGGGCGACAGCCTGGCGGTGGATGCGGCGATTCTGGAATTCGAACAGGGGTGACGATGCGTAAATCGATGTGGATGGCCGTCGCGGCGAGCGGCGCGATGGTGGCGGTCGCGGTTGCTGCGCAGCAGGCGCCCGAGCGGTCGCAGGACGCGGCCTGGCATAACCGGCAGCAGCTGGCGATCGCGCAGCTGAAGGCGGCGGACGGGTGGCGCGGGCTGCCCGGCAATATCCGCTGGCGGCGGATCGCGGGCGATGGCACCGGCAAGCACCCGACGGTCGCGGACACCGTCACTCTCCATTATGCCGGGACGCTGATCGACGGCACGCCGTTTGACAGCTCGTACGAGCGCGGCGAGCCCGCAACCTTCCCGCTGGGCCGACTGATCAAGGGCTGGCAGGTCGCGGTGCCGCAGATGGGTGTGGGCGACACGATCGAGGTCGCGGTCCCCGCTGCCCAGGCCTATGGCCCGGTGGGCAAGGGCCCGATCCCCGGTGGCGCGACGCTGATGTTCAAGATCGAGCTGCTCGGGATCGAATGAGGCCCGGTTCGACCGCTTAGAGTCAGATTCAGCTGCGCTGAACGGCGCCAGCCCACTCCCCCACCCGGCCACCCATAGAATACACTTTCATTGGGTGGCCGGGTGGGGAAGTGGGCCGGTGCCGCAATGGTTCAGCTTTGCTGAACCAAACTCTACGCCGTCGGCGGCGTGGCGGGGAGGATCACGGTGATGCGCAGGCCGCCGATCGGGGAGTTGCTCGCCTCGATCCGGCCGTGATGCCCCTCGACGATCGCGCGGGCGGTGGCGAGGCTGAGGCCCGATCCGCCGGGCAGGTCGGCGGCATTGGCACGATAGAATGGCTCGAACAGCTGCTGGGCGAGTTCGACATCGATGCCGGGGGCATTGTCGTCGACGATGAGCCGCCAGGCATCGCGCTGGCTTTCCAAGCCGAGCACGATGCGCCCGCCTGCAGGGACATAGCGCATACTGTTTTCGATCAGCGCGCCGAACAATTGCTCGATCCGTTCGCCGTCCCATTTCACCAGGATGGTATAGGGGGGAAGATTGCTGGTCTCGAGGCTGATGCCCGCCGCCCTGGCGATCTTGCCATGGCTCCAGATCGCATTGTGGATCAGCGCGCGCGGATCGACATCGGCGAACCGCAGCGGCAGCCGACCAAGATCCGCCAGCGCGACCGCGTGGAGGTCTTCGGCGATCCGGGCGAGGCGGGTCTGGTCGGTTTCCAGCGCCGACTGAAGCTCCGGATCGCCCGACAACCGCTGGCCGACCATCGCCAGCCGCTCGCCCAGCGCGGAGATGGGGTCGCGCAGTTCCTCGGCGATCATCACCAGCCAGGTGCGGCGCGCGGTCTCGATCCGTTCGAAGCGGTTGGCGACGCGGCGCAGGTTGCGCATCGTCGCGACGGTTTCGCGCGGGCCATTCTCGTCGAAATGGATATCGCCCTCACCATCGACGACCTCCTGGCTGAGGCGCAGCAATTCGCGCTGGGGCCGCGACCAGCGCCCGGCAAACCAGTAGGCGGCGCCGAGCAGCAGCGCGAGCACCCCCGCCAGGATCGCGCCGATGCCGAGATAATGGTCGCGCAGCAGAATGCGGTCGCGATCGGTGAGCTGGGGCGGGGCGATGATGCGCGCGGTTGCGACCTGCCGGCCATTTGCGGTGACCGGCTGTTCCATCCGCGCGGGGCCGGCGCTCGTTCCAGCGAGCAGGCGACCATCCGTACCGACGATTGCGACGCGACCACCAAGGATGGTGGGGTCACGCCGGTCGAGTTCGGCGATGATCGTCGGAAAGGGCTTGCCTGCGGCAGCCGATTCCCCGGCCAGCGCGGCAAAGCTGCCGAGATGTTCGGCATCGCGATTTTCGATCAGCCGCGCGCTGGTCGTATAGGCATTCCACAACAGCAACCCGCCCGGCACCGCGACTACCAGCACAGCTTGTGCCGCCAGTGCCGTGAACATTCCCCGAAACAACCGCACCCCAGTCTCCCCGCCCGGGCCGCCCCCACGGCCCCCTGAAAAAAGCTATTCGATCCCGGCGTCGAGCGAATCCAGGATCCGCGCGCCCGCCATGAACACCGCGATGGGGCACGCGGCGAACAGCAGCCATCCTCCCCAGCCCGGATATTGCTCCAGATAATGCGTCCCACGCTCGACCGCGCCGAGACCGAGGCCGTAGATGACGAGAAATGCCTCGAACCGGGTCTTGATGGTGAACAGGCGTTTGATGCGCGAGATCATGATAGCCTTAACGCAAGTCCCGGGCCAAGGGCGGAAATGGCGGGTTTCGCGTTAAATCTTATGGTTAACTGTCAAGTAACTCGACAGTTTCGAGCGTCTCCAGCAGTGCGGTGCGCGCGGCGGCGATCCGGGCGAGAAATGCCGGATCGGCGATGTCGTCCAGGGCGACGCTTTGCGGCCAATGCGCCTCGATCACCGCGGCGATCCGGTCGAGCTTTGCAGCGTCAACGAGGAAGCGGGGATCGATATCGGCCGGGTCGGCGACGACGCGCAGGCGCAGACAGGCGGGACCGCCGCCATTGGCCATCGACTGGCGGACATCGACTACTTCCAGATGCCGGATCGGGCCGTTGCCCGCGACATGGCCCTGAAGCCAGGTCCAGACGGCGGGGGTGTCGCGCGCCTCGGTCGGCAGGATCAGGCCGGTCTCGCCGCCGGGCAAGGTCACCAGCTGGGCATTGAACAGGTAGGAGCTGATTGCGTCGGCGAGGCTGACTTGCGCGGCGGGAACCTCGACAATCTCGACTTCGGGCATCAGGCGGCGGAGGTCGGTGTAGAATTTGCTCCTTTCCGCAAATGCCTGTTCGTGCGCGAACAGCACGCGGCCATTGGCGACCGCGACGACGTCGTTGTGGAAAGCGCCTGCCGCGATGGCTTCTTCCGATTGCTGAACGAACAAGGTGCGCGCCGGGTCGAGGCCGTGACGGCGCGCGACCGCTTCGCTCGCCTCGCGATGCTGGCGCGCGGGGAAGGGGCCGCCGGAAACGCCATAGACGAAGATCTCGACGCCGGGCGCATCGTGTGCGGGGGCCAGGCGCATGTGATTGGCCGCGCCTTCGTCGCCGAACGGGGCGGGGACGGGGCCGTGGACGCGGAAGGCGTCGCTGGCGAAGGCGAGGCGGAGCTGCGCCAGCGTCTCGGGCCATTCATGGCTGCGGTGGGGCATGGTCACCAGATTGGCGACGGTCAGGTTGCAGCGGCCGTCGGCGGTGTCGGGCGCGGGGGAGACGGTTGCGGCGTTGGCGGCCCACATCGCGGAGGCTGACAGTGCCTGTGCCTGAAGATGGGGGGCTGCATCGGCATAGCGGGTGGCGAGGCGGTCGAGCCAGCGATGGTCGGGGCGGGCATGGGGCAGCAATATGCCCTGGGGCAGCCCGAGCGCGAGGTTGGCGCGCATCTTGGCGATGCCCTGCAATGCGGCGGCACGCGGTTGCGACACCGTACCGCGGTTGCGCGTGGCGGCGAGGTTGCCGGGGCTGAGGCCCGCATAATTGTGGCTGGGGCCGATGATGCCGTCGAAGTTGATCTCAACGCGGGGCATGGCGAATATCCTGACCCGGCTCGACGCCGAGCAGAGTGGCGCCCGCAGGATCGATCGTCACGCCGCCATCGATCGTCGCGATTCGGGCATTGCAGGCGCGAAACTCGGCCAGATGCCCGCGCGCGGCGATGCACGGTTCGCCGCCGGGTGCGAGATCGACCACAGAACTGGAGCGGCAATCGCGGATCGTGACCACATGATCGGTGCGTGCGGTCATGGTCGGGCCGCCGTCGAAAATGTCGATGTAATTTTCGAAGGCAAACCCCTCATGCTCCAGCATCCGCATCGCCGCGCGGCCGGAGGGGTGGGGGACGCCGATGACGCTGCGCGCGCTTTCGGGCAGCATCGCGGTGTAGACCGGGTGGCGGGGCATCAGATCGGCGATGAACTGGTTGCCATGGATGGCGTTGAACTCGTCGGCCTGCTGGAAGCTCATTCCGAAGAAGCGGCCCGCGACACCATCCCAGAAAGGCGATCCCGCGGCCTCGTCGATGACCCCGCGCAGTTCGGCGAGGATGCGGTCGGCGAAGCGCGCGCGGTGCATCGCGATGAAGAGGTAGCGGCTGCGCGCGAGCAACATGCCGAGGCCGCCGGCACGCTCGCCGGGATGGAGGAACAGCCCGCCGACCTCGCTGGCCCCCTCCAGATCGTTGACGAGGTTGAGGATTTCGGCGCGGAAGGTGCGGTTCAGCGCCTCGCTATGCTTGGTCACCGTGCCGAGGCGATAGGAATAGAAGGGCCAGCGCTGGCCGACCTGGGTGAAGATCTGGCAGGTGCCGCGTACCTCGCCGGTTTCGGCATTTTCGAGAACGAGGACGAAGAGCTCGTCCTTCATCGCGTCGTCGGTGCGCGCGAATGCTTCGGCGCTGCGCTCCAGCTTGGCCTGCAGCGCCGGTTTTTCGGGGGGGAGGTTGGTAAAGCCGCCGCCGGTGAGCTTCGCCATCTCGTAGAGATGCTGAAGATCGTCGGCGCGGGCGGGGCGGATGACGAAACTCATACCCCGCCCTTTTCGATGATGCGCAGGATGGTGAGCGCCGACAGGGCGGCGCGTTCGGGCAGGCTGTCGGGGATCAGAAATTCCTCCTGCGAATGAATGGCGCCGCCGCGTGCGCCCATCGTGTCGACCACGGGGACGCCGCAGGCGGCGATGTTGTTGCCGTCGCACACCCCGCCGGTCGCCTTCCACGCGACGGGGATGGCGAGATCCGCGCCGGCCTGTTTGACCAGTCCGAACAAGCGCTCGGCGCCGGGGTCGAGCGGCTTTGGCGGGCGGTTGAAGCCGCCATGGACATGGACCGACACATCGTGTGCGGCGGCGATTTCTGCGGCGAGGGCCTGCACCGCCGCACCTGCCCGTTCGATGGCATCGGGCGAGGCGGGGCGGAAATTGACGCGCAGGATGGCGAGGTCGGGAACGACATTGTTCGGGCCGCCGCCCTCGATCCGCGCGGGATTGACCGAGAGGTCGTCGGTCATGAGTTGCGACAGTCGCACCGCCAGGTCGGCTGCGGCGACGATCGCATTGCGCCCGTCGCGCGGATTGCGGCCGGCATGGGCGCTGCGTCCGCGCACGACGATCGAGAAATTGCCGGTGCCGCCGCGCGCGCCCGCCAGCGTGCCGTCGGGCAGCGCGGGCTCATAGGTCAGCGCCGCGACCTTGCCCTTCGCGGCCCGCTCGATCAGCGCGGCCGAGGCGAAGGAGCCGGTTTCTTCGTCCGAGTTGATGACGACTTCATAGCCGAAGCGCGCCGCCGCCGGGGTCGCCTCGACCGCGCGCAGCGCGGCGAGCATCAGCGACAGTCCGCCCTTCATGTCCGCGCCACCCGGCGCATTGAGGCTGCCGTCGGGAAGCCATGATGCGGTCTGGAACGGATGATCGGCGGGGAACACCGTGTCCATATGGCCGGTGAACAGCATCTGGACGGGTGCGTCCGGGCGCACGCGCAGGTGGAGATGGCGGCCATGGGCGATCGACTGGACGGTGCCGCTGCCGTCGACGGTTTCGACCGGCGCGGGGTCGATCAGCGTCAGATCGCCCGGCAGCGCGGCGAATGCATCGGCGAGCAACCCCGCCATCGTCGCGAGGCCGTCAAGGTTGCGCGTGCCGCTGTTGACCGCGACCCAGCGCTCGACCTGCGCCAGCATGGGTGCGGCGCGGGCGTGTTCGACGGCGGCGGTTTCGATCGCGGTAAGACCCATGGCGCGGGTGTATCGGGGGAAATGCGGCGGGTGAACCCCCGGTGGCGAGAAAGTATCGGATGCAGCCAGCTGGAGGGAAGGAGTGGAATTGGACCCTTGGGCGCAAGCTCCGTTCGCCGGGCTCTCACAGGAAGCGTTGATAGACTGCGAAGTATTGTCGCAATCCGCGCGGGATATTGCGGATCCCCAGTTTTCCACGCGCCATCCATCGTGCGAGCGCGAATTCTGCCCATGGATGCCCCCTAGCGGCGGCATATTCCATCCACGGCCCGACTTCGCGGTACATGCCTGGCTTCGGCCCGCGGCGGAAACGAAACCATGCGAGCCAAAAGAACGAGGGCACGAAATCCGCTACCATCCCGTCCTTCAAGACCTGCTCGACATGATCTGGATAGCCCTCAACCTCGAGAATTCCGGCATAGTAGATCGTCGCACGCCAGGAACCGGCGCAGGCGGCGCGATAATAATAGCCGCCCGCCACGGCCCGATCCACCGCGACCGAAGTGCCAGTCGAGTAGTGCCAACCGACCGTCTCCGAAGCCAATGGAGAGCCAGCATCTGCTGCTTCTATGTAGAGCTTTAGCGCCGCGTCTGGATCGGTTTGCCGAAGCGTTTTGGCGCGGTCGATCAGCGTCTGGTTTTGTTCAGTCTCATCGGGCCAAAAACCACCATCGGCGGTGAAGTTCGTTTCCCAATCCTCGGTCGCCGTTGAAAGCGCGGTATAAAAGGCGCGTTCACAATCCTCGCAAACTCGGTTGCGGAGCCGTGCGCAAAACCGACAGCCGGGCATCTGCTTACCTCCGCGACAGTCGGACAGCGACCGTCAGCCTTGCCGAACGGGTTAGCGATTCGTCGAGCAAGTGACAAACAGTCCGCCGCCCCTCAGAAATCGACCAGCAGCGATGCCCGCGTCGTGGTATCGGTCGTCTTGCGCCCCACCGGCGGCATGCTTTCGTAATTCACCGCATAGGACATCTGTGTCGAGAACGGCCCGAACAGCTTGACGCGCAGGGCGGTCTTGCCCTGGACGGTGCTGTTCGCGTCCTGGAGATAGGCGGAGGCGTCCTGGCTGAACGTCACGCCCTTGCTCAGCTTCCAGTCGAGGTCGAGCTTGCCGCGCGCCGCGACATTGCGCTCGATGGTGTCGTCGGTGAACGCGGTGTGGCGGAATGCCGGACCGAGTTCGAGGTCCAGCTTCACCGCGGACGACTTGATCGCGGTATAGCCCGCCCCGGCCGAGACGGAGACGCGGTCGTAATAGCCGAGGAACCGGTCGCTTTCATATTGCGCCGCGCCATAGACATAGGCGCGGTCGTCGATCTTGAAATTCGGTTCGTAGGCGGCGAGGTAGCGTTCGCGTACGGTCTGGCCGAGGCTTTCCTGATAGTCCGCCTGAAGCCGCAATTTGTGCCGCCAGCGCAGCGCCTCACGCTTGACGTCGAGCACGCCGGTCAGGCCGACCGTTTCGGTGTTGCCGGTGGTGACATAGCCACCGACTTCCGCGCGGCCCTTGACCAGCTCGAGGAACTTCGCCTCGCGAATGCGGCGTTCGGCAGCCTCGCGCCGTTCGCGCTTCCAGTTGGCGGCGGCCTTTTCGAACTGCGCGGCGCGTTCCTTGTCGGCGGCCTTGGCATATTTGACGATCGCATTGACCCCGGCCTCGTCCCCCGCCTTCATCGCGGCCTCGAGCATCGCCTTCACCTCGGACGACCGTTCGACCGAGGTTGGTGCTTCCTGTTCGGGCGCCTGCTGGGGCGCGGGGGCTTCCGCATTGGCGAGCAGCAGCGGGGCGAGGCACAAAGGGAGGAAACGCATGGGACTGTTCCCTACTCAATTTTGCTTCATGAATCGAGTGTTGCACCGCATCATCGCGCATCCAGCCCGAGCGGTTCGGCGAAGATTTCGAGCAGCCGGGCGTACAGGTCGCGCTTGAACGGGACGATCACGTCGGGAAGGTCACGCGGGTCGAGCCAGCGCCAGGCGCGAAATTCGGGTTCGGCCGTCTGGATATCGATCGCATCGTCCCCGGCGGTGAGGCGGAAGAGGAACCAGCGCTGGCGCTGGCCGCGCCATTTGCCCTTCCACACCTTGCCCAGCAGATCGTCGGGCAGGTCATATTCCAGTTCCTCATCGGGTGCGGCGACCAGTTCGACCGCGTCGCGGACGACGCCGGTCTCCTCCCACAATTCGCGATAGGCGGCCTCGAGCGGGTCCTCGCCGGGGTCGATCCCACCCTGGGGCATCTGCCAAGCCTCCAGCGTCGAATCGAGCCGCTGGCCGACAAAGACCATGCCGTCGCGGTTGAGCAAAACCACCCCGGCGCAGGGGCGGTAGGGAAGGGCATTGCGGTCGATCACGCCGCCGCCTGCACCATCACGCGGTTGGCTTCGGCTTCGACGAGCACGGTCTTGAACGCCACCAGCATCCCGGCGACATCGCCCTGCCCGGACGGGATGGCGCGGCGCAGGGTGATGAAGCCGTGGATATTGCCCACCGCCTCGCGATAGACGACCGGAACGCCTGCGGCGATCAAGGCCCCGGCATAGGCGCGACCCTGGTCCCGGATCGGGTCCAGACTGGCGGTCAATATGACGGCGGGGGGAAGACCCTCCAGCGTCTCGCACCGCAGCGGCGAGGCGCGGTGATGGTCGATGTCAGCCGCATAGCATTCGTTGAACCAGGCCATGCCCTTTGCGGTGAGCAGATAGCCTTCGGCGAAATGGTCGGCGGAAGGATAATCGCCGCTGAAATCGGTGGCAGGATAGATCAGCAGCTGGGCGATGACGGGGACGTCCGCAGGCGCATCGCGCAGGTCGATCGCGGCGACCGCGGCGATCTGGCCGCCCGCACTGTCCCCGGCGAGAGCAATGCCGGTCGCGACGCGGCCAAGTTCGGGCGGGTTGGAGGCGACCCAGCGCGCCGCCGTCTCGCAATCATCGGATGCTGCTGGCCAGGGATGTTCGGGGGCGAGGCGATAGTCGACCGACACCACGGGCAGGTCGAGCACGCGGCTCATCTCTGCGGTGAAGCTCGCATGGCTGTCGATATTGCCGATGACGAAGCCGCCGCCGTGGAAGAACAGGACGACCGGGCCGGGCTCACGGCTCTCACGTACGTCGAACAACCGTGCGGGGATGGGACCCGCCGGGCCGGGGATCGTGAGGTCGCGGATCGTGGCGAGATCGCCGACGGGCAGGTCGACCATGTCCTTCATCGCCTGATATTGCGCGCGATACACCTCTGGCTGAGGCGGCCATTCCGGCTGGGGCATCGCCGCAAGCATGTCGAGAAAGGCGCGGGCGTCGGGACGGACGAAATGGTCGGCCAAGTTCGGGTCTCCTCTCATTCGCGGGTGTCATAGGCCAGCGCGGAGCCGAGCGTCCACCGTGCAACGCCGCCCTTCGCGCAAGGAAAGAAGAATTATCCTGTCACTTGCGTAACGGAACTGCTAGGGCGCCACCATGTTTCGAAAACGGGCCATTATCACCACCCGGACCGCGACCCGCCGCTGACGGTCGATCGCGCGAGTCCGGGTATCGGCCGCGAAACAATTCCAGCAATGCCCCGTTGGGGACGCTGACTTCCAATCGAAACAGGATTATGTCGCTGCCCCTATTCCGGGCGGCTTGACCGCATGAAAGGATCTTTGATGGGTTACCGAGTCGTAGTCGCAGGCGCCACCGGCAATGTCGGGCGCGAGATGCTCGCCATTCTGGCCGAGCGCGAATTTCCGATCGACGAACTGGCGGTGCTGGCCAGCGCACGCTCGACCGGCGACATGGTCGATTTCGGTGAGACCGGGAAGCAGTACAAGATCCAGAATATCGAGCATTTCGATCCCACCGGCTGGGATATGGCGCTGTTCGCGATCGGCAGCGATGCGACCAAGGTGCACGCGCCGCGCTTTGCCGCGGCTGGCTGCACCGTGATCGACAACAGCTCACTCTATCGCATGGACCCCGATGTGCCGCTGATCGTGCCGGAGGTGAATCCCGAGGCGATCGACGGCTACAAGGTCAAGAACATCATCGCCAATCCCAATTGCTCGACCGCGCAGATGGTGGTGGCGCTGAAGCCGCTGCACGATGCCGCGACGGTCAAGCGCGTCGTCGTGTCGACCTATCAGTCGGTATCCGGTGCGGGCAAGGCGGGCATGGACGAGCTGTTCGAACAGTCGCGCAACATCTTCGTCGGCGACAGCGCGGAGGCGAAGAAGTTCACCAAGCAGATCGCGTTCAACGTGATCCCGCACATCGACGTCTTCCTGGAGGACGGGTCCACCAAGGAAGAGTGGAAGATGGTGGTGGAGACCAAGAAGATCCTCGACCCCAAGGTGAAGGTCGTCGCGACCTGTGTCCGCGTGCCGGTGTTCGTCGGACATAGCGAGTCGGTGAATGTCGAGCTGGAGCGCGAACTGTCGGCCGAGGACGCGCAGAGCATCCTGCGCGAGGCGCCGGGGATCATGCTGGTCGATAAGCGCGAGGATGGCGGATATGTCACGCCAGTCGAATGCGTCGGCGATTATGCGACCTTCGTCAGCCGGGTACGCGACGATTCGACGGTGGAGAACGGCCTCGCCTTCTGGTGCGTCAGCGATAACCTCCGCAAGGGCGCGGCGCTCAATGCGGTGCAGATCGCGGAACTGCTCGGGCGGCGGCATCTGAAAAAGGGCTGACCGGCCGCGGGGCCCCGGCGTCGCGATGCCGCGCGCTCGGGGCCGTCGCGGCCCGCCTGGCCCTCTACGCCGGGATCAGAATTCGTCCCAATCGTCCATCGCCGCTGCGGCCGGGACGGCGCCGTTGCCGTTGGCGGCGACCGGGAGCGTCGGGCGAACCAGCGGGGCGGTCTTCGGTCCCGATGCAGGCTTGGCCTTCGCCCGCACGGGCTTAGGGCGCGAGGGAGGCTGCTGGAGCGGCTCGGCCGCGACCGTCGGCGACGCAACCGGGGCGGGGGCCCCTGCGGAGGCCCGCTGCGCCGAAATGGGAGCCCGGGGTCCTGCATCGAAGCGCGATGCCTGATCGGCCAGCGCGTTGACCTGGGCGAGCAGGCCGCGTGCGGCGGCGGACGTTTCCTCGATCATCGCCGCATTCTGCTGCGTCGAATGGTCCATGGTGCCGACCGCGGCGGCAATCTCGGTCATCGCCGCAGACTGAGAGCCGTTGTCGGCCGCCATCGTGCCGACAAGGCCGTTGACGCTGCCCACCGTCTCGACGATGCGCGCGAGCGCGCCGTCGACGCTGCGTACGGCTTCGACCGCGACGGCGACCTCGTCCTGCGTCAGGGTCAGCTGTTCGCGCGCGCGCTTCGCCTCTTCCTCGGCGCGCATCGCCAGCGCCGATACGAGATCGGCGACGACCGCGAAGCCGCGACCGGCCTCACCAGCGCGACCGGCCTCGACCGCCGCGTTCATCGCAAGGACGCGGGTCTGGAAGGCGATCTTGTCCAGCCCCTCGATCACGCCATCGATGCCGCGTGCGCTGTCGCTGACGCGGCCCATCGTGGCGACGGCATGTTCGGCGGTATTTCGACCATCCTCGACGACGCTGCTTGCCTCTTCGGCGCGGGCCACCACGTCGCGCGCGGCGCGGGCCATGGCTTCCAGCCGGGTATTGATCTGCGTGATCGCCGCCGTGGTTTCCTCGATGCTCGCGGCATTGCTTTCCGAACGGCGGGCGAGGTCGTCGGTGGCGCTCGAGATTTCGCCGGTGCCCGCCTTGATCGCCACGGTCGATTCGATCACCGCCCCGACCAGTTCCTGCAGCGCCACGACCGTCGCGTTGAAATCGGCGCGCAGGGCGGCATATTGCGGATCGAATTCGGCATCGATACCATGGGTCAGCTTACCCTGAGCCACGCGCTTCAACCCGTCGCCGAGCGCGCGGACGACCTTGTCCAGCGCATCCTTGTTGCGCGCGATCTCCGCCTCGGCCGCCGCACGCGCAGCCGACGCCTCCTGAAGCACTGCCAGCGCGCGGGCCATTTCGCCGATCTCGTCCGCGCGATGGCTGCCGACGATTTCCGAATTGGTATCGCCGTCGGCCAGGCGGCGCATGGTGCCGATCATCGCCGTGATCGGCGCGAACAGGCGGCGGCTGATGACGAACTGGACGGCGCATCCGATCAGCAGCGCGGCGAGCCCGAGTTCTTCAAGGATGAGCAGGAGGCCCGAGGCGTTGCCGGCCACATCCTCCACCGGAATGCCGACATACAGGACGCCGACCGTCTTGCCCGACGCGTCGCGGATCGGATCATAGGCGGTGAAATAGCTCTTGCCGAGGATGTCCGCCTGTCCGCGATAGGGCTTGCCGTCGCGCAGTACCGCGTCGAAGACCGGGCCGGGGGCCAGCTTCGTCCCGACGGCGCGGCTGCCGTCGTCCTTCATCACGTTGGTCGCGATGCGGGTATCGCCGAGAAAGATCGTCGCAGTCCCGCCCACCAGTTGCTTGACCCGGTCGACCGGGGCGTTGAACCCGTTGAGCGGGCGTCCGTCGAGCAGCAGGCGGTCGCCGTCGACCGCGAAGGTCTTGCCATAACGGCCGAGCACCTCGCGCGCGACGCCCATATTGGTTTCCTGCCGCTCGGCGGCGCGCTTCTGCATGTCCTGGTTGAGCGCCCATTGCGTCACCATCACCAGCGACGCGGCCAGCGCGAGCATCGCAAGGCAGGACAGCAGCGTGATCTTCGTCGCAAGCTTGAGACGGCTGAACATGAATCGACCCCGGGAAACAATCTGGCTGGGTCAACTATAGGACCGAGGCGGACCGTCCGGTCGTCAGTGGCCCGCCGCGGCGGGATCATTCGCGATCTGCGCCCGGGGGCGCTTGAGGAATACGACAAGCGGGATCGCGAGCATCGTGACGATCATCATCGCGTGAAAATCGTTGAGATAGGCGATCATTGCCGCCTGACGCGTGACTTCGGCATTCGCCATGGCGAGGATCGAGTCGGTCGAACCGCCGAGATTGGCGAGCAGCCCGGGGTCGAGCGTCTGAAAGCGCTCGGCGGTGATGTGCTGGGCGAGGTCGGAATGACTGACCTGCGTGCTGCGCGCGAGGATCGTCGTGACCAGCGAGATGCCGATCGACGCGCCGATGTTGCGCGACAGGTTGAGCAGGCTCGCCGCCTCGGTCCGCTGCTGCGGGGGCAGGGTGGCGAAGGCCATGCCGTTGAGCGGCATGAAGATGAGACCCATGCCCAGCCCCTGGACGAGACCGGAGACAATGAACGGCATCGATCCCATGGTCAGCGTCCATTGCGTCATGTCCCACAGCGACCAGGCGGCGAGCGCGAAGCCGGTGCCGACCAGAAGCCGCGGATCGACGCCACGCGCGACGAGCCGTGCCGATATCCCCATCGTCACCAGCACGCCGACGCCGCGCGGCATCAGCAGCAGGCCGGTGTCGATCACCGGATAGCCGTAGAGCGTCTGGAGCATCGGCGGGAGCAGCGCCATGGTGGCCATCATCACCACACCGACCACCTGCATGAAGGCAAGCGCGGTGACGAGGTTACGGTTCTTCCACAGGCTGCGCTCGAACATCGGGTTCCTGCCGAGCGCCATATGGACGGCGAACATCCACAGCGCGATCATGGCGGCCAATGTTTCGACCCAGATTTCCGGGGAGGAGAACCAGTCCTCGCCCTGTCCGCGGTCGAGCATGAGCTGAAGCGCGCCGATGCCGATGGCGAGCAACGAAAAGCCGAACAGGTCGAACCCGCGCTTGCGGATCGGGCGGCTGGGCAGCAGCCACCACAGGATCGCGAGGCAGATCACGCCCAGCGGCAGGTTGACGTAAAACACCCAGCGCCAGTTGAAATTCTCGGTCAGCCAGCCGCCCAGCACCGGCCCCAGGATCGGGCCAATCATGATGCCCATGCCCCACACCGCCATCGCCTTTTGCTGATCCTGCGGGCGGTTGATGTCGAGCATCACCGTTTGGCTGAGCGGGTTCATGAATGCCGCCGCGATGCCCTGAAGCACGCGGAACAGCACCATTTCCTCGAGATTCTGCGCCGCGCCGCATAGTGCCGAGGCGATGATGAAGCCGACGATCGAAATCAGAAACAGGTTGCGCGAGCCGATCCGGTCGGACACCCAGCCGGTGATCGGGATCGCGATGGCCGAGGCGACGATATAGCTGGTCAGTACCCAGGTGATCGTATCCGCCGTCGCGCCGAGCGCGGTCTGCATGTGCGGCAGCGCGACATTTGCGATCGTCGTGTCGAGGATCTGCATGATCGTCGCCAGCATGACGCCGATGGTCAGCAACCCCTTGTGCTGCACCGGCAGCGCCGCGCCGTCGGCAGGCGGCGGGGCGGGGCGTTCGGCAGCAGGATTGGCGGCGGCGGTGGCCAAGTTACTCGTCCGTGGTCACCGTGACGTCGGCGGACAGGCCGGCGATCAACTGGCGGGGGCTCGCCTCGTCGATGGCGATGCGGACGGGGACGCGCTGGGTCACCTTGACCCAGTTGCCGTTGGCATTCTGTGCCGGGAGGACGGAGAATTCGCTGCCGGTGCCTGCGCCGATCGACGCGACATGGCCTTTGAGCTTGAGGCCCGGATAGGCGTCGAAGCTGATTTCGGCGGGCTGGCCGACGCGCATGTCAGCAAGGTCGGTTTCCTTGAAATTCGCCTCGACCCACGACCCGCCCGAGCGGACGATGGTGACCGCAGGGAGGCCCGACATCATCATCTGGCCGACCTGGAGCCGGTCGGACTGGCTGATCACGCCGTCCACCGGCGCGCGGCGCGCGGTGCGTTCGAGGTCGAGCAGCGCCTTTTCGCGCTGGGCACGGGCAGCGGCGATGGCGGGGTTGACCCCGGGAACCGCACTGCCGCTCGACAGCTTCGCGCGTGCTTCTTCGGCGCTTGCCACTGCGCTCTGATAGCTGGCGCGGGCCTGTTCGACGGCGTGTTGCGCCTGTTCAAACCGGGCGCGGGTCGTGAAGCCACGCTGCATCAGCGCCTGCTGTCGCGCGAAATCCTCTTGCGCGGAAGCGATGCGATCGCGCGCCGCCTGAATGTCGGCGCCGGTACCCTGATAGCTTGCCTGGAGCGTCGTCACCTGGACCTGCGCATTGGCGATTGCGGCATCGGCCTGGGCCAGCGCGATGCGATAGGGTTCGGGATCGATGCGGAAGAGGAGGTCGCCCGCCTTGACGCGCTGATTCTCCTTCACCGCGACCTCGACGATGCGGCCCGCAACGTCGCTCGCCACCGAGACCTTGTCCTGCTGGACATAGGCATTGTCGGTCGACACCGTGCCGCCCGACATCGCCCACCATGCGCCCGCCGCAGCGACCAGCAGGAGCGGCACGCCGAACATCAGCAGGGGACGGAGCCAGTTGCGCTTGCGCGGCGGGGCCTCGGTCACAGCCTCGGCGGTGTCGGTTTCGATGCGGGGATCGGCGTCAGCCATTGGCGGCCTCTTGATTGTCGTTCGTGGTGATCAGATTGGTGCGGACGCGGTCCAGCGTGCGGCGCATCTGCGCGCGGTCCGCTTCGGAAATGCCCGCGAGCGCGTCCTCGACCAGTTCGTCCGCGATGTCGCGCAGCTGGCCGATCAGCGGCTGGGCCGCATCGGTCAGGTGGATGCGCCAGGCGCGTCGATCGGCGGGATCGCGACGGCGCTCGACCAGCCCGGCATCTTCGAGCCGGTCGAGCATCCGCGCCAGCGTGATCGGTTCGACTTCGAGCAGCTCGGCGAGTGCGCCCTGATTGCTACCCTCGTGCCTTGCGAGCGTCTTGAGCGTGCGCCACTGCGCATTGGTCACGCCAATTTCCCGCGCGCGCAGATCAAAATCGCGTCGCAGCAGACGGGCAAGATCGGCGACCAAGAATCCAAGCGGTTCGTTCATGGCGAGCGATATAATAAGCACGCTTATATATATCCACCCTTATCAGTTGCATTTTGCGACTTGACGATTGCACGGCAAGCATCCGGGGTTTTATCACCGGATGAAAAGGTGCATCTGTCGCACCGATGAAAACCGATACTTTTGCGACATTCGATGGCGAAATCCTGACCTGGCGGGAGCTGGGCGAGGGGCGGCCCGTGGTGTTGATCCACGGCTTTTTCTCCGACGCGGAGACCAACTGGATCAAATATGGCACCGCCGCGAGGCTGGCCGAAGCAGGGTTCCGGGTCATCATGCCCGACTTGCGCGCGCATGGGGACAGCGCGCGACCCCATGATCCGTCCGCCTATCCGCCGGACGCGCTGGCGCAGGATGCGGAGGCGCTGATCGCGCATCTCGAACTCACCGATTACGATCTGGGCGGCTATTCGCTGGGCGCGCGGACGACGGTGCGCGTGCTGGCGCGCGGCATTGCAGCAGCGCCGCGCCGGGTGATCCTGTCCGGGCTGGGCGACGAGGGGGTGGTCGATACCGGCCGCCGGGCAGGCTATTTCCGCAACGTCCTGACCCATTTCGGCAGCTTCAAGCATGGCGACCGCGAGTTCATGGCCCAGGCGTTCCTCAAGACCACCGGCGGTGACCCCAAGGCGCTGCTCGGCATCCTCGACACCTTTGTCGATACGCCACGCGAGGATGTCGCGAAGATCGACCAGCCGGTGCTGATCGTCGCGGGCGAGGAGGACGACGAGGTCGGTTCGTTCGAGGGGCTGGCCGCGATGCTGCCCGATGCGCGGCTGGTGTCGATCCCCGGCAATCATATGAGTGCGGTGACGCGGGCCGAACTGGGCGATGCGATCGTAACATTTCTGACGGCTTGACCCCGTCCGGGGGCGGGCGCAGTCTGGCGCCATCCATAGAGACAAAATCGAGGGATTGATGATCCGCACCGGAATTTCGACGATCGCGCTCGCGCTGATGATGGCGGGTCCCGCCGCCGCGCAGACGGGCAAACAGGGCGCCACCCCGACCGCGGCGGAGGCCGATGCCTTTGTCGCCCGGGCGAGCAAGGAGTTCGCCGAATTCTCGGTCGACGATGCGCGCATTCAGTGGATTTACGCGACCTATATCACCCCGGACAGCGCCGCGTTGGTCGCCAAGAGCGGCGCCGAGGGTACGGAAATGGCGGTCCGTTTCGCGTTGGAAGCCGCGAAGTACGACAAGGCCAAGGGCCTCTCGCCCGATACGAAGCGCCAGCTCGATATCCTGCGCAGCGCGATCACCTCGCCCGCGCCGACCCGCGACGGCGCCGCGACCGCGCTCGCCGAACTGCAGACCGACATGCAGACCGTCTATGGCACCGGCAAGGGGACGCTGAACGGCAAACCGATCAGCGGCAGCGACATCGAGGCGGCGATGGGCACCAGCCGCAATCCCGCCGAGCTCAAGGAAATGTGGACCAACTGGCACGACAATGTCGGCGCGCCGCAGCGCCAGGATTATCAGCGCTCGGTCGGCCTGCTGAACGAGGGCGCGCGCGAGCTCGGGTTCAAGGATGTCGGCGCGATGTGGCGCTCGAACTACGACATGCCGCCCGAGGAGTTTGCCAAGCTCACCGACAAGCTGTGGAACGAGGTCAAGCCGCTCTATGAGTCGCTGCACACCTATGTCCGCTGGAAGCTGAACGAGAAATATGGCGATGCGGTCCAGTCGAAGACCGGTCCGATCCGCGCCGACCTGCTCGGCAATATGTGGGCGCAGGAATGGGGCAATATCTATGACATCGTCGCGCCTGAGGGGGCC